>PLTE01000004.1 GCA_003164375.1 Hyphomicrobiales bacterium | reverse complement strand
CGCTAAACAGGTAAACCCCTTCTCCGTTGACGCGGTAAAGCAGCCCGTCCTGGTGGATTACGGCGCCAACTTTCGGGATCCACGTGACCGTGCCAGAGAGCCGGTTGTAAACGTCGGATGCGTCGGCGTAGCCGAGAGTGCCGGTCTGCGTTTCGGTTTCGACGATTTCTCGCGTGGCGACGGTCGCCGTCGAGGTGCCTTGCAGCGCCTGCCCGGTACTAGACGCTGTGCTGCCGCCGCTGAGAATTGCGACCGCGGCGACAATGATCGCGATCGCCATGAACGTTGCGATTAATGTGCGGCGACGCCAGCTAAAGCGCGCGGCGCCGCCGTCGGGCGCGCCCTGGTCACTTCCGGCATCGCGGTGGACGTCGGTTGTCGGCGAGTTCATCCTTCGCTCACCCTTCGCCCGGACGCGCCGCTTGCCCGCCGTTCGGCAGATCCTTCGAGCACGCCGCGCTCGCCGTCTTGAACGCCGGGGTGCCGCGCACTGATTGGAGCTGCTGGAAGAAGCCCTGCAACGCAGTGGAACTTGTGCCTGTGGGTTCCGAGACGCTCACGCCGTTTTCGCGCAGACAGCGAGCGAACTTGAGCAGGCTTTCGCTCACCTGGGCTTGGTTGCCGATCGAAGGTCCTTTGGCGAAGCTGCCCGTCGAGTACTGTTTGCAGGCGCTGATTGCGGCTTGGATCGTGCTTCGCGGAGTGTTTGCCAAGCCGGACGGCGGGCCGCCGCCGGTCGCGCCACCGGGCGCTCCCCCAGCTGCACCTTCTGGGATCTTTACCCCGTGTTCGCGCATGCATTGCGTGAATTTCAGTCGCGAGTTTTCCTGGTTGGATGTGTGACTAGATGCGCCGGCGGAGCCGTTCTGGCCGCTCGCTTCGCCGCATGCGCTGACCAGCACCGCGGCCGCGATGCACACTGCAGCGATCGCCGCGAAGCGCGCTAGGGGGTTGCGATGAGTGGTGGTGGGGAGCAAGGTGTGCGATCTCCTGTATTGCGAGTTGGCTCGTGCGGCTGGGCGCCGCCTACAGTCACTGCACCGCCGTTGCACTAGAAATCGGTAAGACGGCACTTCAAGCGCGTCAAGAACTTGTGCGCGCACCAGCCATGACGCCGGCGCTGGCCGAGGCCGCGGGAAGCCGGAAGGTCACGATCGCGCCGCCGCCCGGCGCGTTGGATGCGTATATCTGGCCGCCGTGCTCGACGGTCACCTTCCGCGCAATCGCAAGACCGAGGCCCGACCCCGGAACGCCTCGAGATGCCTCCGAGCGGTAAAAACGGTCGAATATCCGAGGGAGATCTGTCTCTTCAAAGCCGGGACCGAAGTCGCGCACTTCTAGACAGCCAGGCGAAAGCGCGACCTGGACGAATCCGCCGGGAGGGCTCCACTTGACAGCGTTCACGAGCACATTGCCGATCGCACGCCGGAGCGCGGCGTCGCGCCCATCGATGCTGCACGGCTTCAGGTTGATTTGCCAATGCACGCTTGGATCAATCACGGCGGCGCGGAGAATCTCGCTCGCGACGAGCTCGTCGAGCGCCAGTTCCCGGGCCGGCTCGGTCTCGGCAGCGCGCGCGGAGTCGAGGAGGTCTTTGACCAGCTCTCCGAGCTCAGTGCTCTCGCAGATGACGTCGTGAAGGAGCGGAGAGCGCTCGGCGGGAGGGAGGTCCGGATTTCGGGCAAGCACTTCAAGGTTGGTGCGCAGCGACGCTATGGGCGTGCGTAGCTCGTGCGATGCATCCGCGACTAGCTGCCTTTGAGCCGCCTGAGAGCGCTCCAACGCGCCGAGCATCTCGTTGAACGACACTCCTAGACGACCCAGATCGTCGTTGCCAGCCACCTTGATGCGACCGGAAAGATCCCCCGTCGTTCGCACGCGCTCCGCGGCTTCACGCAGGACGTGCACCGGGCGAGCAGCCCAGCGCGCAGCAAGAAGCCCGAGAAAGCCTGCGAGAACCACTCCGGCAATCGCGATCGCAAACAAGATTGTCGCCAGGCGGTGCAGCGTGTCCTGCAGTTCACCGAGGGACTGCTCGACGAGGACCGCCTGGCCGTGTCCAGCGCGCTTGACAAAGATCCGCCTGTCCTTTCCGGCGACGCGTTCAGTGCGGTAATAAGCCGCAGCACGGCCAGCCGCGACTAGCCGATCGCGTGCGGTGATCCGAAACGACGAGCGGGGACCAATCGTCGCGAGAAGGCCTCCGCGAGAGTCGAAAATCGCGACGCGCCCATTGACTTCCAGTCCCGAGCGAAGCTGGCCGGGAGGACGCCGGCGACCCGAGAAGTGCGGTCGTAGGCGCGGGGGAGGCTCCGAAAGCGGGGCCAGCGCGTTTGCGAACCCGCGAAGCTGCTGATCCATCCGCTCGCGAAGGCTGTGGTCGACGGCGATGTAGCTAGCGGCAGCACCAAAGATCACCGCAAATGCGACCGCCAGCGACGTCGCGCCGATCATGCGTCCGCTGAGGCTCACGGCTCTTCTCGCAGCACATAGCCCACCGCCCTGACGGTGTGAATGAGCCGCGGCTCACCAGCCTCCTCGAGCTTTCGTCGGAGGTAGGAGATGTAAACCTCAAGCACCTTCGAGCTGCCCGATACATCGCACCCCCAAACTCCATCGAAGATCGCGGCACGCGTTAGGACCTTCTCCGGGTTGAGCATGAAGAGTTCAAGCAGCAGGAACTCGGTGCGCGTCAAATCGACGCGCCGGTCGCCCCGCCATACGAGCTGTGCGTCGGGGGCCAAGCACACGTCGGCAAACCTCAGGTCATCCGGCGGGGACCCGTCCTGCAACTCGGAAACATGAGTTCGGCGCACCCCCGCGCGCACGCGGGCNNGAACATAGTCGTCCGCGCCCGCGTCAAGCCCCGAGACGCGATCAACCACTTCGTCGCGCGCCGTAAGCATCAAGACTGCCGTCCTATCGCCGGCGTGACGCATCCGCCGACAGACCTCAAGCCCGCTCATGCCCGGCATCGATACATCGAGCAGAACGAGATCGACGGGGCTATTTGCAAGCACGCGCAGTGCCTCGCGGCCGTCGCACGCAACCGTGACATCGTGACCCTCGAGCCGCAGCGCGCGGCTCGCCGCATCACGCAAGGACC
>PLTE01000131.1:9804-14991 GCA_003164375.1 Hyphomicrobiales bacterium | reverse complement strand
CTTCGCCGAAAATCGGTACATCGACCAGAACGGCGTCGCGTTCAGGCCAATCCGCGCTATCGGCGAGCTGTTCCGGGGCATGCCACGGCGCCACGATTGTGGTCGGCGCATCGTCGGCGAACGGCCGGGCTCCGGCGATGCGCAACGCCACCGGCGCCGGCAAGATCAACGTGCCGCAGCGATCCTCCCGCCGCTGGCGTAGAAAAATCTCCACGTCGAACGGGTGGTGCAGCACCAGCGTTCCGCCGGTCAGCAGCCAAGGCACCAGCGTCAGGCAGAGGCCGGCAAATGACGCCGGCGCCAATGTCGACAGAATGGCCGCATCCTCCAGCAGGCGGCATTCGAGCAGAATGCCCAAGCCGCCCGCCAGCAATTCGAGATGGCGGCGCGCCACCGGAACCGGGCCGTTCTCGCCGACCTCGAAACTGATGACGGCGATATGGGCCGCGGCATTGCTCTTGCGTTCGAGCGGCGGGATCGGATCGAGCGCGGCGGCGGCGAACAAGTCATCGAACCCCACCACGCCGTCGGGAACATTACCGCCAAATCCGCAAACGTAGCGGATGGAAAACACTTCGGCGGCGACGCGGGTGGCGAACTGACTGTGCGAGAAATCGCCGGCCCGCTCGCAGGTGATGATCGCTTTGGCGCCGACGCGCACCAAAGCTGCGACCGTGTCGGCGCGTCGCCACAGCAACGGCAGCGGGGCTGCGATCATGCCCGCGCGCAGCACGCCGAGAATGGTCAGGACATTTTCGACCGTATGCGGCAATTGAATGCCGATGATCGCATCGGTCGGCAGACCCATCTGACGCAGCCGCCCGGCGATCGCCGACACAATGCGGTCGGCCTCGGCATAGGATAGCCGCAGCGCCCGGCCGCCGGTGAAGCTGGCGCGGTTCGGCGCATCGACCAGCGCAACGGCGTCCGGGCGGCGCGCCGCGGCACCGCGAAACAATTGGTCGAGGGTGATGCGGCTTTGACCTCGGGTCGCATCATCGGGTCGCGCGTTGCCGGCCGCAAGCGCGGCGTCGCCGAGAATGGGTTCACCGAGAATCATGGGCGCCTCTTCGGGCGTAGCATCGCGATACCCATCATTGCAGCGCCTTGATCGGTTGGCGCCACCATGTTTCGGGCAGAAAGCCCGACAGCGAGGTTTGCGCCGGATGCCCGACACCGGCCCAGCGCGCCACCCATTGCTCGGGCAGGTAAAACAGCGGCACGACGTAACTGCCCGAAATCAGCACGCGGTCGAGTGCGCGCACCGCGGCGACGAAATCGGCGCGGTCGCGCGCGCGCAACAGAGCTGCGATCATGGCGTCGACCGCGGCGTTCTTGACGCCCATGTAATTGCGCGAGCCTTGCTCATCGGCCGCCGCCGAGCCCCAGTAGAAGCTTTGCTCATTGCCGGGCGACAGCGATTCATCCCAGCGGTACTCGATCATATCGAAATCGAACGACGACTGGCGCTCCTGATATTGCACGGCGTCGACAAGCCGCACTTTGGCATCGATGCCGGCCCGCGCCAGGTCGTGGGAAAAGGCGAGCGCCAGCCGCTCATCGTTGCGGCTCGTCACCATGATTTCGAACGCGAAGGCGCGACCGCTGGCCCGTTCACGCAGCGTGGTGCCGTCAATCCCGTAGCCCGCCGCATTGAACAAAGCGAGCGCCTGGCGCAGCGTCGCGCGGTCGCGGCCGGAGCCGTCGCTGACCGGGGGCGACCAGGTGCCGTCGAGCACATCGGCGCGCACCGCATCGGGAAAAGGCGCGAGCAACGCGCGTTCCTTTTGATCGGCCGCGCGATGATAGGCGGACAATTCGCTATCGTCGAAGAAACTCGCGCTGCGGCGGTAGAGATTGTAGAAAAAACTCCGATTGATCCATTCGAAATCGAACAACAACGCGACCGCCTGCCGCACCCGGATATCGGCGAACATCGGCCGCCGCGTGTTGAAGACGAAATCGGAGCTGAATTTCGGCAAGCCGGTCTGGAACGTTTCCTTAACGACGCGGCCATCGCGCCGCGCCGGAAAGTCGTAACCGCTCTGCCAGCGGGTCGGATCGGTCTCGCTGCGCACATCGTAGAGGCCGGCCTTGAAGGCCTCGAAATAAGCCTCGTCGTCGCGATAAAAATCGAAACGCAGTTCGTCGAAATTCCACAGGCCGCGATTAATGGCAAGATTGCGGCCCCAGTAATTTGGATCGCGCTCGAAGGTGACGCTTTTTCCGGCATCGACGGCGGCGAGGACGTAAGGACCGCTGCCGATCGGCTTCGTCAATGTCGTTTTCTCGAAACTCGCGATATCGATCGCGTGTTTCGGCAACACCGGCATCAGTGCGAGAATGAGCGGCAATTCGCGATCGCCGCTGTCGACGAAATCGAACCGCACGGTGCGCGGACCGAGAGCCTCGGCGGTGGCGACTTTCGAATAATAGCTGCGGTGATTGGGCCGGCCGTGGTCGCGCAACAATTGCCAGGAGAACACCACGTCGTCCGCCGTCACCGGCGCGCCGTCGGAAAAATGCGCCGCGGGATCGAGCGTGAAGGTGACGTAGCTGCGTGCGTCATCGGTTTCGACCGTCTGCGCCAACAGGCCATAGAGCGTAAACGGCTCGTCGTAACCGCGCGCCATCAGGCTTTCGATGACGTAACCGCGCACCGGCTGCACGGCGAGGCCTTGCACGATCAGCGGATTGAGGCTGTCGAAGGTCCCAAGCACGCCCTCGACCAACCGGCCGCCCTGCGGTGCGTCGGCATTGGCATAAGGCAGGGCCGAAAAGTCATCCGGCAGTGCCGGCATACCCTGCATCGCGATGGCATGCGTCGCCTCCGCTTCGGCCGGCACTGCAAATCCGACAACGAGCGCCAATAGGATATGGCCTGCGCACAATGCGCTGCGCATTCCACGGCTGGCGCGCTGTCCGGCATAACCGGGAAGCGGCGGGCCGGTAGGGAGCGTTGTCATCGGCGGCGGACTATCGAACGTTGATTCGGTCGTGCATAGGCGAATGTAACACGGCAGAGCCATAACGGCGGCTGACGCCAACATTCCGGCCTTTGCAGGAAATTGCAAAGCACGCCGCGCACTGACCGGACATGGGCCGAAGCGGGCTTTATCTGCGCGCGCAATTGGGCTATGGGGCCGGGCTGGGGGTCACGTTGTTGCCGTATTCTACGTCGATTGACCGTCAAGCCGGGGGCTCGCGCGGCGCGATGTGGCTGACCAGGCCGATCGACCAGTGTCGGTTTGCGGCTGACAGCACCAAAAAGGAACTGCATTCATGAATTATGGGAACGCGTCGGCGCCGGGCCGCCCGGTGAGCCGGACGCTCGCCGCCATCGGCAAAACTATCGGCCAAACCGCAATCCTGACCATCGGGGTCGGCTTGGCGTTTGTATTGGCGACCGGCGCGCCCGCCATGGCGCAGCAAACGCCGGCACCGGCCGCGCCGGCTCCCGCCGCCAAGCCGAAACCGCCGGCACCACCGGCCAAAAAGCCTGCGGCACCGGCTGCACAAGTTGCGCCCGCGGCGCCCCAAGCTCAGCAACCGGCGCCAGCTCAGGGCGGTGAGCAGCAGCAGGCCCAGCTCATCTATTCGCCCTGGACCAAGTTCTGCCTCAAGGGTCAGGATGCCAACGCCAAGCAAGTTTGCTTCACCGGCAAGGATGCCCGTATCGAGTCCGGAATGCCGGTGGTCGCCGCGGTGCTAATCGAGCCGGAAGGTGAGCCAAAGAAAATCCTGCGTGTCACGCTGCCGCTCGGCATGCAGCTCGTTCACGGCACGCGCGTCATCCTCGACCAGGACCAGCCGCTGACCGCGCCCTATGTCATCTGCTTCACCAACGGCTGCATGGCCGATTACGAGGCCACCGCCGACATGATCGGCAAAATGAAGAAGGGGCAGGGTCTCGCCGTCCAGGCGATCAATTCGACCGGTCAGCCGATCAGCCTCGTTCTGCCGCTCGCCGATTTTGCCAAGGCCTATGACGGCCCGCCGACCGATCCCAAGGTCTTTGAGGAGCAGCAGAAGAAGCTGCAGGACGAATTGCAGCGCCGCGCCGACGAAGCACGAAAGAAGCTTGAGAGTCAGCAGGGCCAACCGCAATCCTCGAACGCGCCGGCGACGCCGGCACCGGCACAATAAGCCTGATCGTTGGCCGAAATCTGGTCTGATCCGCTCGTCTCCGCGTCAGCGGGACGGGCGGACTGACTAACACCGGTCTGTTCATCTGGATTCCAACTTAGGCGGCAAAGTCGGAACAGCGGACCATCAGTGCATGGTCGCCGAGCGGGGCCGATAGCCGCCTTTGCCGTCTTTGATGAACACTTCCGCGACCTGCGGATGACGCACCGGCTCGCCGCTATCGTCGGGCAACAGGTTTTGCTCCGAGACATAGGCGACGTATTCGGTGTCGTCGTTTTCGGCAAACAAATGATAGAACGGCTGGTCCTTGTGCGGCCGGATCTCGGCCGGGATCGCGTCGTACCACTCCTCGGTGTTGTCGAAAATCGGATCGATATCGAACACGACGCCGCGAAACGGATAAAGGCGGTGCCGCACGACTTGACCGATCTGATATTTGGCGTTCCGAATCTTGCTCATCTGGGGACGTAGCTTACAGACTTTGTGACGGGAGAATGCAACGACGCGATTGTGGCCAAGACGAGGACTAGTGCGGCCCGCGCACCGGACTTAAATGCTGAACATTCGTTCATAGTCCGTACCGTTGGGCCATTTCGGGGTCTTTTTCCGCAACCAGCCCGGCCAGGTCGACCAGGACCTTGGCCTGCTTCCAGGTCGCGTCGTCCTGCATCTTGCCGTCGATCATAACCGCGCCGCTGCCGTCCGGCATGGCGGCAATGATTTTCTTGGCGAAGGCGACTTCGCCCGGATCGGGCGAGAATACCCGCTTGGCGATCGGTACTTGGCTCGGATGCAGCGTCCAGGCGCCGACGCAGCCCATCAGGAAGGCGTTGCGGAATTGCGCCTCGCAGGCCGCGCCGTCGGCGAAATCGCCAAACGGGCCGTAGAAGGCCTTGATGCCGGCCGACGCGCAGGCATCGACCATTTTCGCGATCGTATAGTGCCACAGATCCTGCTGGTAAGCCGGCCGGGGTGCATCGGCCGCACCGGCATCGGCAAGCACTTTGTAGTCGGGATGGCCGCCGCCGACGCGCGTCGTCT
>PLTE01000131.1:0-9751 GCA_003164375.1 Hyphomicrobiales bacterium | reverse complement strand
GGGCGAGCAGCTGATCGAGATAATGGATGTCCCACGCGCCCTCGACTTTGGGCAGCATGATCACATCGAGCTTTTGCCCGATGGCGGCGACGATCTCACAAACGTCGTCGAGCACCCAAGGCGAATTGAGCGCGTTGATCCGGGTCCACAAGCCGGTCTCGCCGTAGTCGCAACTCTTCGCCATGGTTATGAAGCCGCTTCGCGCAGCCTCCTTGGCGTCGGCCGGGATCGCATCCTCCAGGTTGCCGAGCACCACGTCGACCTGATGCACCAGTTCCGGCACTTTGGCGCGGACCTTCTCGATATGCGGCGGGACAAAGTGGATCATCCGCTCGAGCCGCAGCGGCAGGTCACGCATCGGCGCTGGCGCGCCGATCGCGAGCGGCTTAAAAAAGTTACGCGGCAGCTTCATGCGACGACCCCACAACCCACGATTACGAAGGGTAGGATGAACGGCCGGGCCTCGCCAAGCCGCTTTTCACGGCAGTCCTGCCTAGGAAATGGCATCCATCACACCATCTCGCCGCGCATCAGGCGGGGCTGCGAGGCGACGGGCATCACACCCTCGCGCATCACGGCCCGGCGCAGCGGGCCGATCCGGTCCACGAGATAGAGCGAAAGTCCCCGCGCGCCATGCGCCGGAAAGAAATCAGTGAGCAGACTGCGGTTGAGAAGGTCGATGGCGATGGTGCGGCTGGTCACATCGGCGCGACGGGCAGCGTCATAACGGGCAAGCACATCCGGCGCGCCGACGTCCAGACTTTCCCTGAGCGCGTCGGCGACGATTTCGGCGATGGCCGCGCCGTCGCGCAGGCCGAGATTAAGCCCTTGCGCGCCGATCGGCGGCACCACGTGGGCGGCTTCGCCGACCAGCGCAATGCGGCCGCGGGCGAATGCATCCGCGGTCTCGACGGCGAGTGGAAAAACGCCCCGGCCAGACTCGACGCTCATCTTGCCGAGAAGTGAATGCGCGCGGCGTTCGATCTCGGCCGCTAGCGCCAAGTCGTCCATGATCGAGAGCTCGGCCGCGCGCTCGGGTTCGATGACGCAGACCAGACTCGACCGCGAACCGGGCAGGGGCACGAGCGTGAATGGTCCGGTTTCAGTATGGAATTCCGTCGATATATCGCCGTGCGGTCGGGCGTGTCCGAGATTAAGCGTCAGCGCGGCCTGCGGATAAGCCCGTTGCCGCATGCCGATTCCGGCTGCCGCGCGGCACGGCGACTGCCGTCCGTCGGCCCCGATCGCAAGCCGCACCCTCGCTTGCCCGCCAGCGTGCTTGATGGTGACGCCAGTCTGATCGCTTAAAACCGCGAGCGCTGTGGCATAGATCCGCGTGAGGTGAAGCTCGCCGGCCCGCGCTTCGAGGGTTGCGATCAGGTGCCGGTTTTCGATATTGTAGCCGAACGCTTCGAGATCGATCTCGGCCGCGGCGAAACACACTTCCGGCGCCCGCAACAGCCGCCGGGTGTCGTCGATGATGCGCATCTTCCGAAGCGGCGCGGCATAGGGTAGGCAGGCTTGCCATGCCCCCAGCGTTTCGAGCGCGATGAGCGAGCTCGAAATCAGCATGGTGGTGCGGTTGTCCGCTACCGCCGCGGGGGCGATCAGACACGTTTTTACGCCCGCAGCGGCAAGCGCAATCGCACTGACGAGGCCGGCCGGTCCGCCGCCAACGACCGCCACTTCGGCGGTGAAAGTGTTACCGTCGTTCACGCTTGCCACCATCCCTTGCGACGCGCTCGGCCATCCCGGTGATTTATGGTCGAAACATCAGTCGTGACAGAGAGCTTCCGCACGATCTTCGATTTAACGTGTAAGCTTAGCTCATGGACCTAATCGACCAGCCCGCCAAGCCTAAAGAAGATCGAAAGTCGCGGACCGCGGCAGCTTTTGCGGTTCACATCTTTACCGCAAGCGGCGCCGCCTGCGCACTACTCGCCTTGATCGCGGCGGTGCGCAGCGATTGGCCGCAAATGTTCGTCTGGCTCGGCATCGCGCTGTTTGTCGATGGCGTCGACGGCACATTCGCTCGGCGGCTCTGTGTCGCCGAAGTGCTGCCGCGGTGGTCGGGCGACGTCCTCGATCTCGTCGTCGACATCCTCAATTACGTTTTCGTGCCAGCCTATGCTCTAGCCGCGAGCGGCCTCTTGCCGGCCTCGGTTGCGATCCCGCTCGGCATTGTCGTTGTGGTCACCGGTACGCTTTATTTCGCCGACCGGCTGATGAAGACGTCCGACTATTATTTTCGCGGCTTCCCGGCGCTGTGGAACGTAGCGGCGTTCTATCTGTTTGTGCTTAAGCCCGCGCCGTGGCTCGGCGCTCTAGCGGTCGCCATCCTGGCGGCGCTGACTTTCGTGCCGTTTCACGTCGTGCATCCCGTCCGCATCGCGCATTTGCGCGCGCTCACCACAACGGCGCTCGTGGTATGGGCGCTGCTCGCGATGCTGGCCCTGGCGAAAAACCTAGATCCGGGTCTATGGGCGGTCTTGGTCTTATGCCTGTTGGCAATCTATTTCGTCGGTGTCGGTTTTCTGCGCCGCCATCATCCTTGACACAATTTGTCCGCATATCAGCAAGGAGTCGATCATGTCGCGACCCGTTCTTCTCATCGCCGGTGGCAGCCGCGGCATCGGCGCGGCGACGGCGCGGCTCGCGGCCGAGCGCGGCTATGATGTCGCGGTGAACTACGTGAACAATGCCCATGCGGCGGCCGAGGTCGCCAGCGCCGTGCAAAAATCTGGCGGCAATGCGGTCACGCTGCAAGGCGACATGGCGAAGGAGACCGACATTGAGCGGGTGTTCGAAGACACGACGCGAACGCTCGGGCCGATCACTCATTTTGTCCACAGCTCCGGTATCCCCGGCAAGAATTCGCGGCTCGATGTCGCCAGCGCCGACACCATCCGCGACGTGCTCGATGTCAATTTGTTCGGCGCCTTGCTGTGCGCGCGCGCCGCGGTGCGCCGGATGTCGACGGTTCACGGCGGCAGGGGCGGATCGATCGTGCTGTTGTCGTCGATCGCGTCGCTGACCGGCGGCGCCGGTGAATATGTGTTTTACGCCGCCGCCAAAGGCGGCGTCGACGCGCTCACCAACGGCTTGGCGCGCGAAGTCGTGAAGGAGGGTATCCGGGTCAATGCGGTGCGGCCGGGCCCGACCGATACCGAGATTCACGAGCCGGGGCGCCTCGAGCGGATCACGCCGCTATTGCCGATGGGGCGCCCGGGCCATCCCGACGAAATCGCGGAGGCCGTGCTGTTCCTGCTGTCACACGCGGCGTCTTATGTTACCGGCGCCGTGCTCAACGTTTCGGGCGGGCGCTAGCCAGGGCGTCTTGTGTTCGCCACTCGGCTGCCTATGATCCGGCCGAGTTTTTAGCCCAGACAATTCGAAACGCTTCAAGGGAGACGAAAATGGTTGCTGCAGTACGCGTTCATAAGGTCGGCGGACCCGAGGTTCTGACCTACGAAGAAGTCGACGTGGCCGCGCCCGGACCGGGCCAGATCAAGGTCAAGCAGCACGCCTGCGGCGTCAATTTCATCGACACCTATTTCCGCATGGGCATGTATCCGTCGCCGGTCGGCCTGCCGTTCATCTCCGGCAATGAGGCCGCCGGCGAGGTCGTCGCGATCGGGCCGGGCGTCACCGACTTCAAGGTTGGCGACCGGGTCGCCTATGTGGTCGCGCTCGGATGTTACGCGGCGGAACGCCTAGTGCCGGCCGACCGCGCCGTAAAGCTTCCGGCCAATATCAGCTACGACCAAGCCGCCGCCATGATGCTCAAGGGCATGACGGCGGAATATCTCGTGCGCCGCACCTTCAAGGTCGAAAAAGGCATGAATGTGCTGATGCATGCCGCGGCCGGCGGCGTCGGTCTCATTCTATGCCAATGGGCGAATTATCTCGGCGCCAATGTCATCGGTACGGTCGGATCAAAGGACAAGGCCGAACTCGCCAAAGCCAACGGCTGTCACCACACCATCCTATACCGCGACGAAGATTTTGTCGCCCGCGTCAAGGAAATCACCGGCGGCAAATTATGCGATGTGGTCTATGACGGCATCGGCAAGACGACCTTCCCGGCGTCGCTCGATTGCATCCGGCCGCTCGGCATGTTCGTCAGCTTCGGCAGTGCGTCGGGGCAGATCGATGCCTTCAATATCAACATTCTGCAAGCCAAGGGCTCGCTGTTCGCAACGCGTCCGACGCTCAATAACTACGCCGCCAAGCGCGCGGATCTTCTGGCCATCGCCGACGGCCTGTTCGACGTCGTCGGCAAGGGTGCGGTGAAGATTGCGATCAGCCAGAAATACCCGCTGCGCGAAGCGGCGCAAGCGCACCGCGATCTGGAAGGACGCGCCACCACCGGCTCGTCCATCCTGGTGCCATAAAGGCTTGGTCGTTCCGGGCCGCCGTGTAGAGCGGCGCGCCCGGAATCCATATTCACAATTCGCGTCGTTTTGGCGCGGGTGTGCTTGTCTTAACCGATAGTGTCTATGGATTCCGGGCACGCGGGTTCATGCCCGCGTTCCGGAACGACAAGATCTATTTTGTGCTAGGCGAATAGAAATGACCGAAACGAAAGCCTGGGGCTATTGGACGACGCTGGGCTGGGCCGTTCTCGCCTTCCTGGCGGGACAATTCTTCGGCTTCGGCCTGCTGCTGTGGCTGCGCGCGGGGGTCTGGAATTCGATCTTGGAAACCCCCTATGACGGCGTGCTCGTCACGCTCTTCATCGTCATCTCCAATCCGGTCACGATCGCCGTGCTGGCGCTTGCCGTATCGTTCCTGCGCGCCAATCCGGCGGAATACCTGGCGCTCAATTGGCCACGCAGCCGCGATGTCGTGGTCGGCGTCGCCGTGCTGATCGCTCTCATCGCGGTCGCCGACGGACTGCTGTACTTCAGCGGGCGTGCGCTGGTGACGCCGTTTCAGCTGGAGTCCTATACCACCGCATCCGCCGAGGGCTGGCTGCCGGCCATGCTGCTCGCCGCCATCGTGGTGGCGCCGGCGGGAGAGGAGATCATGTTCCGCGGCTTTCTATTCCGCGGCTGGGCGCGTACCGAACGCTCCACTTGGCCGGCCATCATCGTGATCTCGGTGCTGTGGGCGGCGCTACACGTGCAGTATGACTGGACCGGTATTTTACAAATCGTCGTCATCGGCCTGTTTTTGGGCTGGATGCGCTGGCGTAGCGGGTCGACGTTGCTGACGATGCTGTTGCATGCGCTCTTTAATCTCGAAGGTTCGCTCGAAACGCTGGCGCAGGTGCATTTTTTCGCTAAATAGCCGGCCCAAACAGGCGACCGTCGAGTCTTGATCTTTACGGCCCGAAGATGCGGTCGAGAGGGGAGGCGGGTTCGCCCGGTTTGCCGCTTCCGCTCTGACGCGGCAAGGCGATCACCGGCGCGGCAAAACGGCCGATGCTGGCGACCGTGTCGTCGAGCGGCACGCTGGAGCCCGGCGTTTCGCTGACGATGACCGCCAAAACCTTCAACTCACGCTGGTACAGTGCGTCTAGCGCCGTCAGCGTGTGGCTGATCGTGCCGAGATAACTCCCGGCGACCAGGATCAGCGGCACATGCAGCGCCATCATGACGTCGAGGATGGTGCGCTCGGCGTCGAGCGGCACCATCACGCCGCCGATGCCTTCGATCAAAAGAATGTCCCGACGCTGATCGATGGCGGTTCGGCAGAAGGTTACGACGCTGTCGACATCGATGCTGCGGCCCTCGCGCTCGGCCGCGATGTCGGGCGACAGTGGGGCGGCAAACCGCCAGGGCGAAATCCGATCAACCTCCGGCAGCGTCACCGGCAGGCCGAGTGCGTGGAGGAGGACGCCGGGATCGCTCAACGCAAGATGTGCCGGATCGAACCCGCTCACCACCGGTTTGATGGCGTCCACCAAGCGGCCCATCTGGCGTAAGTGCCGGATCAGCGAAGCGGCGACGTAAGTCTTGCCGACATCGGTCCCCGTCGCGGTGATGAAGATCGCGGTCACTGCCTAACGTCTCAACACACGGCGACGCACGACATCCGCGAGCCGATCGATCTCGGCATCGGGATGTTGCGCGGTGAAGGCAAAACGCAGCCGCGCCGTGCCCTCAGGCACGGTCGGCGGCCGGATCGCGACGACCAGAAAATTTTCATCGCGCAGCAGCTCCGACGCCGCAAGCGCCGCTTCGGTGTCGCCGACGATGACGGGAACGATAGCGCTTTGCGCCTCGGCCAAATTGAGCGCGCGGGTGAATGCTCGGGCCTTGCGCAGTGGCTCGGCGGCGTAATCCGGGTCGCGTTCGATCAGGCCGAGCGCAGCCGTGGCAGCGGCGACCACAGGCGGCGGCAGGCCGGTCGAATAGATGAAGGTGCGGGCGCGCGTCTGCATGAGATCGATGACGGCGCGTGAGGCGCATAAATAACCGCCATAGGCGCCGACCGCCTTCGACAGCGTGCCCATCTGCAGCGGCACCTCGGCAGCGCCATTGACGAAACTGGAACCGCGACCGCCGCCGACCACACCGATGCCGTGCGCATCGTCGGACAATAGCCAAGCGTCGAAACGCTGCGCGAGCTCCGACAAAGCGGTAAGCGGCGCCAGATCGCCGTCCATGGAGAATACGCCGTCGGTCGCGATCAGCGCGCGCTGTTTGCCGGAGCGGTGCGCCGTCAAAAGCGCTTCCGCGTCGGCAGTGTCGGCGTGACGATAAAGCTTTACGACGGCCCCGCTCAGCTTCGCGCCGGCATGGATGCAGGCGTGCGACAGTTCGTCGACCACGATCAAATCGTCGGGCCCGACCAGGGCGGGGATAATGCCGGTATTGGCAAGATAGCCGGAACCGAAGACGCAAGCCGCCTCGGTGCCCTTGAGCCGCGCCAGCCGGCGCTCGAGCTCGGCGTAAAGCGGATGGTTGCCGGTGACGAGCCGCGAGGCGCCGGCGCCGACGCCGTAGAGCCCCGCCGCCTCGACTGCGGCCGCGATCACTTCGGGATGCTGACTGAAGTTGAGATAGTCGTTGCAGGAAAACGACAAGAGGCGCCGGCCATCGCGCTCGGCCCAAATCCCGGCGCGTGTGGTGACCGAAGGCGTGCGGCGAAGCTTGGCCCGCTCCAGGACGCCAAGCTTTTCGCGGGCAAATTCGTCGAGCGAACGCATCGCCTTACCCAAAAAACGTGACCGCGGCACAGCCGACAGGCACAATGGTACCCTTAACATGCATGAAAGCGCCGAATGGCCGGCAATGCTAGCGAAATCAAGGGAATAGGCGGGGCGACGCCGGGCTGGTACGCGGCCGGCCTCGATCACGTCTGGCTACCCTATGCGCAGATGAAGACCGTAACGCCCCCGCTTGCGGTCACCGCAACGCACGGCAGCCGCATCGTGCTGGCCGACGGGCGCGAATTTGTCGACGGCATCGCCTCGTGGTGGACGGCCTGCCACGGCTATAACCACCCCCACATTCAAGCGGCGGTCGAACGGCAACTCGCAGCAATGCCGCATGTCATGTTCGGCGGCCTGGTGCACGAACCGGCGCTGACGCTGGCGCGACGGCTCGCCGCGATGCTCGCCGGAGATAACTGCAGCACCGATCTTGACCGTGTGTTCTTCAGCGATTCCGGTTCGGTTGCCGTCGAAGTCGCGCTGAAAATGGCGGTGCAGTACTGGGGCAACCAAGGCATTCGCGGCCGTACCCGCTTCGTCGCCTTCAACGGCGGTTATCACGGCGACACCACCGGCGCGATGGCGGTATCCGATCCGCAAGGGAGCTTTCACACTGCTTTTCGTGGCTTATTGCCGGAGCAGATCGTGGTCGATCTGCCGGTCGATGCGGCCAGCACGTCGGCGCTTGAGGCCGTGCTGGCGGATCGCGCCGAACAGATCGCCGCGATCATTGTCGAGCCGCTGGTACAGGGCGCCGGCGGCATGCACTTCCATGACGCGCATGTGCTCAAGACTTTGCGCGCATTGGCAGAGCGTTACGAGCTTTTACTGGTGTTCGATGAGATCTTCACCGGGTTCGGCCGCACCGGCGCGATGTTCGCGTTCCAAGAGGCCGGGGTCGTGCCCGACATTCTAACGCTGTCCAAGGCGCTGACCGGCGGCACGCTGCCGCTTGCCGCCACGGTCGCGCGGCGCAAAGTCTTCGACGCCTTCTGGTCGGACGATCCAGCGAAAGCGCTGATGCACGGACCGACCTTCATGGCAAACCCGCTTGCCTGCGCCGCGGCCAACGCCTCGCTCGATCTGTTCGAGGGCGAGCCGCGGCTCGTTCAGGTCGCGAAAATCGCCGATGCATTGCGGCAAGGATTGGAACCGTGCCGAACACTGCCGGGCGTCAAGGATGTGCGGGTTAAAGGCGCTATCGGCGTGGTCGAGCTCGAACGCATTGAAAATATCAATGCCTTACGACAACGCTTTATAGCGGAAGGCGTTTTTATCAGGCCGTTTGGATCAATCGTTTATCTGGCGCCGGCCTTCACGATTGCCGAGGACGAACTTGCCAAATTGCTGGCTGTCGTCCGAACGGTGCTCGGGAACGGTGCCGCTCAGTAGCCCACCACCGTGCCGTGGAGGTCGTAGGCATCAGCGCGCTCGATCTTCACGGTGGCAATTTCGCCAACGCGCAGCGGCCGGTGGCTGGTGACGTGGACGGCACCGTCGATCTGCGGCGCGTCGCCTTTGCTGCGGCCCTTGCCGCTAAGCGAGCCGCCATCGACCGCATCGATAATGACGCGTTCGCGGTTGCCGACTTTGCGCTTGAGCCGCTTTTGCGAAATCTCCTGCTGGCGCGCCATGAAGCGGTGCCAGCGATCTTCTTTGACGGCATCGGGCACCGGGGCGGCGAGATCGTTGGCGGTGGCGCCGGCCACCGGCTCGTAGCGAAAGCAGCCGACGCGATCGAGTTGCGCCTCATCGAGCCAAGCGAGGAGCTGGGTAAAATCGTCGTCGGTTTCGCCGGGAAATCCGACGATGAAGGTCGAGCGAATGGTGAGCGTCGGGCAGATTTCCCGCCATTTGCTGATGCGCCGCAGCGTCTCCTCCTGCGCGGCAGGCCGCTTCATGCGTTTGAGCACGGCGGGACTGGCGTGTTGAAACGGCACGTCGAGATACGGCAGCACCTTGCCGTCCGCCATCAATTCGATCACCTCGTCGACATGCGGGTAGGGGTAGACGTAATGCAGTCGTACCCAGACGCCGAATTCGCCGAGTTCGCGCGCGAGATCGAGAAATTTCGCACGCACCTCGCGGCCTTGCCAGCGGCTCGCCGCGTATTTGACATCGACGCCATAGGCCGAGGTGTCCTGCGAAATGACGAGGAGTTCTTTGACCCCCGCGGCGACCAACCGTTCGGCCTCGCGCAACACCTCGGCGGCCGGGCGCGACACCAGATCGCCACGCAATTTTGGGATAATGCAGAAGGTGCAACGATTGTTACAACCCTCTGATATTTTTAAATAAGCGTAGTGCCTTGGCGTCAGCTTGACGCCCTCTGGCGGGATCAGGGCGGCATACGGATCGTGTTGCGGCGGCGCGGCGCGATGGACCGCATCGAGCACGCTTTCATACTGCTGCGGACCGGTGATCGCGAGCACGCCAGGATGCACGGCGGTGATTTTGTCCGGCTCCGCGCCCATGCAGCCGGTGACGATGACCTTGCCATTCTCCTTGAGCGCTTCGCCGATCGCCGCCAGCGATTCCGCCTTGGCGCTGTCGAGAAAGCCGCAGGTGTTGACGATGACCGCATCGGCG
>PLTE01000262.1 GCA_003164375.1 Hyphomicrobiales bacterium | reverse complement strand
CAATGCCGGTGTGGCGGGTTTCAAACCCGCGCTCGGCGCGCCCACCATGGACAATGCGCGGCTCGAGATAGAGACCAATTATCTCGGCACGCTGTCGATGTGCCGGGCCTTCGCGCCGGTGTTGAAGAACAACGGCGGCGGCACGCTCGTCAACATGCTGTCGGTGACGAGCTTCTTCAATGCGCAGATGAACGGCTCTTATTGCGCCTCGAAGGCCGCCGCATGGTCGCTGACCAAGGCGGTTCGCTTCGAGCTGCGCAGCCAGGGCACGCGCGTCATCGGCGTCTATGCCGGCTTTATCGACACCGACATGACCGCGGGCATCGAGGGGCCGAAGGCGAGCCCTGAGGCGATCGCGGCACGCGTCATCGAAGGCATCGAAGCCGGCGCCGAAGACATCCTCGCCGACCAGCGCTCGCGCGAGGTGTTTGAAGCGCTGCGCAAGGACGACCGGGCGTTCGACGCGGATATGCAGCAGGTGTGGGAGAACTGGCGAAGAGGTCAGGGCGGGCGGTGAGCGCTCTCTCTTGCCCAATTGCTCGGCTTGGTTGTATTATCGTTGCCGTTCCCATATTATGAGTCTTTAGTTCACAGCGACGCGCGGAATTGAAGCTTCAGTTGCAATGCAGCCGGCAGCGGCGCCCATTAGCCTCAGCAAGATCACATGACGTGGCACGATTTGTTTGAAGTCGCCGCTAAATTTGCGCCGCTCGCGACTGCCACTATTGCGTTTGGCGCGGGGACAATTGCCCTGTTAGCAATTCGTGCGCAGCGGGATATCGCACGCCGTAGAGCGGCCATAGATTTTTTCCTTAAGACTGAGATGGATCAGACTATGATTGATCTCTACAGTCGCTTTAAGGAGATTGCGCCATCGCTAGCGCGACATCCATCGATCTCCGAATTTGCTAAAACGAAAGAGCATCAACAGGTTCGCGCGTTTTTGAATATCTGTGAGCTAATCGCAGTCGGGATTAATCAAGGCGCTTTTTCAGAGCGTGTCTCGTTGGCATATTGGGGAGACGTTCTACCCAGCGCATATAGAGACACGCTACCTCTCATCGAATATGTTCGGAAGGCCTCTAATGATGGGAGTGCATTGACCTACATTGATCTCGAAATTATTAGCAAACGATGGACCGACAATGTCCAGACTCTCGGTGGGTCGAGGCAATTGCAATTATTGGGGATCACATTCGCAGTGCTGTCGGCATTGTTAGGTTTTTGGGACAGCATGCTTCCGCCGCTGGTGATCGGCTCTTATTGGCAGCCAACCGCAGCGGCACTAAGTGCGTTGATGTCAGCCTGCTTTGGCGTTGCTGCGATGCGTAGAGGCTGCTGGAGTTAGCGGGGCGACGCGGATGTGCGATGGGGTTGCAACGCTCAACCCATTCTCTCGCGCTTGGCGATACCGGGTGAACACATGGCGAGGAAACATCGAATGCCCAAGCCGCGCTATGCGGTCAATATTTCTATGAAAGCGTGGGATATCGCGAAGGCGGGGGCGGCCGTCAGATTGAGAGTCCGCAACCGCGACGGGCTGCTTGGTACGATTGAGATCGGGCAGGGTACGTTTGGTTGGAAAAGTGCCCGTGGCAAGAGCGGTTTCAAGCGCATTGCCTGGAGTAATCTTGCAGACATACTTGATGATAGCGCGTAGCGAAGAGCGGGTAGAAGTCAAATTCGAACG
Organism: Hyphomicrobiales bacterium; assembly: GCA_003164375.1. Lineage (GTDB taxonomy): Bacteria > Pseudomonadota > Alphaproteobacteria > Rhizobiales > Xanthobacteraceae > BOG-931. Next base: position 6,784 of record PLTE01000262.1, on the reverse strand, counting down.
GGGCATTTAGTAAGGACTAGCAATGAGTCAGACAGTCGATCCGGCTTGGTCCTGGAGGGATGCTATCGTTGCCGTTGGAGTATTGCTGCCATTTGCGCTTTTCACCGCCATATTTTTGGGATTTTATAGAGCGCAAACCTACTTTAGCGATCCTCATGTTCGGTACGCGTTGAATGTAGACGACCGCGTGAGATTGTTGCTTTTAGGCGGCGATCGCGGTGTTCTTTTTTATGACACGCAGAAAAAAATTGTTATTTTTCTCAAGTGGAACGACATCCGGACTATCGATCGAACGGAAAATGAGTAGCGCCGCAGAGTGGGTTGAGCGAAGCGAAGCCCAAGTGGGGGTTGCTCCGGAATTCAAACAGACGTGGATGGCCGGAACAAGTCCGGCCATGACGACGGAGAGAGCGGCGCGGCTGGAGCTATCCGACGTGTTGACTCTAGTCCGTCACCCTGAGGTGCGAGCGCAGCGAGCCTCGAAGGGCGACGGCCACCCAAGTCGGCTCCTGCCGACTTGGGACTATGCATTCCGAATTCGGTATCCCGATTTCGGTTGCGCCTCGGCCGTCTCCTTCGAGGGCCGCTTCGCGGCCACCTCAGGATGACGGACCAAACGCCCTGGCGCCTAATCCAAATCCCCCGCCAAAAACCGCGCCACCGCGTCGAGCGCGCCGTTCTGGTCTAGGTCTTCGTGGCCGCCGTCGAGGAAGCGGGCGAGGTGTTTTGGCTGGTTGGCGATNNGATGCGCTCGTCGGAGCGGAATTGGTCTTTCATCAGGAGCCGCACCGGCAGATACCAATAATGTCTGGCGCCGACGGCTTCAGCGGACGTGAACGGCGCTTCCAGGATGACGCGGCCGACCGGTTTTTCGGACGCCAGCGCCACGGCGACGCCGGTGCCGAGCGACTCGCCCCAGAGCACGATCTGCGACACCGGATAATGCAGAAGAGCATAATCGTAAGCGGCGGTGGCGTCGGCGATCAGGCCTTGCTCGCTCGGCGCGCCGCTTAAACCGCCATAGCCGCGATATTCGAGCGCGACGAGGCCGATGCCGGCGCCGATCAGCTTCTTGAAGCGCTCGACGCGATAGCGCAGCGCGCCGCCATTGCCGTGGAAGTAGAGGATCACCGGCTTGCCGTCTTGCGGCGCGACCGACCAAACTAAGATGTGCGCGCCGTCGGATGCCGTGAGCGGCACCTCTTCGGCTTGCGGCAGTCCAGCTTCGGCCGGCGTGGTGTGGGCGCGGTCCGGAAAATACATCAGCGAGCGTTGCGCGAAATAAATCATCGTCGTCAGGGCGACGTAGCCGATCAGCACGATGACGGCGGTCCAGCTCAGCACGGTCATGGCGCGCGACATGCGGTGCTGGCGCGGCCTGAAGAAACGGGCGAGCTTGGGCGCCAAAAAGCCGACACTGTCGCGCCACGCTTTCTCGACGCGGGAACTTGCAGCGACCGCATCTGTCGTTTCTATCGGCATGATCCGATCGCCTTGATGCCCGCCCGCTCATTTCCGCGCACGCGGGAATCCGAGGGGATGAGAGCACGCGATTTCGATTTAAAAAAACCGGCCGGCTGTTTGATCAGCCGGCCGGCGAAATCTAGCACGCCTGAGTGAACAGGATTGCGCCTGTCAGGGGCTTAAGCGGTTACTGACAGACTTGAACGGTTCGCCAGCGATAACCGACGCCTTCGATCCAGACTTTGCGCTTGCCCCAGTAGCAACCGGGCGCGAGCTGCGCATAGCCGGGGCCCGGAGGCGGACCGGGCGGCGGCCCATAGTAGCCGGGGGGCGGCGGCGGCGGGCTGTTGGCGATGGCGCTGCCGATGATGGCGCCCCCGATCAGGCCGCCGGCGACGCCCGCGCCCACGGCGCAACCGACGCAATAGGCGTTGGCCGGAGCAGGCGCCGCGACCGTCGCAAGCCCGACGCCGGCTGCGACGGCAAGGCCGATAAGCGACTTATGCATGTGTTTCCCTCATTTGACCGGCCGGGCGCCGATCTTAAACCCCGATGGCGGGAAGCTCCCGTAGACCCCCCGATTTATGAGTCACCCGTGTCGTAAGCCGTCCGCATAGGAGAGCGACTATTTGGCGGAAGTTTGGTGCAGACGCCTTATTCCGCAAGCAAGACTGATTTTGCAAGCCGGATTTGCAAGCCGGATTTGCAAGCCGGATCTGGTCGCCGGTAAAGCGCCACACCGATGGCGTCCCCCGCCACGCGGGACTTAAACGCGAAGCAGGGGAAGGCCGATCAGCTCACAACCGACTTCAGACGCAGGCCCGCACCCAGCCGTAGCCGTTCCACACCCGCCGCCAAATGCAAGGCCGGCCGTAGTAGGGATAAGGCGCGCCGTAATAGCCGCCGTATGGGTAGCCGCCATAGGCGTAGGGGCCCGCCACCGCGGCGCCGACCAGAGCGCCGGCTGCGAAACCGCCAGCGCCCCAGCCCCAACCGCCGCCACGCCAGCCACCACCCCAGCCACCGCCACGCCAGGCTTCGGCCGGGCTCGACATTGCTACGGCCGCTCCGGCAAGCGTCGCTGCCGCAACAAGAGCCGTCAAAAGTTTTCTCATGACATCACCTCGATTAAGGGTACTTACCCGGGACCCCAACCGCCCCTCGCCGTATAAAGTTCCCTTTTTCGGGTGAACCAGGACTGAACGATTATGCCAGAATCCGGCCATTATTGGGAAGTCGGTCGCGCTGGCGCGACCTGAAAGCGAGCCTCATGTCACTGACCTATGCCCGCCTCACTTATGCTGTGGGCGATATCCATGGCGCACTGCACAAATTGCAAGATCTGATCGCGCGCTGCGAGGCGCATGCCGGCGGCCGGCCGCGGAGATTTGTCTTTATCGGCGATTACATCGATCGCGGCGCGCAGTCGTACGACGTCGTGCGGCTCTTGATGCAGCTGAAGGCGGACATGCCGGACGATGTCGTCACGCTGATGGGCAATCACGAGGCGACGCTGCTCGAGATCATCGACGGCACGATGCCTGCCGAACATTGGCTGGGGCAGGGCGGAATGCAGACGCTGCAAAGCTATGGCGTCGCAGATGCGCGGGAATTGCCGCCTCAACACGTCGATTGGCTGCGCGCGCTGCCGCTGTCGCATGACGACGGCCGGCGGTTTTTTGTTCACGCCGGCGTCGATCCGCGGCGCCCGCTGGACGCGCAACGGGAGCACGATCTGTTGTGGATCAGAGAGCCGTTTCTGTCCGACGAGCGCGATTACGGCCGGCTGATCGTGCACGGGCATACGCCTATTCGCAGCGGCGGGCCCGACCTGCGCAGCAATCGTCTCGATCTCGATACCGCCGCGGGCTATGGCGGCCCTTTGACGGCGGCGGTGTTCTCCGATGACGCGACCATGCCGCTGCAATTCCTCGCCGCCGAATGACGCTCCAATTTGGCCGCATGCGGCAATCCGTCCCACCCATTAAATCTTTGTAATATTGGCCGATTCTCGCGATCCGCCGGGTCGGCTTAAGGGTCGGCCGGGCTTTAAGGTTATGCTGCCTGGCGATTCGCTGAGCGGGGATTGGGGCATGAAGGAGAGGGCGGCAAAGCCGGGCGGCAAGCCTGGCGCTGAGCCGCGGTCGCGGCCGAAACCGGACCGCGCGCCAAGCGGCCAGCGCGATCGGCCGTTCGAGCCGAAACAAGCCCGCGCGCCGTCGCGTTCGGCCGCCATGCGGCTTGCCGCCGAGGTCGAGGTGCTCGCAGCCCAGCTGGAAGCCTCGCGCGCGCGCATCAGCCAGCTGGAAGCGCGCGTCGACATCGACCCGCTCACCGATGTGCTCAACCGGCGCGGCTTCGAGCGCGAGCTCAAGCGCTCGCTGGCTTACGTCAAGCGCTATGGCGCCAGCGTCGCGCTGGTTTATCTCGATCTCGACGATTTCAAGCCGGTCAACGACCGGCACGGCCATGCCGCGGGCGATGCCGTGCTCAAGGCGGTCGCCGCGGCGCTGACGCGCCACGTGCGGGCCTCCGACGTGGTGGCGCGCATCGGCGGCGATGAATTCGTGGTGCTGTTGTGGAACGTCAACGCGCCCGACGCCGCGGCCAAGGCCGCCATGCTCGAAGCCGCCGTCTATGCGATCCCGCTGCGCTTCGGCAATTCAAGCCTCGCCGTCGGCGCCTCGGCGGGGCTTGCGCTCCTTGGCGCGCTCGACGAGCCGGCCGAGGTTTTGGCGCGCGCCGACGCGGCGATGTATGCGCGCAAGGCGGAGCGAAATACCGCCGCCCGCGGCAGCGCAGCGCTCACGCGATAATATCCGGCGTGAGCTCGTCTTCGATGAAAGTAATGCGATCGCGCAGCACCAGCTTGCGCTTCTTCAAGCGCTGCACCTGAATGAGGTCGGAGCCGGCCGATTCCTGCAACGCAGCGATTGCGGCGTCGAGGTCGCGATGCTCCTGCTGCAAGCGCGCCAGTTGCTCCCGCAGCTCGCGTTCTTCTTCTTCTGTCATCGCCGCCTTGGTTGCGCCTTGCTTGGCTCTTTGGGCAGGAGTTTCGACCGCAAGGTCGTCAAATCACAGCCAATAGTAGCCAAATCAGAGTCACGTGAGGTATGAGGGTAAGGTGCCCGGTAAGTTCCTCTTGATTATCGCGTTTTGGTCAATCGCCGACAAGTGCGCCGGGCCATATTGCCAAACAGTGCACAGTGGGGATTTTCGTAAGCACAAAAGCGGAGTAGTCTTGCGCCCGGTTGTTAGGGTGTAGGATGATCCGATCTGGCAGCAATCTGACTCAAGGAGGCATGCCACATGGCGATTGAATCGCATCTTGCCGAACTCGAAAAACGGCACCAGGCGCTCGAACACGAAATCTCAGAAGCGCTCCACCACCCCTCCATCGATGACCTTACGCTCTTGGAATTGAAACGAAGAAAATTATACGTCAAGGACGAGATCGCCCGGTTGCGGCAAGACGTCTTGGTCCACTGATCGCTTAAGTCACAGTAGCCCGAGTAGGTCCGCTTTCCCCTGCGCGCTTGCGGGGGGGACGGGAGTTGCTTTGGCGAAATGGAAGGGCCGCCGGGTTCTCGCCTTCGCGGGAAGCGGCGGCTTATTTATCTTCACCTTGACGTTCGGACAATTTTGTCCGATACAATTTTTTTCGTCATGCCCGCGCTTGTCGCGGGCATCCACGTCTTAAGGGTTCGTTCGCAGGAAAAGACGTGGATGGCCGGAATAAATCCGGCCATGACGGTTGAAGGTCGCGAATGCGGTTCTACACCTATCGCGCAGTGTTCGAGCCGGGCGACCGCCGCGGCAACATCGTCGTGACGTTTCCCGATGTGCCGGAGGCGGTGACGCAGGGGCGTGGCGACGCCGATGCGCGCGGCATGGCCGAAGAAGCGCTCGGCCTGGTGCTGTTGAGCTATCTGCAGCACGGCAAGGCGTTGCCGAAGCCGCGCGCCAAAGGCCGCGGTTTTGTCGACATCGCGGTGGCACCGGACGTCGCGGCCAAGCTCGCGGTGCTGGAATCCTTTGCCGCCGCCGGCATTACCAAGAGCGAATTGGCCCGGCGCATCGGCAAGGACGAAAAGGAAGTCCGCCGCATCCTCGATCCGAAGCATCCGACCAAACTGCCGGCGCTGACCGCCACGCTACGCGCGCTCGGCAAACGGCTGGTGGTCGGGGTGATGGAGGCCGAGGCGGCCTAAGGTCTTCAGTCCTCCTAGGGGAATAAGGGCCAGGTCAGCTCCCTTTGAGGCGCGCTTCGCTGTGGCGCCACATCGAAAGATTGCCTACTGCCTCGATTCTTCCGGCGTCCGCCAACGCCCGAATGCGGGCCGCGATTATTTCAGGGCTCACATAAATCGAGCGCGCTTTTAGTGATTCGAAGGTGCGGCCGATGATCCGCGCTACTTTGAGCAATCTTTGAGTCATTTCCGAGAATATCAAAGCATCCAAATCAGCTTCCGTTACGGATGGAGGCAACCTAACATCGCTCCAGCGCAGCGTGCTGCAGATACGCGGATCTTCGCCCTCGTCGGACACGCCGTCAGATCCCCTTCGCCAGCTCCCGCAGCTTGAATTTCTGAATCTTGCCGGTGCTCGTTTTCGGAATCTCCGCGAACACCACGGTGCGCGGGCATTTGTAGGCGGCGAGGTGATTGCGGCACCAAGCGATCAGGTCTTCGGCGCTTGCCGTGGCGCCGGGTTTGAGTTCGACGAAGACGCAGGGCGTCTCGCCCCATTTGGCGTCGGGCTTGGCCACCACCGCCACCAGCTGCACCGCCGGATGCTTATAGAGCGCCTCCTCGACCTCGATCGAGGAAATATTCTCGCCGCCGGAGATGATGATGTCCTTGGAGCGGTCTTTGAGCTGGATATAGCCGTCGGGGTGGATGACGCCGAGATCGCCGGAATGAAACCAGCCGCCGGCAAAGGCCATGCGCGTCGCGGCTTCATTTTTCAGATAGCCCTTCATCACCACATTGCCGCNNTTGCCGCGGAACATCACTTCGCCGAGCGTCTCGCCGTCACGCGGCACCGCTAGCATGGTTTCGGGGTCGAGCACGTCGAGCCCTTCGAGCACCGGATAGCGCACGCCCTGGCGCGCTTTCTTCGCCGCCTGCTCAGGCGCGGGGAGCGCGTTCCATTCGCGATGCCAGTCGTTGACGCTGGCCGGCCCGTAGACTTCGGTGAGGCCGTAGACATGGGTGACGTTGAAGCCGGCCTGCCGCATGGCCGCCAGCACGGCTTCCGGCGGCGGCGCTGCCGCGGTGACGAATTCGACGACATGCGGCAGCGGCTTGCGCTCGTCGTC
>PLTE01000215.1 GCA_003164375.1 Hyphomicrobiales bacterium | reverse complement strand
TTGGCGTAACCAACCAGGAGGTTGATGGTGGATTGCGCGTTGTGGGCGGGCTCGATGAAAACCTGCGCCAGCCGGCGAAACGCGCCCAGCGTGACGGGCAAGGGATACTGAATAAGAATTGCGCCCAGAGTGCCGCCGAAAACGATCATGGCGGCGGTAGGTTGAAGCACCTGGGCGAGACTTCCACCCTCGAGCATCAAGCCGAGCAGGATGCCGCCGATCGCCAGGATCAGGCCGCCGATGGTTGCTTTATCCACCGGGGTCCTATTTCTCGCCGGCCGCGGGAGCACAGTTCTCGGGCGCGGGCAGCAGCAGGGGCGGAGCGGCGGAAGCGTGGTCCGACCACAACATCGCTCCCTGCAATACGGCGCGGCGGAACTGCACGACGCGCTGGAGGACGTCGTGGGCGCTTTCGAGAACGACGATTTTTTCGCCGCTGATCAGGGTGATGACGGTATCCGGCGCCTGCTCGATGAACTTGATGAGGTCGGAGTTGACGACCAGCGGGTGATTGTTGAGACGGGTGAGCTGGATCATATGGGGCTTCCGGGGCGTTGTTCTTAAGGGTTGAACTTTGGAACGGTAGAAGGTTGGCCACTTAAGAAGGCTTCAAGAGTAGAGATCGGCAGGAATGGCGCGGGTGCGCGCCGGAAGCAAAAGCGGCGCATTACCTAAGGTCTATGCCGATTGGAACTTGTGGAAATAAAGCCCGATCAGGGCAAGCCGATGGACGTAGTGAGAAGCAAATCAGGTTCCGCAGGACAAACGGAACGANNCCGGGAAGGTTTCGGGGACGGATCCTCAAATCGGAACCAAACAAGGAGCACTTCCATGGCACTGACTATTTTAAATAACATCGCTGCGATCGCAGCTGAGAACCAGCTGAATATCACCAGCGGCAACCTTAATTCAACCCTGGAGCAGTTGTCTTCAGGTTCACGCATCAATAGCGGCGCGGACGATCCGGCAGGACTGGCCATCGCGAACGGGCTCTCGGCCAACATTGCCGCCCTCACCCAATCGGCGAGCAACGCGACCGGCGGCATCGGCGAACTTCAGGTTGCGGATGGCGCTCTGTCCCAGGTCACCACGCTGCTTAATCGCGCCGTCACCTTGGCGACGGAATCGGCCACCGGCACAGTATCGGACCCGCAGCGGGTCGCGCTGGACAACGAATATCAATCCATCAAAACCGAAATCAACGATATCGGGTCGACGACGAACTACAACGGCGGCCAAGTGTTCACCGCGAATACGCTCAATGTGTTCCTGGGTGACGGCAGCGCCACGGGCAGCAGTACGATTGGAGTGACGACGGGGCTGTTGTCCGCCAACGACCTCAACTTAGGCGGATCGACCGCCGCGACCGGCACGCTGACGCAAGCGGCGGGCACGGCTGCCGTCGCGGCCTCCGATGTTCTGAGCGGAGCCGCTCCGACGAACGCCATTGCCGCTTCTGGCACGCTGACCGCCGCCGCCGGAACCGCTATCGTTGCCAATAACACCGCTACGATCGGCGGCACTGTATACACATTCGTGACCAACGTGGCTGGCCTTACCGGAGCCGCAAATCAGGTCGTGATCGGAGGCAGCAACGGCCAAGCACTTACCAACCTGGCGGCTGCCATCAATAACACGAGCGGCGGCGCGGGCACTGAGTTCGGAGGCGTGACCGCAGCCAATGCTTTCGCGACGGCTGCGGTAACAACCGCAGGAAACTCGGGCGTGATCACGGTTACGGCAAACATCAATGGTGTGGGCAATGCCTCCACCACGGGAAACTCTGTAGGACTGGTCGCGAGCACGGGCCTGACCGCCGGCGCGGCGACCCTATTGAACGGCTCCGCTGGCAGCACGGTAGCGATTGGCGGCAAGACTTACACCTTTGTCGCTGCCCTCAGCAACCTTCCGACGGCGAATGAGGTGCTCGGCGGGGGTACGACAACGACTGGAGTGGAAGGCACCGCCCTGGCGAACCTGGTACTCGCAGTAAACCAAGGGACCGGAGCCGGGACCAATTACGGCATAGGCACGACGCAAAATACTCAAGTCTCGGCGGGCGCGAGCACGGGAACGCAGGTGACTTTCACCGCCAATAACGCCGGCACGACCGGCAATACGATCACCGCGTCGTCTTCAGGCGCCGGCACCTTCGCCACCGCCGATCTCGCCAGCGGCGCGAATGCTGGAACGGCCCCGGTCGCTGCGGCTGGCGACTCGGTAACCGTGGGATCGCAGACCTACAACTTCGTAGCTGCGCTCACCACTCCCACCGCAAACCAGATCCAAGTCCTGGTCGGCGCAACCGAAGCGGGCAGCCTGACCAACCTGGCGAATGCCATCAACGGCGGGTCGGGCGCGGGTGAAAGCTACGCCGACGGAAGTGGCATCGTTGCCAATGCAGCCGGCGTATTTGCCAATGCCTCCGCCTCGGCAGTGGCTACAGTGAACGCGACGACAGGCAACAACGAGATCGTGATCACCGCCTTGACGAAGGGTACCATCGGCAACGCCATCGCAACCTCGACGGCGGGGTCGGGGGCGAACACCTTCGGCACCGGCAACGCGCTGCTGAGTGGCGGCGCGTCGGGATCGGTCAACGACCTTTTAACCCAATCGGACGCGCAAGCGGCGCTGTCTCTTATCGACGGCGCGGTTGCCACTGTAGCCGCCCTTCGCGGCAATATTGGATCGACGGTGAACCGCTTGCAGAGCGCATCCAACGTCATCAACAACCAGACGC
>PLTE01000377.1 GCA_003164375.1 Hyphomicrobiales bacterium | reverse complement strand
GATCTGCGCGGCGCTTGGCGCTTTTCTCGGCCATCTGTTTCCAGTCTGGCTCGGCTTTAAAGGCGGCAAAGGCGTCGCGACCTATATTGGCCTTCTGCTCGGCTTCGGTCTGTGGATCGCATTGCCGGCGTTTTGCGCGATCTGGCTCGTGATCGCCGCTGTGACCCGCTATTCGTCGCTGGCGGCGCTTATCGCGAGCGCAGCAACGCCGGCAATCATATGGGGGAGCGGCGATCCGCAGACGGCAAAACTATTCTTGCTGCTCTCGGTACTGCTATGGATCATGCACCGCGCCAATATCACGCGGCTGATCGGCGGCACCGAAAGCAAGATCGGCCACAAGTCCGGCGCGCAGTCAGATCACTGAGCGAACGCACATCACTCNNGCCGCCACCGCCGTGGGCGCGCGCGCCGGCGCACCATGGGTGTGGGGGATCTTGTCGGCAAAGACCTCGACGAAATGATCGGTTTCGCCGACACCGGTGTGCGGGCTCAAGGCCTCGTCGACATAACTGCGCGCAGCGGGATCGGCCGCGACCCGTGCCAGGATGCGGCGATAGTGCCAAATCAGCCGCAGCCATTGCGACGTCGTTTTCAGAAAATCGACGACTCGCCACGGATAGAAGACGAGCGGATTAAGCACCGGCATGCCGGAGCGGCGCTGTTTGCGCAATTTGCGGCGGAGAAATCCGAATTGTAGCGGATGCACGCCTTCGATCCGCGCGGCGCCGGAAAAGATGGTCAGCGAATCCAGCACCTTGGTGCGGTTGATGCCGGACACGATGGCGCGGCGCATGATCGTCTCGACNNTGGGCGTCGGTGTAGTAGCGCGTCCACGCGTCGGCATAGACTCTCGTCCAGGTCTCCTTCGACATCAACGGATGGGCGGTGCAGGCGTGCTCAAGATCGTATTTATTCATGTCGGGGTCCATCGGGACGCCTGACATGTGCAGTTTCTTATGATCTTCCGACCCCGGCAGCGGTGTCAGATAAAAGAATTCGAGAATATCGACCGGCAGTTCTTTCTTGATGATCTCGATGTCGCGCGCGATCGTTTCCGCCGTGTCGGTCGGGAAGCCGAGAATATAGCCGGCGTAGGTCATGACCTTTTGCGCGCGCCACGCCAACAGCATTTCGCGATATTCCCAGATCTTGTTCTGGCGCTTCTTGGCGCCCATCAGGGATTCGGGATTGATGTTTTCCAGCCCGAGGAAGATCGCGGTGCAGCCGGCGCGTGCGCATTTCTCGATGAAGCCCGGAATACGGTGGCACAGCGTGTCGACCTGAAGCAGAAGCTTGATGTTGAATTTCTCGTGCTCGCGCAGTTCGATCAGCCGATCGAGGATTGGCTCCCAGTTGCGGTTGCGGGCGAAATTGTCGTCGGTGACGAAGAACCGCGTAATGCCCTGCGTCGCATTGGCCCGCACGATGGCTTCGACATCGTCGGGCGTGCGGTAGCGCGATTTTCGGCCCTGGACATTGATGATTGTGCAGAAGCTGCATTGGAACGGACAGCCGCGGCCCGCATCGAAGCTCGAATAATGACCGGCAACTCGCGTCACGACCGAACGCGGCAGGATCGGATACACGGCCGCCGCCATTTCCGGCATGTCATCAAGATAATTGTAGATCGGTTTTGCCTGGCCTGCGGCGACGTCGCGCAGCACGTCGGCCATGCGGCCCTCGGCTTCGCCGGCGAACAGATGAATGCCGAGATCCATCGCTTCCTTTAGCTCGGGCGGCAAAGCCGGCAACATGGAAATGCAGCCGCTGACATGAAAGCCGCCCATTACCACCGTGAGCCCGCGGGCGCGAAACTGGCGGCCGAGATCGAGCGCGCGCGGATATTGGTTCGACTGCACGCCGATCAAACCAACCATGCCGGCACCGGCGGCGCAAATGCGCTTCACGACGCCTTCGACATCGACGATGGTGTTGCACTCGTCGCAGGCTTCGACCTCGATAGCAACGTCGGGGCCAAGAACGCGCGCTTGAGCGCACTCCACGATCAGCCCGTGCACGCTTGCCAGGCTGTTCGACGGTATCAACGAACGCCGCCACTGGATGACATAGCCATCCTGGTCGTAATGCGACGGCTTGATCAGGACCACCCTGAACGCGCGCTTGGCCAGGTTACCGTGCAACGCACACCCTCCATTATGGAATCCCGAAACCAGGTTCTGTGGCCCCAACGGCGCTGGCAGCGGAGAGTCGGCAATTTGCGGGTTTGGCTGCTGCTTTGCAACAAATACCTTGGGTTCCATTTTCCGATGGTTACAATTTTAAGGTATGGTTCCCGGTCGAGGACCGGTTAGACTTACCGTCCGAATGCGGGAACTTTGGGGGCGCCGTGAGCGAGCGCACGGAACCGATCCGTCTGACCGACGAGCAGCGGATCGACTGGTTGCGGCTGATCCGCAGCCAGAACGTTGGGCCACGAACATTTCGCGCCCTCGTCAATCATTTTGGCGGTGCGCGCGCAGCGCTTGACGCGCTGCCGGGATTGGCGCGCCGCGGCGGTGGCGATGCCGCACCGAAAATTTGTTCACGCGCCGAGGCCGAGC
>PLTE01000240.1 GCA_003164375.1 Hyphomicrobiales bacterium | reverse complement strand
TTCGATCCTCACTTTGGTCTTGCCGAATTATACGCTTGCGGTGCCCGGGCCTTACTTCTCGACCGCGCAGCTCATCTTCGTCAGCGTCATTACCGTCATTCTTTACGCCACGTTTCTCTTCATCCAGACCTCGCGGCACGCCGATTATTTTCGCGCCGAGGATAAGACGGCGCCCGACGGGCATCACGTCTATCCGTCCAACCGCGCCGTCGCCGTCAGCACGGTGCTGCTGCTGGTGGCATTGTGCGGGGTGATCCTGCTAGCGAAGAAATTTGCGGTGATCTTGCAAGCGGGCCTCGATAAAGTCGGCGCGCCGCAGGCGGTCGCCGGCATCATCATCGCTATGATCGTGCTGGCTCCGGAAAGCATCAGCGCCGTGCAGGCGGCACGGCGCGACGTGTTGCAGAAGAGCCTCAATCTGGCGCTGGGCTCGTCGCTTGCGACCATCGGGCTGACGATCCCTGCGGTCGCGGTCACCAACATCATCCTCGGCAAAGAGATCGCCATCGGCATTTCGGCGCGCGATACGCTCTTGCTTGCGCTCACGCTGTTCTTAAGCCTGCTCACCTTGGGCTCCGGCCGCACCAATATTCTGGCCGGCCTTGTTCATCTCGTGGTGTTCGCGACGTTTTTATTCCTTGTGTTCGTGCCGTGACGGTTCTTCACTGGTGACGACACTGCGCTGCGCGAATGAATGCGCCTAAGGCTCAGCCGTGACCGATCATTTCACGCCGCATATTATCTTCGGCCTCAACCCGATGTGGGTGTCGACGGCCATGCTGTGCGTGACCTACGTGGCCATCATCTGGGACCAGTTGAACCGCGCCATTATCGCGCTCATCGCCGCCGGGGTAGTGGTGCTGTCCGGCGCGCTCGATCAGGCCGAAGCGCTCAAGGGAGTCGATTGGAACACCGTCGGCACGCTTGCCGGCCTGATGATCATCATGTCGATCGCGCAGCGTTCCGGCATCTTCCAGTTTGTCGCGATCGCGGCGGCGCAATTGGCGCGGGCGCACCCCGCCGCGCTCCTCGTTCTGCTGCAGCTGGTGACCTGCATTATTTCCGCGCTCCTAAACAACGTCGCCACCGCGCTGTTGGTGGCGCCGGTCACCTTTGCCATCACGCGCGAGCTGAAGATTCCGCCTTATCCGTTTCTGTTCGCGGAAGTGCTGGCGTCCAATATCGGCGGCACCGCGACGCTGATCGGCGATCCGCCCAATATCATGATCGGATCGCTCGCCGGGCTGCATTTCAACGCCTTTCTCTACAATCTCGGCCCTGTCGTTATCGTGGTGTTCGCGGCGCAGGTGCTGATGACCCACCTGATCTGGGGCCGCGCGACGTCGGCCACCATCGAGAACCGATTGCGCGTCATGACCATGGATGCGCGCGGCGCCATCGTCGATCGGCCGTTGCTCATCCAGTCCGTCGCGGTGCTGGCGCTGTTGATCGTCGCGCTGATCTTCGAGGACACATTGCATCTCGAGCCGGCGACCATCGCGATGGGGGGAGCGGCTTTATTGATGCTGCTCGACAATTGGGAGCATCACCCCGACGTCCAATCCGATAACGTCGCCAGAACCCTCACCGAGGTCGAGTGGATCACGATCTTCTTCTTCATCGGTCTGTTCATTGTGGTGCATGCGGTCGAGGTCAGCGGCTTGTTGCAGCTCCTCGCCGGCAAGCTCGTCGCCGCGACCGGCGACAATCTCGCCGCCGCCGGCTACACCATTCTGTGGACCTCGGCGCTGTTCTCCGCGCTGATCGACAATATTCCGCTGGTCGCCACCATGATCCCGCTGCTCAAAAGCGCGGCGCCGGCCTACGGCACGCCGGATCACATCGCGCCATTGTGGTGGTGTCTGTCGCTCGGCTCCTGCCTCGGTGGCAACGGCACGCTGGTCGGCGCTTCGGCGAACCTCACCGTCGCCGGCATCGCCGAGCGCAACGGCATCGCGTTTGGCTTCGTCAAATACACCCTCTACGCCTTGCCGATGACGGTGGTTTCGATCCTGATCTGCCAGATTTACGTGTGGCTGCGCTATTTCTGAGGGCGCCGATATTCCCGGCTTCCCGGCGCAGGGAAGTCGGCATTCACTCTTTCTTTGCCATAGCCGCAAATCGGTTGGCCGCTATGCGGCCGGGCACCCGAAGTTGAACCTTTTCCGCCATGCTGACGCTGCAAAACGGTGGGAACATTCCCGCCTGCGACACAGTTATCAAGCCGGGTGTGCGCCCCGATCCGGGGCTTGTTTACCGGGTGAGGCTTGCGAGGTACCGCCGTGGTGCGCCGGCAATGCAGCAAACAAGGGCGATGGCAGGCGGCCGTGATTAGCGGCGCGCTGGCATTCGCCGCGCTGCCGCCCGGCGCTGCCAACGCCGCGGGATTATTCGACTTTCTGTTCGGCGGTCCGGAGCGGCAAGCGCCGCCGCCGGGCGAATCCTATGCCGAGCCCTCGGCACCGATCGGCCGTATCGCGCCCGCCCCGCTGGGAGCGGAAAACGTGCGCCAGAATAGCGGCAGCACCGGCCGTGACGTCGCCTTTTGCGTGCGGCTGTGCGACGGCCAGCATTTTCCGCTCGAGCGTATGAGCAATGCAACGCCGGTCGAAACCTGCCGGGCGATGTGCCCGGCGAGCAAGACGAAACTCTTCTTCGGCAGCGAGATCGGCGGCGCCGTAGCCAAAGACGGCGCGCGCTATACCGACCTCGACACCGCGTTCATCTACCGCAAGCAGCTGGTCGCCAACTGCACGTGTAATGGCAAGGACGCGTTCGGCCTGGCGCCGTTCGACAGCGCCAACGATCCGACGCTGCGGCCCGGCGATATCGTCTCGACCAAGCAGGGCTTGATGGCGTTTAGCGGCAGAAACGGCGGCGTCGCGCAATATACGCCGGTCGCTGCGGCAAGCGTCGCCACCGCGCGGGTCGCGTTCAACCGCAAGAGCGAGCCGCCGCCGGTCAATCCCGGCGCCAATCTGCGCGGTCAAGTCTCAAGATAACCCAACACTTCGTCGGCGAGCGAGAGCGACGAGGTCAGCCCCGGTGACTCGATGCCGAACAGATTGACTAGCCGCGGCATGCCGTGGTCGGCCGGCCCCGCGATCATGAAATCGGCCTGTCCTTCGCCGGGGCCGCGCAATTTGGGCCGGATGCCGGCATAATCGGGCACCAGCCCGCCGTCCGGCAGTCCCGGCCAATAGGTGCGGATGCGGGCGTAAAAGCTGTCCGCGCGGCTCGGGTCGACCGCGTAATTCTCTTCGCTGATCCATTCGACGTCGGGACCAAAGCGCATCCGTCCGGCCAGATCGAGCGTGACGTGAACGCCCAAGCCGCCGTCGATCGGCGTCGGATAAATCAGCCGCGAGAACACAGGCCGCCCGACGAAGCCAAAATAATTGCCCTTGCCGAGCACCAGCCGCGGCACCTTGCCGGCCGGATAGCCGTCGATGCGCCGCCCCAACGCCTGGGCGCCAAGCCCAGCGGCATTGATCACGGCGTCAAACGCAATGGTGCCGGGATCGCTGCCGCCGAAGCGCACCTGCCAATGCGGTGCCTTAAAGCTCATGCCCTCGACCGGCGTTTCGAACGCGATCATGCCGCCATGATCTTCCAATTCGCCCCACAGCGCGCGCATGTAGCCGTGGCTATCGATGATGCCGGTTTCCGGCGACCATAGCGCCCCGATGCAGAATAATTCCGCCTCCATGGCGCGCGCGGCATTGCCGCCGAGCATCTCCATGCCTTCGACGCCGTTCTTCTGCGCTTGTTCAAGGATGGTCTCGACCTTGGCCAGTTCGGCATCGTTGGTGGCGACGACGAGCTTGCCGCATTTGCGGTAGGCCACGCCGTGGGCGTCGCAGAATGCGTAGAGCAACCGCCGGCCGCGCACGCAGTGCCGCGCCCGCAACGTATCGGTCGGGTAATAGAGGCCGCCGTGGATCACCTCGCTGTTGCGCGAGGACACGCCATTGCCGATGCCTCCGGTCGCTTCAGCCACCGTCACGTCGTGGCCGGCGAGCGCGGCTGTGCGCGCAACGCTAAGCCCAACGACACCCGCGCCGATCACCAGAACTTGCATGCGCTTCCACCCTCGTGTCGTTCCTATATATAACGGGGCGCGGAAAGGGGAGAGGTATGACGGAAAATGTCGTCAGAGTTTGCGCGCAGGCAGATATCGCGGCGGAAACGGTTCAGGCCTATGACGTCGCCGACAAACGGCTTGCGGTTTTTCATATCGGCGGCAAGTTCTACGCCACCGACGACGAATGCACCCATGCCTCGGCAAGCCTTGCCGACGGCATCTTGGAGGGCGACGTGATCGAATGCGCCGTGCATCTGGGCGCGTTCCATGTGCCGACCGGCGCGGTGAAAGCGCCGCCATGCTCGGTAGCGCTGCGCACCTATCAAGTAGTTCTGCAGGGCGACGATGTTTTCGTCGATCTCGACCGCGATGCCGCCGGTGAGCCGGCCTAGCGCATGATCCCGAAAAGTGGCAGCCGGCTTTCGGACAAGATCATGCTCAATTAGAATCATGCGCCATCAAAATCCAAATCGAGATTGAATGACAGGTTCCGTTGCCATTGTCGGCGGTGGCATTGGCGGTCTCGCCGCAGCGCTTGCGTTGGTGCGCCGCGGCATCGACGTCGACGTTTATGAGCAGGCGCCGGAATTGCACGAGCTCGGCGCCGGCGTGCAAATCAGCTCGAACGGCACCCGCGTTCTTCATGCGCTCGGCCTCAAAGCTGCGCTCGAACAAGTGCAGGTCTTGCCGTCGGGCAAGGCGATCCGGCTGTGGAACACCGGCCAGACCTGGAAGCTGTTCGATCTCGGCATGGAATCGGTCGCGCGTTACGGCTCGCCTTACATCACCATTCACCGCGGCGATCTGCATGGCGTGATCGCCCGGGCGCTGTTGCAGGCCAAGCCCGACGTCATCCACCTCGACCGCAAATGCATCGGCCTCTCGCAGTCGCCGGACGCGGTCGAATTGCGTTTCGAGGGCGGCGATCCGGTCTCGGCACAAATTGTCGTCGGCGCCGACGGCGTGCATTCGGTGGTGCGCGAAACTCTGTTCGGCGCAACCAAGCCGCAATTCTGCGGCATCACGGCGTGGCGCGGGGTGCTGCCGCGCGATCGCGTGCCGCCGGGCATCGCGTTTGATGTCGGCACCAATTGGGTCGGACCGGGCGGCCATGTTGTGCATTATCCGCTGCGGGCGGCAACGCTGCTTAATGTCGTCGGCTTGCGCGAGCGCACCGACTGGGCGGCCGAAGGCTGGAACGTGCGCGGCACAACGGAAGAAATGCTCAACGATTTCGAGGGCTGGCATCCGGACGTGCGCGCGACGTTCTCAGCGATTGACGTGCCGTATAAATGGGCGCTGGCGCTGCGCCCGATCATGGACGTGTGGACCAAAGGACGCTGCACGCTCCTTGGTGACGCCTGCCATCCGATGGTGCCGTTTCTGGCGCAGGGCGCCGTGCAGGCGCTCGAGGACGGCATGGTGCTGGCGCGGGCAATCGAGAAATACGGCGCCGGCGAAAGCGCATTGGCGCGTTACGAAGCGGTTCGCCGCGATCGCGCCAACAAGGCGGTCAAGGGTTCTGCCGACATGATTCCGCGTTTCCACAACCGGGCGATGGCCGAGGCCGCAGCCGCCCAAGCCCATGTCGAACGCGAATGGCAGGACAACCGCGTCAAGGAACGCTACGACTGGCTGTTCACTTACGATGCTACCGCGGTGCCGGTCTGATGATTGGAAGATCGAGGGCCCGGTCAGGAGATACCCTAGTCTCTTATGCCGGTCGCTACCGGTAAGCCAAGAAATTTACCTGCCTTGAGCAATTTTTTGTCGAGAGTATAAAACCTTTCGACATCATGATTGTTTGCGATTGCGAGGTGGAGCGCGTCGCCGGGCCGCAACGCAGTCTCGTAGCGTTGCAAGTAGCGTCTGCAGAGGTCAAAGTCGTTTACGTCCGGCAATATCAGTGCAAATGAGCGTAAAATGTTCATTTCAAATTGGTTGTCGAGATCGATTGCCGCCTGTGATTCGATGGCTCCCATCCGGACGTCTCGTGCGAGGATGTTGGAAAATTCCACTCGGGTCCAATGGCTGATCGCAAGGTTTTCAACGCTCTGTCGCCGGAAGAACTCTTCGACGCTGTTGCTGGTCGTCTCTTTGCGAAACAGCGGCGCGAGGAAGCTGGTATCGAAATAAAGCATCATCCTTCCTCGTCCCGCATCTCGCGGATGAGGATATGGCTCGGTTTGCGCCATGGCGGCATCTTTGCCCGAAGCGCCGACAGGTCGGCCAGAGGTTGCTTCGGCGGCGATACCGCGGCGATGCGGGCGGCTGGACGACCGTGACGCGTAATCACGACCTCTTCTCCCGCCGCAACCTTGTCCAAAAGTTCGCTCAGCCTTGTCTTTGCCTCAACAAGCGTCACCGTGAGCATTCGCCGAGTCTCCAACTGGTCAGAATACTGGTCATATAGCATCGCAGCGGCTCTCCCGCCAGCCTGCGATCGGGCCCCCGGTTTCGCGCGGTGTCGAAATTGATTATAAGCGCCCGAAGAGGAAGCGAAAAAGGAAACGAAAAAGGAAGCGACGATGTACTCAGCCCCCGGAGTAAAAATCAGCCCCGATTTCCCGATCCCGGACAAGATGAAGGCCTGGGTGCTCGGCAATCCCGGCGAGCTCAAGCTCGGCGAGAAGCCGGTTCCGGTA
The DNA here is from genome assembly GCA_003164375.1 of Hyphomicrobiales bacterium. Lineage (GTDB taxonomy): Bacteria > Pseudomonadota > Alphaproteobacteria > Rhizobiales > Xanthobacteraceae > BOG-931. Next base: position 1,119 of record PLTE01000240.1, on the reverse strand, counting down.
CCCAAGCGCGCCGAAGTGTTGGTGCGCATCGACGCGGTCGCGATCTGCGCCACCGACCTCGAAATCATCGACCATGGCTCGCCGGCTTTGATCCAGGGAGGCCTGCCGTTCAACAAGAACTGGACGCCCGGCCATGAATATATGGGCACCGTGGTGGCGCTCGGACCCGGCGTCGACGAATTTCCGATCGGCCAGCGCGTCACCGTCGAGATTCATGCCGGCTGCGGCCAGTGCAAGCGCTGCCGCGAGGGCATGTACACCTCGTGCCATAACTACGGCCTCAATTACGGCGACGTCGACAAGGGCCATCGCGCCAACGGCTTCACCACCGACGGCGGTTTCTGCGAATACCAGGTCAACAACATCAACACGGTGATCGCCATTGCCGACACAATGTCGGACGAGGAGGCGACGCTGGTCGTCACCGCGGGCACGGCGATGTACGGCCTCACCGAGCTCGGCGGGCTGGTCGCCGGCGAAAGCGTCGTCGTCACCGGACCGGGACCAATCGGTCTTCTCGGCGCCGCGGTCGCCAAGGCGATGGGCGCAAACCCGGTCATCCTCACCGGCACCCGCGACAATAGGCTCCAGATCGGCCGCGAGCTCGGCGCCGATCACGTCGTCAATGTCCGCAACGAAAACGTCGTCGAAGCGGTGAAGCGGCTCAACGGCGGCAAGGGCGTCGATTACGTGGTCGAGTGCTCGGGCGCGCCCAATGCGGTGAACGAGGCGATCCGCATGGTCAATCGCGGCGGCAAGGTATGCCTCGCGGCATTCCCGCATGAGGAAACGCCGGTCGATGTCGCCCACATCGTGCGCAACAACATCTATCTCTACGGCATCCGCGGCGAGGGCAAGAGCGCGACCCATCGCGCCGAGGCCTACATGTCGCAAAAGCGCTTCGATGCCACCAAGATCCACACCCACACTTTCGCGCTCGACGACCTGCCGACCGCGATCCGCTACGCCAAGGACCGCGTCGACGACGCCATCAAGGTGGTGGTGAAGGCGAAAATGGATGCCGCGAATAAAGTGGCGGCGGAATAGCCGGAGCCCAATGCTGATCTGCGACGAATATCTGACGCCGGTATCGCTCGCGCAAGCCTTCGCCGCGATGGC
>PLTE01000326.1 GCA_003164375.1 Hyphomicrobiales bacterium | reverse complement strand
TGTGGGGCCGGCCGACCGACGTGCCCTGGGCCATGGTGTTTCCCAACGGCGGGCCGATCCCGCGACATCCGAGCCAGCTCTACGAGGCGACGCTGGAGGGACTAGTCCTTCTCATCGTGCTCGGCGTCCTGGTGCAGATGGGAGCGCTCAAACGCTCCGGTCTGGTCAGCGGGGCGTTTTTGCTCGGCTACGGCATCGCGCGCATCAGCTGCGAATTGTTTCGCGAGCCGGATGTCCAGTTGGGCTTTTTGTGGGGCGGCCTGACCATGGGCATGCTGCTGTGCATACCGTTGATGCTGGCCGGCATTGTGCTTCTCAGCATTGCATTGACGCGCGAACCGCAAGCAATAAGACCGACCGAGAAAAATGGCTGACGCGCGTTCGCCGTTGGAGAACGAAATCCGCCGGCTGATCGGCGTGGCCGGGCCAATGCCGCTTGCCGACTACATGCAGCTGTGCCTGACGCATCCGCAATACGGCTATTACATCGATCGCGATCCGTTCGGCGCCGGCGGCGATTTTGTCACCTCGCCCGAGATCAGCCAGATGTTCGGCGAATTGATCGGATTATGGATGGCGTCGGTCTGGCAACAGATGGGCGCGCCGGAAAATGTGCGCATCATCGAGCTCGGTCCCGGACGCGGCACGTTGATGCAGGACGCATTGCGAGCGGCGAAAGTGGTGCAGGCTTTTCGCAGCGCCATCGTCGTGCATCTGGTCGAGATCTCCCCCGCGCTGCAACAGATTCAGCAGCGTCGGCTGGAGCAGCTCGGCGTGCCGGTGCTGTGGCACACGGCGCTCGAAGAAGTGCCGCGCGGCCCGAGCATCGTCGTCGCCAACGAGTTCATCGACGCCCTGCCGATCCATCAGGCGGTCAAAAAACCCGACGGCTGGCACGAGCGGGTCGTCGACATCGCCCCCGATGGCAACCTCTTTATCGGCGAGGCCCGCGAGCCGTTGCCGTTTTTCGAGACCTCGATGCCGCGCGCCTTGCGGGCGGCGCCCCTAGATTCGATCTACGAATGGCGCGCCGACACCATGGCGCTCGAACTGGGACGGCGCATGCGCAGCGACGGCGCGGCCCTGATCATCGACTATGGTCATGCTCACTTCGGCTTGGGCGACACGCTCCAGGCAGTGGCCGGACATGCCTTCACCGACCCGTTGCGCACGCCTGGCATGGCCGATCTCACCGCTCACGTCGATTTCGAAGCGGTGGCGCAATGCGCCGAAAGCATCGGTGCACGCATTCACGGTCCGATCCGCCAGCGCGATCTTTTCCTGCGGCTCGGGATCGAGCATCGGGCGGCGGCGTTGAAGGCTGCCGCGCCGCGCGACAAGGCGGTGGAAATCGAGATCGCGCTGTCGCGGCTGATTGCGGATGGCGCGCGCGGCATGGGCGAATTGTTCAAGGCGATGGCGATCGCGGCACCCGAGCTTGGTCCGTTGCCCGGATTTGAGGAGCCGTGATGAAAATCGAAGCCTCCTCGCTCGCGTTGACCGGCATCCGGCATGCCTTCTTCACCCGCTCGGGAGGCGTTTCCGACGGGTTCTACGACAGTCTCAACGGCGGCATCGGCTCGCGCGATGCCGCCGCGAATGTCAGCGAGAACCGCGCCCGCATGGCGGCAGCGCTCGGCATCGAACCGCGCCGCTTCCTCACCGTCTATCAGATCCATTCGCCCAAAGTTGTCGTCGCCGAAGCGGCGTTCACCGGTGAGACTTGGACCAGCGAAACGCGCCCGCAGGCCGACGCCATCGTCACGCGCATGCGGGCACTTGCCGTCGGCGTGACTACCGCCGATTGCGGACCCGTTCTCTTGGCCGATCCGCAGGCGCAGGTGATCGGCGCCGCGCATGCCGGCTGGCGTGGCGCGCTCTCCGGCGTCATCGAAGCGACGGTCGAGGCGATGGAACGTCTCGGTGCCAGACGGGCCGATATCCGCGCCGCCATCGGGCCCATGATCCGGCAGTCCAATTACGAGGTCGGCCCCGACCTGATCGCTCGGTTTGCCGCTGAAGATCGCGCCAGCAGCCGGTTTTTCTCACCCGCGGCGCGCGAGGGCCACGCTCTGTTCGATCTTGCGGGCTATGTCGCGGCGCGGCTTGCCCGGGCCGGCGTCGGCCAGGTCGAGGATCTGGGCCTGTGTACCTATGCCGATCCGACGCGTTTTTTCAGCTATCGCCGCACCACACACCACGCCGAAGCCGATTACGGCCGGCATGTGAATGCGATCGCATTGATCTAAGCCTGCCAGCGCCGCGATGGCGAGGAAACAGTTGTGGCTGCAGCGGAAAAAGCTTGCGGGGACACGCCCTTGATTCATGTTGCCAGCCCCCCACGCGGCTTGTATCAGGTCCCCGCGGGCGCGCGCAGGAGAGCGAGGAATGGCGGGCAATAACGGAGCGATCAGGCTCGTCGCCGGCAATTCCAACCCCAAGCTTGCCGAAGCCATCGGCGGCTATCTCGGCACCCCGCCGGCCAAAGCCGTGGTGCGGCGCTTCGCCGACATGGAAATCTTCGTCGAAATCCAGGAAAACGTGCGTGGCGCCGACGTCTTCGTGATCCAGTCGACGTCCTATCCCGCCAACGACCATCTGATGGAATTGCTGATCATCACCGACGCGCTGCGGCGCGCCTCGGCGCGGCGCATCACCGCGGTGATCCCCTATTTCGGCTATGC
>PLTE01000028.1 GCA_003164375.1 Hyphomicrobiales bacterium | reverse complement strand
ATGGGCGGCACGAACATGGGAGGCAAGATCTTGGCCGACGCGAAAGACGATCCCGCATTCCTCTATTTTCCCACCAATTATCGCTGGTCGATGGGGCTGTTGATCTGCCTTTCGGCGGCCCCCTGGACCGGGGTGGAAATCGACGAGGTCAACCGCGTCGGCCGCGCGCTCGCCGATAAAGTCGGCGACGACACGGCGTGGTTTCAGGAATGGACGCGCATGGGCGACAAGATCGACGCGCGCGGCCGTGACGCGCTCGGCTCAGGCCACAAGCTGACCGCGGCCTCGTGTTTTATGCGCGCCGCGCGCTATTTCCACACTGGCGAGCGATTCATCCAGCCGCGCTCGCAGCGCAGCATGGATGTCTACGCCAAGGCCGTGAAAATCTTTAAAGAGGCCGCCGCCATCATCCGCCGCCCGCGCATCGAGCCGGTCGAAATTCCCTATGAGCACTCGAGCCTGCCGGCGCTCCTCGTGCACCCGGATCCGGATGCGGCGGGAACGCGGCCGGCGCCGGCCATGGTGTTTTTCGACGGCTTCGACGTCACCAAGGAACTGCAATACGGCTACGGCATCCCCGAGCTCGCCGCGCGCGGCATCGGCTGTCTGATCGTCGACGGACCAGGCAACGGCGAAAGCGTCCGCTTCCGCAATCTGCCGCTGATCGCGGAAACCGAGCGCTACGCGACGCCGGTTTACGAATATCTCGCCGGCCGCCGCGAGTTCGACCCCAAGCGCATCGGCGTCATGGCGCTGTCGCTCGGCGGCTACTACGCGCCGCGCGCCGCCGCGCTTGAACGCCGCTTCGCATGCTGCGTCGCCTGGGGCGCGCAATGGGACTATCACGACATCTGGGCGCGCCGGCTCGAGGCGCTCGATTCCGGCAAAGTGCTGTCGCTCTCGGTGCCGCCCGAGCATTTGCAATGGGTGCTCGGCGTCCCCGACCGCGCCTCGGCGCTCAAGAAGCTCGAGGGTTTCCGCCTCGACGGCATCGTGCAGCAGATGACATGCCCGTTTTTGCTGCTGCATGGGGCGGGCGACGAACAAATTCCGCTGCCGCTCGCCGAAAAACTGTTCGCCGCCGTCGGCTCCAAGCAGAAGACGCTCAAAGTGTTTAGCCGCGAGGAAGGCGGTTTCCACCACTGTCAGGTCGACGATGTCACCATCGGCGTGCATTTCATGTTTGATTGGATCGGCGATGTCCTCAATGCCGGCTAACGATGATTTGCCGTCGGCAGCCCGCGCCGCAACCGGGCCGGCCGGCACGGCTCCCGATTAAATAATCGTTAACGATAATTGGCCATTTTGGAACACCCCCAACCGTCGTGCGCCAAGGAGGTCTGCCATGTCCCGCGCCGTTGTTACGATCACAATGGTTGCGTTGCTGGCGTTCATCTGCCGGGCCTCCGCCGCGGAATTCGGCAGCAAAGACGAAGCTGTCGCCATGGTCAAACGGACCGAAGAGATGTTTACGAAAGCCGGCGCAGACGCGACGTTCAAAGACATTTCCGACAAGTCGATAAGCCAATTCCACGATCGGGACCTCTATCCGTTCGTCTACGACATGAGCGGCAATTGCGTCGCGCACGGTGCGCGGCCGGCGCTCATCGGCAAGAACCTGTTCGATCTGAAAGACCAGGACGGCAAATATCTCATCCGCGAAATGATCGATATTGCCAAAGGCCCGGGCTCCGGATGGGTCAATTATAAGTGGCCGAACCCGCTGAGCAACAAGATCGAGGATAAGACCAGCTACGTCGAGAAGATGGGCGATTATGTTGTCGGGGTCGGAGTCTACCGGGAGTGATTTTGCCCTGGCTTAGGCGAAGCGGCGTTCAGCGGCGGGCCCCCCCATGCTGAGCCTTGGCAACCCGTCCCGTTTCGCGTTGCTGTCGCGCCTGACGATCCGCACCAAGACGCTCACGGCCTGCGCGGTGGCGCTGACGTGCCTGATCGGCATGGGCGCCACCGTCCGGCTGACTTCGAATTAGGTCGCACGCGATCTCAAAGAACTGTCGCAGTCGAATCTCCCCACCCGCGCGGCGGCGGCGGCGGTCAACAATGCCGTCATCAGTGCGCATATGCGGGTCTTTCGCTATGTCTCCTGGGCGAGCAACGGCGTAAACGACCGGCTCTTGCAAAATCTCCGCAAAGAAATCGAGGCCGATTTCTGGGTCATCAACGAGAACTTCCAGGAACTTGCCGCGCGACCCGATGTATCTGGCATAGCGCTGGCGGACTTGAACGGGTTACAGGTCAAGTTGAGAAAATACCAAAGCACCGCCGAGGATGTCCTCGACGTCGGCAGCACGGACGCTGCGATGGCGACGATGATGCTGGGACAAACCGACGACAGTTACACCAGCATCGAAGAGGACGTCCGCACGATCCTCACGGCGGTCACCGCGGAATCGGATTCGATCGTCGAGAACCTGTCGGCTGCCACCCGCACCGAAACGCTTTCTTTCGCGATCGGGCTGCTCACATGCCTGGCGCTCAGCATTGCCGTGATCGCCTTTATCGCGCGATCGATCGTCAGGCCGATCACGTCGATTACGCAGGTCATGCAGAAGCTCGCTAACGGCGACACCGACGTCGAACTAAACGACCACAGCCGCGGCGACGAAATCGGCCAGATGATCGACGCGATCGAAATATTTCGCCGCAACGCGCTGGAGATTCAAGCAATGCAGGCGTCGCGGCGCGAAGCCGAGGAGCAGCGTGCGTCCAGGCGCCGGGAGGAAATGACCGCCCTTGCCGATGAGTTCGAGGGCTCGGTCAAGCACATCTCCGGCCAGCTCGTCGAAGCCGTCACCGTGGTTCGCAGCAATGCGGAAGTGATGGCCAAAGCCGCCGAGGATACCCGCGTAAAATCCGGCTTCACGGTGGACGCCGTCGTCAATACGCGGGCGAACGTGGAAACGGTCGCTCAGGCCGCCAGCGAGCTTGCGCAGACCATCGAGGAGCTGGCGCGACGATCGAACGATGTTTTCAAGCTTACCAACGACACCGCGGTGCAGTCGGAAAGCGCCAGCGCGGAGCTTGCGAAGCTGACGACGTCCGTCGAGCAGATCCTGCCGATTACCGACCTCATCCAGGGTATCGCGCAGCAGACTAATCTCCTGGCATTGAACGCGACCATCGAGGCGGCCCGCGCGGGCGTGGCCGGCAAAGGTTTCGCCGTCGTTGCGGCGGAGGTCAAAACGCTGGCCCAGCAAAGCGGCAAGGCAACCGACGAGATCGCCCGAAAAATCTCGGCGGTACGCGAAACCTGCGCCGCCGTGGTCACGACCATCAGCCAGATCATCGCGGCAATCAAAAACCTCAATATGTTCGCGACCGAGATATCGACCGGGATCGGGCAGCAATCAACCGAGACCGCGGGAATTTTCGCCAGCGCCCGGTCGGCCGCGGACAGTTCGCGGGCGGTCGCCGCCAATATCGTCGATCTGAACGGTCACGCCGACGCGACCTACGCCGCCTCGAATGAGGTGCTCGATACCACCAAGCACCTGTTCGATCATACGCGCGGGGTGCAGGCCAATGTCGAGAGATTTTTGCGTCACGTCAGAAGCGCGTAGCAGCGTGCCCCGCGCCGGCGTCACGCCGCCAGCATTTTTTGCACTTCGTTGACCAGTTCGCGCAGATGGATGGGCTTGGACAGCACCTTGGCGTGCTTGGGCGCGGTCGAGTCGGCGTTGAGCGCCACCGCGGCAAAGCCGGTGATGAACATGATCTTGATGTCGGGATCGAGTTCGGCGGCGCGTCGGGCCAGTTCGATGCCGTCCATTTCCGGCATGACGATGTCGGTCAGAAGCAGCTCGAACGGCTCCTCCCGCAGACGCTGATAGGCCGATAGGCCGTTATCGTAGGAAATGACCTCGAATCCCGCATTTTGCAGCGCCTTGACCAGGAACCGCCGCATGTCGATGTCGTCTTCCGCAAGTAATATTTTGGACATGGTATCTTGAACCCGGCTTTCGCCGGCCCCCTTCATTCCATAAGCGGGATAGCCGGTAAACATGAGGTGAAAGGCGACGAGATAACGGTCATGGAAAATCCCCTTGGCAAGCCCTAACTCCTATGGACCAAGTCCTGACTCTCATGGACAATACCTACAGGCATTAGGAACGATGCCGGGTTGTGAGTCGCAGAAAGCCCAGCCAGGCGTGATGTCGGACATCGAAGACGAATTCGATCCCCCGTTCGAGGCCATGGAGCCGGCAGAATGCCGCGGCCCGCTGCTATTCAATTCGCCCCACAGCGGGCGCGTTTACCCCCCGACGTTCCTCCAGGCCTCGCGGCTCGATCTGCAGACTCTACGCCGCTCCGAGGACAGTTTCGTCGGCGAATTGATCGAAGGCGTGGTGGCGCGCGGCCATCCAGTGGTGCGGGCGCACTTTCCGCGCAGCTATGTCGACGTCAACCGCGAACCCTACGAGCTCGACCCGCGGATGTTCGATGGCCGGCTCCCCTCGTTCGCCAATACGCGGTCAATGCGGGTCGCGGGCGGGCTTGGCACGGTGGCCCGGGTGGTCGGCGATGCCCAGGAAATCTATGATCAGCGCATCGCCGTCACCGAAGCGCTGCGGCGTATCGATGGCCTGTACAAGCCGTATCACCGGACCCTGCGCCGGCTATTCATGCGCCTGCAGCGCCAATTTGGCGCCGCCGTCCTGATCGATTGCCATTCCATGCCGTCGTCCACCGGTGGGCGGGACGAACGGCCCCGTGCCGACCTCGTGCTCGGCGACCGCTACGGCACGAGCTGCGTCGGCATCGTTGCCGAGACGATCGAGCAATGTATGCGAGCGTTCGGCTATACCGTCAGCCGCAACAAGCCGTATGCCGGCGGCTTTATCACCGAGCACTACGGTAATCCGACCACCGGCCTGCACGCCATCCAGCTCGAGATCAACCGCGCACTCTATATGGATGAGCGGCGCTATGAGCGTTCGCCCTCCTTCGCCAAGCTCGCCTCCGAATTCGAAGCATTGGCCGACCGCCTCGCCACCATCCCGATCGAGGAATTGCGGCCTTACCGCGCTGCGGCAGCGGAATAGCCGGAGAATAGCCAAAAAGGGTGCGACAGAAGACGGCAAAGAAAAAGGGCCGCTCACCTTGCGGGAGCGGCCCAAGTCTAGGGAGGAAACGCCCAAGGAGGGCGACGGTAACGGGAGAGAGCCTCTCGCTACCGCACTGCAGCAACATACACCGCGCCGCACAAAATACAAGTGCTGTTGACCTATCTTCCGGGAGTTTTTCCCAGCTATTTGCTGTAGATTGCGTCTTTAGTCATTCCGCGCGAGTGGCGTCAAAAAAATAATAGTTCAATATCAATAACTTATAATATGATCCGGGCTCTGCACATATATAAGTCAAGAACTGGATGGCGCGGGACGCGGCCTTGCTGCTTTTGCATAGCGATTAACGTTGCCGGCGTGGCGAACCGGCAACACCGTCGGATTGCCGTTTACGCCAAGCTCCGATACTCGAACCGGAACCTCTGAGGCAATCATGACGGCAATCGATTTCGTGGCCTTTGTCGACGAACTTGCAGCCATTTCGGGCGAGACCATCCGGCCGTTCTTCCGTAGCGCGCTCGGGGTCGAGAACAAAAGTCGCTCCGGCGGCTTCGATCCGGTCACCGCGGCCGACCGCGCCGCCGAAGCCACCATGCGAACGCTAATCAAGCGGACCTTCCCTGAGCACGGCGTCGTCGGCGAAGAATTCGGCCCCGAACGCCCGGACGCCGAATATGTCTGGGTGCTCGACCCGATCGACGGCACCAAGTCCTTCATCTGCGGCATGCCGGCCTGGGGCACGCTGATCGCACTGACGCGGCGCGGCGAGCCGATCTACGGCATGATGCACCAGCCGTTCACCCGGGAGCATTTCTCCGGAGACGGCCGAGGCGCGCGCTACCGCGGGCCGGCCGGCGATCGGGCTTTGCGGGTGCGCCCCTGCGCGGCGCTGCAAGACGCGGTGTTATGCACGACGAGCCCGCTCTTGATGGCGGAAGCCGACCGGCAATGTTTCGGCCGCGTCGAGCAAGCGGTGCGGCTGTCGCGCTACGGTGGCGATTGCTACGCCTATTGCGTGCTCGCCGCGGGCCATGTCGACCTCGTCATCGAAACCGAACTGAAGCCTTATGACGTGCTGCCCCTGATCCCGATCATCGAAGGCGCCGGCGGTGTCGTCACCACCTGGGACAACGGCAAGCCCTATGGCGGCGGCCGCATCATCGCCGCCGGCGACAAACGGGTGCATGCGCAAGCGATGGAATTGTTAAACGGATGATTTGCTTGTGATTCCGGGGCCAGACGAAGCGAAGCGCCGGAAGGATGGAAAATCAATACAGCGGGGTGCCCGGAACGAAGGCATCGAACGCCGCCCAGAATTGCGAGCGGAAACGGTCTTGCTCCATCAACAGCTCATGCTGGGCGCCGACCACGACCAGATGCGAGCCGGCGCGCAACATGCTGGCGAAATCCTCAATCGCCGCATTCGACACCACGGCGTCGTTGCCGCCGGCGACGATCAGCATCGGCTGCCGGATCCGCGCCGGATAGCTGCGATCGCGCAGCGTCCGCATGGCGCGGAACGCGGCATCGGTCCACGCCACCGTCGGCGCGCCAAGCGCAAGCGCGGGTTCCGCTTCGAGGATCGCGGCATTGCGGGCGTAACGCACCGGGTCGGAGGTCAGGATATTGCCGACGAACGGACGCGACTCGATGATGCTGGTGTCGCTCTTCGGCACGTAGATGCTGCCGAAACCCGCCAGGCGCAACGCGCGAACGACCATTGCGCCGGTGCCCATCGAATAGTCGACGCCGCCGAGCGCGATCAGCGGCGCCGTAAGCACGATGCGGTCGAACCAGCGGTGGCCGCGATGCGCGGCGCGGATGAGAACATTCGCGCCGGTGGAATGACCGATGCCGAAGATCGGCGGCGGGCAATCCGGCAACACGATCTCGCGCATGAAAGTTTCGAGATCGGTGTCGTAGTCGGAAAAGTCGCGCACATAACCCTTGCGGCGGTCGCTCAAGGCGCGCTCGGAGAGACCCTGGCCGCGCCAATCGAGCGCCGCAACGGCAAAGCCGCGCGCGCGCAGATCGCGCACTGTCTCGAAATATTTTTCGATCCATTCGCTGCGGCCCTGAAAGATACACACCGTGCCGCGGCGACCGGCCGGCGGCAGCCAGCGCGCAAAGCGCAACGACAC
>PLTE01000119.1 GCA_003164375.1 Hyphomicrobiales bacterium | reverse complement strand
CGCCGCTGCGCGCGCCCGGCTTGCCGGAGCCGACCAGGTCGGTGAGCTTGATGCGGTCGAATTCGCTCCAGACATTGGCCAGCCAGTGGCGGACATAGCCGCGCAGCACGAACGAGTAGTTGGCCGCTTCGCCCTTCGGGTTCTTGTTGGCAACGAAGGTCAGGAACGGAACCGAGGCGAGCTCGACCTGCTCATAGGCCATCTCGTTGAGCTTCGGGATGGTGATGGCGACCGCGTCCTTCAGCTTCTTGAAATAGGAAGCATAGGTCGGCTGGTCCCATTCGAAGAAGCTCGTGTTGTTGAGGAAGTTCTTGACCAGGAAATATTTGGCGTCGGCGGTGAACGGCGCGGTATCCTCGATCTCGTTCAACGAGGCGATCGACGAACCGAGAATGTGGAAGACGACGAAGGTGATCTGACCCTTCTTGACCGCATCGAGGAAGCCGATATCGCGCAGCGCGCGGAGCGTCGGCGAGAGCTGCCCGGCGCGTACGTCGACGACCGTCACGGTGGAGTCGGTGGTCGACAGCGTGTCTATGATCCGCATCTGATCAGGCACCGACGTGGCGTCGACAATGTCAGCCACATCGCCATGAAAGCGCTTCAAGGTGCCCTTCGGCGATTCAGTGTCGAAAGCGCGCGTCGGCACGTGATGCGCCGCGAAGTAATCAAGCAAGGTGCGGGCGACCGTCGTCTTGCCCACGCCGCCCTTGTCCGCGCCGACCAAAATCAAAGCTGGTTTAGCCATGTTCGAACCCTCACCGGCGTTGTTGCCGCCACAGGATGCGTTCGGATCGGCTGCGCGGGCCTGCAACAGGACAGGAACCAAGAGACAGCAACCAAGTCGAGCGCGTCGCGTCCTCCGACATCGAGTTTCGGTTCTACACACCTGTGGCGCGGTTTGGAAGCCTTCTCGGCCGCCGCACGCCCCGCAACGCGGGTTCGGGCCTATTTGTAAGTTGTTAAGGTTAATCCGGCCGGCCTAATTGTCGCCGTGCGGGCCCCACGGTCCGGGCTGCGGAGCGGGATCTGCGACCGGTGCGGAGCCGGGCTGAGGGTTCGACCAGGGGCCACCCGAACGGGCGGGGTTGTCGGGTGCCCCAGAAGGAGACAGCGGCGGGATCGATGTTTCACCGGCGGTTTGGTCGCTCCACGGGCCGGCAGGCGCCGCTTCATCGGCTGCGTCGTCGCCTGGCGGCGGCAACGCGATCGGCCCAGGATCATGGCCGCCAGCGAATTTCACCAGCGCGGCGACGCGCTTGTCGACGCTCGGATGGGTATCAAATAGTTCGCCAAAGCCCTCTCGTGGATTGTCGACGCACATCTCCATGACGGCGGACGTCGCGCCGGGCAATTCGCCGCGGCCCTCGATCTTGCGCAGCGCCGAAATCATGGCGTCGGGATTCTTGGTGAGTTCGACCGAGCCGGCATCGGCCAGGAATTCGCGCGAGCGCGACAACGCAAGCCGAATGACAAAGGACAATATATACGCGACGACCAGAAGGCCGATGGCGATCAGGATCGCTGCGCCGGCGCCGCCGCCACGACGGTCGTCGGAGCGCGAGCCGCGAAAGCTGAGACCGTTGTAGAACCAGAGTCGAAACACGAGTTCCACGAAAAACGAAACGACGCCGGCAATGACGACGGCAATCACCATCATGCGGACGTCGCCGTTGCGGATATGGGTCAGCTCATGGCCGAGCACGGATTCGATCTCCGCGTCGTTAAGCCGATTGAGCAGCCCCGAGGTGACGGTGATCGAATATTGCTTGGCGTTCATTCCGGTGGCGAAAGCGTTGAGCGCGTCGGAGTCGATCACTTTGAGCTTCGGGGTCGCAATGCCGCGCGAGATGCAAAGGTTCTCCACCAGATTATAGAGCCGCGGTTCGTCGGTGCGCTGCACCTCCCGGCCGCCGGTGATGGCGTCGATCATGCTTTGGTGGAAATAATAGGCGATGACGATCCAGAGCAGCGTGCCTACCGTCGCGAAGGGCGCCGCCTGAATGAGATCAATCCAGGCGATCTGTAACAGTGTATTGAGGTCGGCATTGATCGACAGCGCGGCCGCCACCAGCGCGCCGGCATAGACCAGTACATAGATAAGAAGAAACAGACCGGCGAGCAGCACGAACGAACGGCGCCGGTTCGACTGGATATGGCTGTAAAGACCGTAAGCGGCCATCGTTACCACCACGCCATTGCGGTCGCTTCGCTTTGCCCGGTCCGCCCCGGCGACGCTAGAACTTCACCGCCGGCGCTTCGCCGACGGTCGCGCGATCGGCGCCGAGGTCGTAGAAATCCTTCGGCGCAAAGCCGAAGGACGCGGCGAACAAAGCAGCGGGGAAACGTTGAATGCCGGTGTTGTATTCCTGAACCGCATTGTTGAAGAAGCGCCGCGTCGCCGCGATCTTATTCTCGATATCGGTCAGCTCCGCCTGCAGCTGCTGGAAATTGGTGCTGGCCTTGAGATCGGGATAGGCCTCCGACAGCGCGAACAATTGCCGCAAGGCGCCGCTCAGCATGTTTTCTGCCGCCGCCTGCTGCGCCGGTCCCTGCGCCGCCACGGCTACGTTGCGCGCTTTGACCACCTCGTCGAGCGTGCCGCGCTCGTGCGCGGCATAGCCCTTCACCGTCTCGACCAGATTGGGGATGAGGTCGTGGCGCTGCTTCAATTGCACGTCGATGTCGGCGAAGGCCTGGTTGACCCGTTGCCGCATGGAAATGAGGCCGTTGTAGATGCCGATCGCCCACACAATGGCAACGACGATCACGGCAAGGACGACGATGGCCGAGGTGGACATGCTGGGCTCCTTTTGGGCAGCGGTAGCGTGGTTGACGGTAGACCGGATTTCACGTCCGTAATCAATAGTATAGCCGCCCTGTTAGGCGGTCGAAAACCGCTTTTCCACGCGCGGTGAGACAACGGGCGACATATAGGAAGGTTGACGGCGCCGTTAAGGATAGGCTTCGATCAACATCGCGTGGCCGCGCTCTGTGGGTTACAAAATCACCGACACAAACAGGTGCGCGCAATGTCCGAGCAATATCTCGGCTCCGTCCCGCCCAGCCATGCCACGGATGACGCCATGCCGATCGAGCCGCACGGCTTCGATTTAGGTGGACACGATTCGAATGGTGCCGCGGCTCAGGACATCGAAGACGCCCGCGCGCTGGTGACAATGGCGCGTGAGCAGCTGGCGCGCGACATTGCCGATATCGAACGCGCCACCGCCGCGCTGCGGCTCGCTGAGCCGGCGCTGCAATCCTGGAGCAAGCCCGCGACGCAGGCCGCCCTCAAGCCGCGGCCGTTGTGGCTTCTCATCGGCGTGTTGTGGTTGTCCACCGCGATCGTCACGGTCGGCGCTGCCGTCGCCATCGCGGCCCTCGCCGGCTAAACAGCGACGCTTCAATAAGCGTTCTCGTAGGCGGTGGGGGACAGCACCGTGCGGGCGATGATCTTCAAGTCGAGCCACAGCGACCAATTGTCGATGTAGAACAGGTCGTGCTCGACGCGCTTTCTTATTTTTTCATCGGTGTCGATTTCGCCGCGATAGCCGTTGATCTGCGCCCATCCGGTGATCCCGGGTTTGACGTTGTGCCGGCGTGCGTAAAGCGAGATGCGGCGCTCGTAGTCGTGGTCGTGCGACAGCGCATGCGGGCGCGGGCCGACCAGCGACATGTCGCCGGTGAGCACGTTGAATAATTGCGGAACCTCGTCGATGTTCCAGCGCCGCAGCCAGCGTCCTACCCGGGTCAACCGCGGATCGTCGCGCGTCGTCTGCCGCACGAAGGCGCCGTCGTCGAGCGCGCGCATGGTGCGAAATTTGATGATACGGAACGGCTGCTGATTGAAGCCGTAGCGGCGCTGCACGAAGAAAATCGGTCCCGGACTGTCGAACTTGATGAGAAGGGCGACGGCAATCAAGAGCGGCGTCATCGCCAACAGCGCCAGCGCCGCAAACAGCAGATCGAAGCAGCGCTTCTGCAATATCTCGGCGCGCGACAGCGGCAACCGGGTCAATTGCAGGCTGGCGAGCGGTCCGACCTTGGCGAGCTCGACTTCGTCGAATTTGTGCAGGATCTGCTCGGGTCCCAGATGCAGCTCGACAGGGAGCGCCAGGAAAGTCTCGGCGCAGCGATTGATGATCTCGGTCGCCGACCACGGCAATAACAGATAAATCGCGTCGGGCTCGAGCGTACGCACGGAGGCGACGGCTTCGGCGAGATCGCGATCGAGCACCGCGCGGCGGGTTTCCGCCGATGCCATGGCCGCGACCGGGGTGAGAAAGCGGCAGCCGACGATGTTGAGCCCGAGCGCCCACGGTTCGTAGTGCTGGATGAAGGCGCCGATATGGGCGCCGGTCCCGATCAGGCAGATGCGCTGCGCCGAAATCAGGCCGGCGGCGCGTGCCAGTGCCGTGACGCGCACGATCACGAAACGCAGCACGATCAGCGCTGTGAGCGTGGTGAAGTAGAACAGCACGATCCAGCCGCGCGAATAATCGAGACTGATGCGGGCCAGAAAGCCGAGCATCAGCAGGCAGATCAGCGTGACGTTCCACAATTGGATGGTGCGCCGCGCGTGCGGCCGAAAGGCGTAAAAGTTCGGCAGCCGGTACTCGCCGCTGAACATGTTCAAGAACGAGAAAATGCACGCCGCCAGTGCGCCCACTTTGACATAGGACAGGTCGCCTAAGTCGCCATAGACGACGAGGAAATAGGCGACGCCGGTGAGAAACGACGTCGCGATGATGGTGGCGACGTCGATCAGGAAGGTCGCGCTGGCAAAAGTGCCGCGCGAAAGCTGCGCCCAGCCGCGCAACAGCCGGCTCGTCTGCGGCGGGGAGGCCAGCGTGTAACTGGGTTGTACGTTCATCAGCGCGGCCGCTGTCGCCTTTTGGGTGAACGCATCCCGCCGCCGCCCCGAAATGGGACAGCACGGGAGGTCACGCCGCCAACTCGCGAGAACCGTGCCAGCACGGGCGGACGACGGGTCCGCCCAGGAGTAGCGCGCCAAGCCTGTGCTAGGAGGTGGTGTTAAGCTTAATCCGCCGACGCAAAAAAGGCGTCGCGGTGAGGAGGACCCATGCAGGGCAAGATCGCACTCGAAGAACATTTTGCCATTCCGGAGACGCTCGGCGATTCGCGCGGCTATTTTCCCGACCGGGTCTGGTCCGAGATCAAAAGCCGCGTGCTCGATATCCAGGACCGCCGGCTGCGCGAGATGGACGAGCAGGGCATCGCGATGATGCTGTTGTCGCTCAACGCTCCCGCTGTGCAAGCCATTCCCGACAAAGCGCGCGCCGCCGAGATCGCGCGCAAGGCCAACGACTATCTCTCCGAGCAAGTGCGTAAACGGCCGGACCGTTTCCAGGGTCTCGCGGCGCTGCCGATGCAGGATCCTGACGGGGCCACGCGCGAGCTCGAACGTTGCGTCAAAGAGCTCGGTTTCCGGGGCGCGCTGGTGAACGGCTTTTCCCAGGTCGGCGACGCCGAGACGGTGGTACATTACGACCTGCCGCAATACCGGCCGTTCTGGGCTATGGCCGAGCGGCTCGATGTGCCGTTCTATCTGCATCCGCGCAACCCGGTGCCGCGCGACGCCAAGATCTATGACGGCCATGGTTGGCTGATGGGCCCGATCTGGGCGTTCGCCCACGAGACGGCGGTGCACGCGCTGCGCTTGATGGGCTCAGGGCTGTTCGACGAACACCCGCGGCTCAATATCGTTCTCGGCCATCTCGGCGAAAACCTGCCTTATGCGATGTGGCGCATCGACAATGCCAATGGTTGGATCGAGCATCGCCACAATTATCCGGCCAGGAAGCCGATGCGCGATTACTTCTGCACCAATTTCCACATTACGACGTCGGGTAATTTCCACACCCAGGCGCTGATCGACGCCATGCTGGTGCTCGGCGCCGACCGCATCATGTTTTCAGTCGACTGGCCGTTCGAGAATATCGACCACGCCGCGCGCTGGTTCGACGCCTGCCCGATCAGCGAACCCGACCGCGCGAAGATCGGGCGGGAGAATGCGGTGAAGTTGTTCAAGCTGGCGTAAGCGTCCTTCCGGGCTCGCGGGCTAATACCCGCACCCGGTATAACGGGAAAGCTAGCTCGCCTCGCGCAGCTTCACCGCGCCCTGCAGATCGACCGAGACCAGTTGCGACACGCCGCGTTCGGCCATGGTGACGCCGTAGAGGCGGTTCATGCGCGCCATGGTGATCGGGTTGTGCGTGATGATGATGAAGCGCGTCTCAGTCGAGCGCGTCATTTCGTCGAGAAGGTCGCAGAATCGCTCGACGTTATAGTCGTCGAGCGGCGCGTCGACCTCGTCGAGCACGCA
>PLTE01000248.1 GCA_003164375.1 Hyphomicrobiales bacterium | reverse complement strand
GCTTTCTGGCCCACGGCGGTGACGGCTGCATCTCGGTCACGTCGAATGTTGTACCGGTTCTTTGCCGCAATATGTTCCTGGCCTGGCGACAGGGCGAGACCGCAAGAGCCCAGCGCCTCGCGCTTGCCCTTGCGGAGCTGACCGCGGTGCTGTTTCGCGAGCCGAATCCGGTTCCGCTCAAATACGCGCTGAGTCTGTTCGGTCTCACCTCGCCTCGGGTTCGTTTGCCCCTCGTCGACCTCAGCGAGCCAGCCAAAACGCAAGTCGCCGGCGTCGTGGTGCGATTCTGCGACGGATACTCCGCGTCCATGATCGGCAGCATCGGCGGGCAGACGGGCACGCGTCGGCGCCTGATGGCTAGCTGAGCGATACGGACTCGTCGTCGTTGCACGCGTTCGCTTGGGGCGTGCCGCTCAGTCCGACTTGCGCATTCGGATCTCAATGCGCCGGCGTTCGGGCACGTCGCTATGGCCGTCGAAGTGCGTGAGCTTGCCATCGATTCCGATCAGCTGCGCAGCCGACAGCGGCAGAATACGAAAACTGTGCAGCCGCTGATCGGCGGAGAGGAGCTCGACCACCGCCAGTGCGCGTGCGAGACCGAGTCCGGCATTGTCGGCCCATTGCAGGCCGCCGGGGCCACTTTCGCCTGATGTCACCGACGGCAGCCGCCGGTCCAGGTTCGAAACGTGGCTGGTGACCGGTTGCTCATCGGTATGGCCGATGACCTCGATCACATTGACGTCGAAGGCGTCGGCGATCTGCAGCAGCCGGTCGATCACGGCGCCACGCAGTGCGGCTGCGAAACCAGGGGTCAATTCCGCGCTGCCGGCGGCAAAGAAATATCCGTCGGCCTCGCTCAGATTGATGATGGGGGGCCAATTGTGCCCATTGCGATGATCGGCGTCGGTGGTCGGCTTGGGCGCGGCCAGCGATTTTTCGACCAGCGCGACGATCTCTTGCGGGGACAAATTGGTCATGTCGTGCTCGGCGACGACCGCATCGACGGCAGAGGCGAGTGCCGCCCCGCGCGCGAGCTTGTCGGGATCGATGCCATCACGCATCAGCTCGCGCAGCTTGGCGGCGGTGCCGCCGTCCCGCTCAAGCGCCGTCAGCGGGATGCCTTCGCTTTCCATTTTGGCGACCGCGTCGTTGCTTTCGACCAGCTTGCGCCAGAACTCGTCGATTTCGCGCGGCGAGGCCGAGCCCGCGGCGCGATCCAAAACCTCCGCCAAACGACTGTTACGGCGGATGGCCGCGATCGTCGCCTGGTCCGAAGCCGCA
This sequence comes from Hyphomicrobiales bacterium, assembly GCA_003164375.1. Classification (GTDB taxonomy): domain Bacteria; phylum Pseudomonadota; class Alphaproteobacteria; order Rhizobiales; family Xanthobacteraceae; genus BOG-931. The sequence goes on along the minus strand of PLTE01000248.1, from coordinate 14,362 downwards.
GCCGCAGTCAGCTGCCGCATACGCGCGATCGCATCGTCGAGCTTGGCGCGCTGCGTCGACAGTGCGACTCCGACGGCGATGAGCAAACAAAACACCAACAGCAGCATCACCTCGGCCATGGTCAGTCCGAGTACGAGACCCTGCCGATACGACGCTGTCTGGCGGCCGATGAGGCTGGGCATCAGTCAACGGCCTCCGGTTCGGGTCGCAGCCGCCGTGAACGAAAATACTCGACGAGCAGGGTTATCTGTTCGGCGGCGCTGGCGAGCGTTTGCGCGTGCGCTTCGATCGCCGGCAGTGCTTCGCTCAGCCGGTCGGTCCGGGTAGCCGTTTCCACGCCGGTCTGGATCAGGACGTCGGTGAAGGTCCGCATGGTATTGTCGGTTTTTTCCAGCATGGCGCCAAGCGCTTCGGTGTATTGCCGCGCGCTCGCCTTGATCTCGTTGAGCACATCGGCGGTCGCGCCGATCATGGTGGCGGCGGTCTCGAGCGCGTCGCGGTTGGAGACGGTGGTCGCGTCGAACTCGCGGCGTAGCACGGCGATCAGATCGCCCGACCTCTCAGTCGCGGAGTTGGCGATGGTGAGCGCCTCCTTGACGGCGTTCGCCTGCCCCTCGGATTGTACCGTAATCTGCTCGACCGCCTGGGCCAGCGACTGCGCCATCGGCTCGAGCTTGAATTCGATAACGCGATCCGGGGTTTGCATGGCCGCAAGTTTGGCCGCGACCTCGTCGAGCGCCGCCGCGACCGCTCCAACGCGGCTCGACAACTTTTCGGTCTCGGCGGCCATTTGCCCGGCGCTGTTTGTGAGCATTGTCTCGATGGTCTTGGATAATTCTCCGATGGCGACGCCCGATTGGCGCGATGCCGTCTCCACCGGTAGCGTCAGTTTCGAAGTGACTTCTTCCAGCTTTGACAGGAATTTTGCGACCAGCCCTTCGAAGGTTTCGGTCACCTGATTGAACGAATCGGCGGCGGACTGATGGGCGGCACGCCGGAAATATCCGAATTCGGCCACGGTGCTGTCGAGCTCGCGCCGCACCCGGCGCGCTGCTTCCGCTAATTCCAGCCGCATCATCCGCTCGACTTCGATCGGATCGCGGCGCATTTGATTGAAGATTACGCGCAGGCCGATGCCGGCAATGGTTGAACCGATGGCAATGCCGAAATTCTGCACGATCTCCTCGGCGGCGCGGTTGGCGGAGAATTGATAGAGCGAGACGCCAAGGCTCGTGAGCGTGAACAGAAAACCCATGTAGTAAAGGTTGTCGCCCGACTGATCGTCGCGCAGCCGCAGGCCGCGCGCCAGCGTAATCAGCAACGCATAGGCGAGCATCGTGGCGACCGGCACGAAGGTGACGTAGAGCTGCCCCATTCCGCTGAGCTTCGCCAGTATGATGTAGGCGCAGCCGGCCAGCACGAACCCTATGAAGACAAGCGCACTGACGCCTGATGAATGGCCGCCCTCACTTAGCGATCCGGACAAAATGCGCCGCCTGGTCACTCAGCCTACCCCTTGCAGCTTGCTCGCCTGCTTGAACCGGCCGTTATTGTCGCGAATCCATTCCGCCCAGAATCGGATGTGGTCGACGGAATTGATCGGCCGGCCGGTCAGCCGTTGGATGTAATAGATCTGCACGTCGGCGCCGTGCAGGTCGGTCTGCACCTTCTTGTAGGCGCTCGATGCCCTGAACCGGTCATAGGAAAGGTCGCCGGTATATTGCGAATAATCCGGGCCGTACTGCAACATATCGGAAATCACAACGAGCGATTTCGGGACGTCCTCGACAGCTCGCCCGGTGAAGCGCTCGACCGCGATCCGCTGGATGGTTTCCATGATCGGCGACGTGTTGCCGGGCGCCGGGTTAAATCCGGCGTCCAACGCCTGGTCGAGCGGCTGGCGGAACGCATCCATCCAACGCTGCTTGGCGAGCCGGGGATTGGAGGTGTACTCGCTTAGATCGGACCCGTCGCCCGGATTGCATTTCGAGAAAATCAAACGGCCGCCGGCGAGTTTTGGATCGAGCAATCTGATCTCGAGCAATTCGTAGGTCGGCAAGGTCTCTGCCTTGTCAACCAGCATCGTTCGGATCTCGCGCTTGGCGATGTCCGGGATTTCGTCGGTGGAGTCGAGTAAAACGACCGACACCGAATGGGGACCGTCGACCGGACAGAGCGATGTACGATCGAGAGCGGGCGGGCGCGCCACGGTCGCGTAGACATAGGCGCCGGCGGCCAGCACGCTAAGCGCCAGCACCGTCAGCGCCCCGCCCAAGACGTGCTTGCGCAAATCCCCCGGATTCCTGCTACGCCGCCTTGGCGCTCGACCGGACAACAGGCTTCTCCTCGATGAGTTCGTCGATTTCTCGGTAGCTGGCAAAGGCCCGCTCGAATTCGGCGTGGACGGCCTCGACCTGACCGACCAGAACCGCCTGCGACTCCGCGATCGAGCGACGCAGATCCTCGCGCGCGGTGGCCTCGGACGATTCCTGCTCGACCGGGAATTTCTCGAGCGCGTGGGACGAGGCGAACCGGGCTGGCGGCGGCGTCTGGCGCGCGCCTTTATTGGCTGCCCGATAAATCTCCAGCAGCGTATTCGCGGCGCGGTCGAGATGGGTTTGATGGGCCGCGAACAGACGAAGCAGGCGCGTGCGGCTCTCCAGGATGAAATCGTACTCGGAGCGCCGGATCGCCAGGTCGCGGTTGGCCTCTTCCAATATTTCGATGGCGTCGTCGCGAATGTCGAGGAGTCTGGCGATCAGATCGTTCTTGCGCCTGATATAGGCGTCATGGGCGCTGGAGCGGCGCTTCTCTAAGGCGCCATAGCCTGGATAGGGATCGAAGATGAGGAAGGAATCCGCGAATGCGACCAACGAGCACAGAATGCCGAGACCGAACAGTAGCCAGGATTTCAGATCGACGATCGCAAGCGGTGCGGTGCGCAGCCGCACCAGCACCTCGCGTCCGGCGTCGGAAATCAGCGTGCCCGAGGCTTCGCGATAATGCGCCAGCGCGAGATTGAGACCAATCAAGAGCGCTAGATAACAAAGGAGCGATATGAGCCCGAAGAGCTTGCGAAAGACGTTGCGGTGATTGATCTCGCGCACGCCCACGGCACCAATGAGAAAGCTGACGCCGATATTGAGCAGCGCGAACGTGAACGCCTCGGCCGCGCCGCCCAGATAGCCGAGCTCGTTGCCCTTGGCGAGGAAGAAGCCGTTGAGAAACACCTCGAACACGAACAAAACAAGCAGAACGCCAACCTTGAGGGAGAGATTGCCGCCCGAAGCCCAGCGCGCGGTCCGCTTGAGACGGTAGCGGCGCCGGAATTCATCGCGTTCGAGCTCAAGGTCGCGAAGATGCCGGCGTAAGCTGTGCAACTCGTCCCGGCCTTGCGCGGCTTCAGCGCGAAACTCGCTCACCGCAGCTGGCGCAGCCTGCCGGATGGTCGAGAACCGGCCCTCGAAATCGAGGCCGGTCAGCCGTTCCGTGTAGGCGCGCAACTCGTCAAGCAGCATCCCGTGGGCGGCGCTATTCTCCGCTTCGATCCGTTCGACGATCCTGTTCTCCACGTCGTCGAAGGCGGCCGAATCCGCGGCCGGTTCGTTGCGGGCGCCACGCTTCGTGCCAGCCTGGCCGAGCCCCAGATCGGCCGCAAGCTTGTCGACGTTTAACACCGGGAAAACTTCCAGCGACGGTCGATAATCGTGCGGCTCGCGCTTGAGCCCATTGACCAAGCGGCCGAGCGCAGACTTCGGTCTCAGTTCCATCGTCCCACCGGTCGAGTTCAGCCCTCAAGCCCGAGACACTTTAGTCGGTTATCGAGATTCCCCAGCTAACCGCAAGTTTCAGGCCGAAATTGCGACGGCCTGGCGAATCGGACAACCCTGAAATGCCGCCACGCATCGTGGCCGGCCGTTGTGACGCAGGGTTTCGACGGATACGCGTCTTGGTACGGCGACCTCTACCATCTGCAACGCGACGTAGTCATGCAAAATAAGGCATTCGACGCCGAATTAAAATGCCTATGAACGGCCGTAAACGCCCATTTATGTGCCAACGGCGGAGCTGCCGTTTCCCTGCCGTGATTGAGGGATGAACTTAAGTCAACGCAGGTTGCCGCAGTTGATTGAATTAAACACCGGGGTCCTCAGCGGCGGCATGCTCCACTCCAAGCACCTCCGATCGAATTTCCTCGGCTAGACCAGTCGGGGCCTTGACCTATGGTGGCGGCGGCTGCGGCGGCAGCGAAACGCCGGGCGAGGGGACCTGCTTCTGCGCTTCCAGGATGTTGATCTTCATGCCGTTGCTGAAGATCATGTCGCCGGGCTTCTGATCCGCCGTGCAGGCGCCGAGCCGTTGGGCTTGTATCGTCATGACCATCTTGCCGCCCGGAAGATCCTCGCTTTGCGCGGTCACCGCCAGCGTGTAAGCGCTGTCAAGGCTACCGGTAATCACTGCGTGAGTCGTCGCGGGTTTACCACCGAACGTGCAGCTTGAGTCGATCGTGATCGAGTTTTCGACCGTCTGCACGTCGCGTTTGGGACATATTGCCGGCGAATAGGGACCTGCGCTCGATTGCATCAACTGGTCGGTTGACGCGTCGATGCATTGCTGGACCGTCTGGGGCGGCGCATTGCGGCCGTCGATGCTCATCTTGACTTCCCAAAGGCCCGGCTTGCGCGACGGCAATTCGGCCGCCGGCACCGGCGTCGAGCAGATCAGAATCAGAATCGCTCCGATAAGTCGCATAAAGATTCCTTGTATTTGGCGGTGACGGTTACGGCTCGATCAGCCGTCCGGTCGCCGCTTTGATCGCAGCCTCGGTTCGGGTCGCGGCGCCAAGCTTGGTGCGCGCATTGTCGGTGTGAAAATCGACGGTCCGTTTGGTGAGGCCGAGGATTCGCGCGATCTCAGCCGACGTCTTGCCGCGCGCCACCCAGGTCAGCACCTCGATCTCGCGATCGTTGAGGCCGACCGTCTTCGGCCACAGGCCGATGCGCGCAACGGCGTTGAGCCGCGCCGCGATGATGGTGGCTAGGAGGTCGTAATCGATCGGCTTGGTGACATAATCGTCGGCTCCGAGCTGCCGGCCTTTGAGTTCATTATCGCGATCGGTCAAGGCGGTGAGGAAGACGAATGGCATTTTCGAGAAACGGGGCGCTAAAGCGATCAGGCGCTCCAGCAATTCGAACCCCGACATTGCCGGCATGCTGATGTCCGACAGCACGAGGTCGGGCATGACTCTCAGGATCGCGGCAAGCCCTTCGCGTCCGTCATAGGCGACGGTCACGTCGTAGCCGCGTTCGACCAGTTCCTCGGCGATCAGCGCGGCGGTCTCGCGATCATCCTCAATACAAAGTATTTTTTTCAGCGCTTCGGGCATTCATTACCTTCGCTACGGGTCTTCAGAGACGGCCGGCAAACCAGCGCGAATAAGCCAATTCGGGGCCGGTTCCTGCTTCGCCGACGCAATTTACCTCAATTCGGGTTCCTGTGGTTGCAGTTTTGCGATAAGGTTCTTGTCGAAAAGCGCCTGCTCCGCAGGCCTCGATGCAACGGTCGTCGTCATGTGGCAGCCGCAACCGATCCGCGTCCAGCTTGCCGCCGTGTTCTTGCTGTTCTTTGCGCTGGTCGTCATCCTCGGCTCGTTCAGCATCTGGCGGTTGTCGAACTTCGCCGGGCTGTCGGCGGACGTCGCCGAAATCTGGCTGCCGACGACGCGCGCGCTCGGCGATCTTAGCAATTACACCTCGGATTTTCGCGCGTCGGAGGGCGGCGATCTCTTGGCCGCGACGCCAGCCGAGGCCGCCGAGACCGAAAAGCAGATGGAGGGTCTCGACCGCACCATCGCAGACGCCGAGCGCCGTTTCGAGCACATTCGCCACGACACGGCGGAAAAAGATCTCTATGCGGCGTTCAAGGCGCGCTGGAACGAGTACCGCGGCATCGTCAACCAGATGCTGGTTCTGGCCCGTAACGATCATAAGGACGAGGCGTTGCAAATTTACGGCAGCTCGTCGCGCGCGGCCTACAACGCCGCGAGCGACACGCTCGGCCATCTTACCGACCAAGCGGTCGCCCGCGCTCAGGTCGCGCGCGACCGCTTGGCGGTCGCCTACCGTCAGGCGTTCTGGCTCATCCTTCTCGCCATCGTGATCGGCGCCATGCTCGTCGTCGCCGCGCTGATTCGTATCAGCCGTTCCATCTCGGCGCCGCTCCTCGATCTCGCCGACCGGATGCGCCGACTTGCCGCCAACGATACCGACATCGATATCCCCGAGACCGAACGGCACGACGAGATCGGCGAGATGGCGCAGGCCACGGTGGTGTTCCGCAACAATGCGATTGAGCTGATGCGCAGTCAGCGCATGTTGGCCCGGCAAGCGGCCCTGCTTGAGGAGCAGTTGGCGCACGAGCAGCGTCTCACTTTGCTGCAGCGTAATTTCGTATCGATGGCCTCGCACGAGTTCCGCACGCCGCTGACGAATATCGACGGTCACGCCCGGCGCCTGGATAAGATCAAGGACGTCGTGACGCCCGCCGAGATCAGCGAGCGCGTCAGCAAGATTCGCAGCGCGGTGCTGCGCATGACGCATCTGATGAATAACCTGCTCAATTCTTCGCGCCTGATCGATGGCGGTGTCGGACTCTACTTTCACCCGACGGAAATGGACATGACGGCTTTGCTGCAAGAGGTCTGTCAGCTGCACCGCGACATGGTGCCGGGCTCGCCGATCCTCGAGCGGTTTGCCGCGGTACCGACGCCCATGATCGGCGACGCGAAACTGTTGTTCCAGGTCTTTAGCAATCTCCTTGCCAACGCCATCAAATATTCGCCCGGCGGCGGCGCGATCGAAGTCGAAGCGGGGAGCGCCGCCGACGAGGTCGTGGTCACAGTATCCGACCGCGGTATCGGCATTCCGCCGCGGGATCTTCCTCGGCTGTTCGAACGCTATCATCGCGGCGCCAATGTGTCGGGCATCGTCGGAACCGGAGTCGGGCTGTACCTCGTCAAGATGGCGCTCGACCTGCATCGCGGCGGGATCGAGGTGCAAAGCAAGGAAAACGAAGGCTCGCGCTTCACTGTCCGCTTGCCGCGCCGGCTTGCCGTTGCCAAGGAAACACAGTCGCTGGTCGGTTCCGAAGCAATGACGGACGCATGAAAGAGGGACGTAAAATGAAGGCCTTTATCTTGGCTATGTTGACTTGCGTGGCGCTGACCTCGGCCTGTTCCGCGATGACGCCGGTCCTTTCGCCGGCCGGCAATTCGCTCGTTCACGTCGACTGGCAGGATCCGCAGCAGCTGCCGCCGCGGTTCCGAAATCATTGCAGCGTCGAGAGGTTTACCGGCCGTCCCTATTGTTCGGACCATTGCGGCCGCGATTATCAATTCTCTTTCTGCTCGTCGGTGTCCTTCGGCTGCTGTCGCCTCGGCCGGGGCTATTGCGACTTCAGCGGCATATTGCGCTGCAGCCCGTGAGCGGCGCGGGACGACGTTCCCGCCACCGACGGTCCGCCATATTTGCAAATCTCCGAAAGTTTTATCCAGGTTGCCGTGAAAAGTGTCAGGGCCGAGCAAGGACTTATCGCTAGGTAGTTTCCCGTGCACTTCATCAGCTCGGGTCCTTAATTTATGGCCGACCTCAACCGCATTCTACGCAACGTCATCGGCCAAGCCGGCCGCTTCCGCCGCGATGAGAGCGGCACCATTGCCATGATGATGGGCTTGGCGGCGATCCCGCTCATTTTCGCCGTCGGTGCCGGTGTCGACTACGGCGGCGCGAACATGGCCAAGGCGAAGCTCGACGCGGTCGCCGATACCGCAGCGCTGTCTGCCGTCGACCACCAGGCCATAACCGGCACCGCGGCTGCCGCGCAGACCACAGCGCAGACCACCTTCAACGCCGAAGCGGTGAATATTCCCAATGTCACGGTCGGCAGCGTGACTGCCACGGTGACAGACTCGACGACCGGGCGCACTGCGGTCGTCGGCTACACAGCGACCAGGTCCAATCTGTTCATGGGCATTTTTGGCTATCCGACGTCGACGATCAGTGGTTCATCGACCGCTCAAGCCGGCCTCTCGACCAATATAAACTTTTACCTGCTGCTCGATAATTCGCCATCGATGAACATCGCGGCCACCAGCGCCGGTATCGCGACCATGGTCGCAGCCACGTCGGCCCAGGGCGGCTGCGCGTTCGCCTGCCACGAATCCAATCCGTCCGCCGACAATCTCGGCAATCCCGGCGGTATCGACAACTACACGCTCGCCAGCAATCTCGGCGTCGTGACGCGGATGGAGAATTTGGCAAGCGCCACCCAATCGCTGATGAGCACGGCCGCGGCGATGGAGGGATCGACCACCGACCAATATCAAATGGCGATCTACACCTTCAACGGTTCGGGCCTCAATACGATCCAGCAGTTGACGTCGAATCTTGCCAATGCGAAGACGTCGGCGGCCAATATCAACGTGCTGGAGGTCTACGACAACAACTGGCTCACCAAAACCAACAACAACAGCGACACCGATACCGATTTCGAAACCGCGATGTCGGCCATCAACAGCATCATGCCGCTACCGGGACTGGGCACGCCGAGCAGCACGCCGCAAGAGGTGCTGTTCATTGTCTCCGACGGCGTCGACGACGAAGTGTCGTCGAGCTGTTCGCAGACGCTCGACGGCAACCGCTGTCAACAGCCGTTCTCCACGACGTGGTGCACGACGGTCAAGAACCGCGGCATTCAAATTGCGGTGCTGTACACCGACTATCTGCCGCTGCCGACCAACACGTGGTACAAGAACTGGATCGCGCCGTTTCAAAATCAGATCGCGACCAACATGGAAAGCTGCGCGTCGCCGGGCATGTTCTTCTCGGTCACCACCGACGGCGATATCACCGCGGCCATGCAAACGCTGTTCCAGCAAGCGGTCGCGGCGGCGCGTCTTACCAAATAACCACGTCTTACCAAATAACGAAGTCTTACGAATAAACCAAGCTCGGTCAGGTCGGCTGTTTGGCCGATTGCAGAGCGGTGGCGCCACGGCGGCGCGTCAACCGCCGCGCCGCGACGCGCATCGCGCTGAGCGGCAGATCGATCGCCGCCGGCCACGGATCGTCCCAGGCGAACACCGCCGCGGCGGACGACCGGCGCAGCGAGCGCAGATAAGCGAGAGGCGACAGTCTGCCGGCCAACATCTCGTGCAGCGACGCCACCAGGTCGCGCGACAAATACAGCCAACTGGCACCGCTGCGGCCGGCAAGCGGCGCAACCGTTTCACCCGCCGCGAGCCGCCACTGCAAGGCCGCGAAGTCGACGCCGGCCGCCGCGCCGAGCCCGATCCAGGTCCAGGTCCGCGCATTGACGTCGAGAATTTTGTAGCTGCCGTCGCGCGCGTCGTATTTGAATTCGATTTCGACGAGTCCGCTGAAGGCGAGCGAGTCGAGAAAGCGCGCGGCGGCGGCTTCGACCGCCGGCAGTTCGATGCTCTCGACCAGCGTGCTGGTGAAGCCGAAATCGATCGGATATTGCCGCCGGCGCCGCGCCACCAGCGAACCGATCGGCCGGCCGCGGTCCCACACCGCGGCGTAGGAAAACTGCGCCGCGCCGTCGCCCGGTATCAGCTCTTGAACCATGATGCTGTCGGCGCCGACCAGCGCCCGCGCCTCGTCATAACGCGCCAGCAGCGTCTCTTCGTCGTCGACGCGCCAGGCCTTGGCGTCGACGAAGGCGTTGCGCTCTTCGCGAACGGTCGGCTTGAGGATGACCGGAAACGACATGCCGAGTTCGGTCAGATCGTCGCGGCTTTGCGGATAGCGCGTGCGCGGTTGCGCAATGCCGAGCTCGGCCGCGCGTGCGTTCATACGACGCTTGTCGTAAGCCCAGCGGACTTTATCCCAGGCCGGCGTGACCAAGGTGAAGATTGTGCCGAGCGCGTTATGATTTTGTGCGACGAAACGCAGATCCTCGTCGCTGCCGGGAAACAAGACCCAACCATCTAGGGCGCAGCGCCGGCCGAGCGCAATGAGAAATTCGGCGGCCTCCTCGTGGCGCGGTCCGGGCCAGGTCAAGCTGCGTTCGACGTAGCGCGACAGGCTCGCCAGCGGATTGTCGGCGGTGACGAGCCAGACCGGAATGCCGCGGCGGCCGAGGCTGCGCGCGATTTCAAGGCTGCCGTGGGCGCCGCCAAGAACGATGGCGCCCACGATGGCGCCCTTGGCCGAAGCGGAAGCAAGATCGCCGAGCTTGCTCATTGCGGCGGCGAGAAGTTGGGTGCGGCGGCCGCGAACGGACGCGCGGTCTTATGCCTTGCCGCGGCGGGCCTCGACGCAACATCGCGACACGCGGCGGCGGTGACGGCGCGCGCCGCACATGGCGCACCGGCGATGAAACGCAACAGCGGACCGAAACTCTTGACCGCATAGGAGCCGACGAAATGCAGGTTCGGCACGCTCGATTCGAAGCCCGCCCGCAGCAACGGCGAGCCGTCGGCGCGGACGATTTTTTGCAACAGCCGCGGCGACAGAACGGCAAGCCGCTCAAGGTCGATCCGATAACCGGTGCCGAGCAGCACGTGGTCGAAGGTTCTTGCGCTACCGTCGAGTTCGAGCACGACGCGATCGGACTGCACGCGCGCGCCCGTTATGGCGTGGGCCGAGGTGCAAGTGACGCCGGCAAACCGGGCTTTTAGCCAGCCGGCGGCGGCGGGCTTGAGACAGCGCCGGGCGAACTCGTCGCGCAGCGCGGCGGGCAACAGACGAACCAGTTGCGGCGCTTCGGCGAGCCAGCTCAGCGGAAACGGTCCGACTTCGGACGGCGATTTTAAGAGCTCGCGCAAGCGCTGCGCCGCACGCCGCCGCGCTACGGCGCTCCGATCTGCTCCCAGCCAGCGAATGTCGCCGTGGCTGATCAGCTCGGCCTCGGCGCCGGCTTCGGCCAGTAAGGCTGCGGATTCGCACGCGCTTTGGCCGCGTCCGATCACAGCGACCCGCTTGCCGCGAAACTTGTCGAATGCCGTGTGCTCGCAGCTATGCGACACCAGCGTTGCCGGCAGATCGGCAAACGCCGGCGGCCGATATTCCTGACCGTTAAAGCCAGTGGCGACGACGACGCGATCGGCGGTCAGCATCTCGCCATCGGCGAGCGTCAAACGAAAACCAGTGTCGGCGCCGTCGATCTGCCGAACGGCTCTGCGGTCGATCTCCGGCACTGCGTGCGCTTGAAACCATTCGCCGTAGCCGACGAATTGCTTGAGCGGCAACAGCTTGCTTGAGTCGACACCATGCGCCGCCGCGTAAGCATCGAGCGACAGCGTGCCGCGGGGATCCGACAGATGCGTGGCGCGCCAGGGCGAGCGCAGCATCATGCCGTCCGGCATATTGTGCCGCCAGAACGCCATCGGCTCGCCGAACACCTGCGTCGCGACACCGGCCGCTTTGAGGTGCGCCGCGACCGAAAGACCGTAGGGACCCGCGCCGATGACGGCTGTCTCGCAGGAATTGGCCCGGTTTGTCGTCATGCTGCTTTGCAAAATCGGTTGTTCGCGTGTTTGTTAAGACTTCTGCCCATTGGTTGAAATCCGGACGACAAAGCGACACTCGGCACAGCACTTTGGCAGAGTGTCTCGGTAGCAGATTTACGCCGCGCCGTCAGAAAACGGTCGGATTAATGTTAAGTGGCCGTTTTATGATTCATGAAACCTAACCATGGGCTGGGGTGTTTTTGAGCTAGGTCAACGCTTGTGCTACCGCAACGCGCATGATGGCCTTCTGCCGCATTTAAGCTTTTGAGGATCGCCATAGCTTTTGAGGACACAATGCCGGACAATAGAGCAGAAAACGCCCCGGATCTGACGATTTCCCCTGACAAAGTCTGCTACATCATCGCCAAAGCTCATGAATTCGACGTTAAGGACGTGGTGACCGATCCGGGCGACTCGTCGAACGCCAGTGACGACGGCATGCTCGCGGTGCTGGAGGACCATGCGGACGATCCCGTGGTCCAGGAAATCCGCGCCGCCATTTTCGGCATGAGCGTGGATGAGCAGGTCGACCTCGTGGCAATGACCTGGCTCGGCCGCGGCGACGGCACGGTCGAAGACTGGGACGAACTGCGCGCCGAAGCTGCACGCGCCCACAACAAACGCACCGCGTCTTATCTCCTCGGCATGCCGATGCTCGGCGACTATCTCGAAGAGGCGCTGTCGCAGTTCGGCATCTCCTGCAACGAATAAGTAAGCCCGTTGTTCCGGCTTGCGGCCGGCACCCCCCTTTCATCCCGGCACGACTGCCAACCGCGTTTCCGCCGCGGCTTTCGGCGAGCGGATGGCCGGGAAATCGTCGGCGGTCAGCGTCTCGCGCTCCAGCAGCAAATTCGCGCCGGCATCGAGGTCGCCGCGGCGCGTCCGCAAGATGTCGCGCGCGCGCTCGATCGCCTGGTTCAACAGGTCGCGCACGGCGACGTCGATCTCCCGCGTCGTGACCTCGGCGGCCTGGACGTGGTCGCCGGTCGGCACGCCGAGGAACGGCTGCGGCGCGGGCGCGTAAGTGCGCTGGCCGATTTTCTCGTCCATGCCGTAGCGCGTCACCATTTCGAGCGCGATGTCGGTGGCGCGCTGCAGATCGTCGGCGGCTCCGGTCGAGATGTCGCCGTCGAAAACGAGCTGCTCGGCGGCGCGGCCGCCCATCAAGACGGCGATGCGGTTTTCCAGATTGGTGCGGTTGAGCAAAAAGCGGTCCTCGGTCGGGCGCTGGATGGTATAGCCGAGCGCGCCGACGCCGCGCGGGATGATCGACACTTTCTGCACCGGATCGACGCCGGGCAGCGTCGCCGCCACCAAAGCGTGGCCCATCTCGTGATAGGCGACGCGGCGGCGTTCCTCGGCGTTGAGCACGCGGCTTTTTTTCTCGAGCCCGGCGACGATACGCTCGATCGCGGCGGTGAAATCGTCGAGCGTCACCGCCTCGGCATTGCGCCGCGTCGCCACGATGGCGGCTTCGTTGACGAGGTTGGCGATGTCGGCGCCGGTGAAGCCCGTGGTCATCGCGGCGATGACGTTGAGGTCGGCGCCCGGCGCGAGTTTTATCTTGCGCACATGGACGTCGAGGATTTCGAGCCGGCCTTTGCGGTCGGGACGGTCGACCACGACCTGGCGGTCGAAACGTCCGGCGCGCAACAGCGCCGGATCGAGGATTTCCGGCCGATTGGTGGCGGCCAGCAAAATAACGCCGGAGCTCGGATCGAAGCCGTCGAGCTCGGCGAGAAGCTGATTGAGCGTCTGCTCCTTTTCGTCGGTGCCGCCGAAGCCGCCCGGCGAGCGGCTGCGCCCCAGCGCGTCGAGCTCGTCGATGAAGATGATGCAGGGCGCGGCCTTGCGCGCCTGCTCGAACAGATCGCGCACCCGCGCGGCGCCGACACCGACGAACATTTCGACGAATTCGGAGCCGGAGATCGAGAAAAACGGCACGCCGGCTTCGCCCGCAACTGCTTTCGCCAGCATGGTCTTGCCGGTGCCCGGCGGTCCGACCAGCAAAATGCCCTTCGGCACCCGCGCGCCGAGCCGGCCATAGGAGGTCTGGTCGCGCAAAAAGGCGACCAGTTCCTGCAGCTCGAATTTCGCCTCGTCGACGCCGGCGACATCTTTGAACGTCACTTTGGTGTCGGTTTCGACATAGACCTTGGCGTGCGACTTGCCGACCGTCATCAGCCCGCCAAAGCCCTGTTTGTCGGCGACGTGGCGGAACAGAAACATCCAGACGCCGTAGAAGATGATGGCCGGAATGACCCAGGACAGGATGGTCATAAACGCGCCGCCGGACGGCGCGCCGTTGACCACCACCTGATGGTTCGCCAGCTTGTCGGCCAATTGCGGATCGACGCGCACGGCAAAGAATTCGCGCTTGCCGCTCGGCAGCGCCTCCTTCAGCGTGCCCTGGATGGAATCGGTGCCGACGGTGACCTGGTCGACCTTGCCTTGATCGAGCAGCGCCTCGAACTGGCTATAGGGAATGGTTTCGATCTGCGAATAGCTCGCCCACCAGGCCTGGAACGCCAGCACGCCCATGACGGCGGCGACGACGTACCAGGTCACGAATTGGCGTTTGCGGGCGTTCGGTTCCATGGTCCTTTGCGCCGCCTTCTATCGGCCCACGCTTGTCTCGACGGCGACGCCTCCGATTGAACGGGCGATCCTGCCAGGGGCGGGGCATAGCGACATTGATATGCCGCAAAACACGGCCGCGCCGCTTCGCACACCCTCGCCCCGCCTGCGGGGAGAGGTCGATGAGCGCTCCCGTCCTCGCGCCACGCTTTTCGCGCGCGAACTGAAAAAACCCCCGTTACGTTCAGCGCGAAA
>PLTE01000437.1 GCA_003164375.1 Hyphomicrobiales bacterium | reverse complement strand
GCGGCATGAAGGAATACGAGATCGCGTTCGACGGTTTCGTCGTCAAGGCGGAGAATCTGCTTGGCGGCGTCGAGGGTCTAGGCTTCAAGCAGCTGATGGCGACGTTCGAAGCCGCCCGCATCCAAACCGCGGCGCGTGCCATCGGCGTGGCGCAGGCTGCCATGGAACAAGCGCTGACTTACGCCACCGCGCGCGTGCAGTTCGGCGAACCGATCGCCAATTTCCCGCGCATTTCCGACAAGCTCGCCATGATGGCGGTCGAGATCATGATCGCGCGGCAGCTCACTTATTATGCCGCGCGTCAGAAGGATTCCGGGCGGCGCTGCGATCTCGAAGCCGGCATGGCCAAGCTGTTGGCCGCGCGGGTCGCCTGGGCCGCGGCCGATAACGCCGTGCAGGTCCACGGCGGCAACGGCTTTGCCCTCGAATTCCCGGTGTCGCGCATTCTCTGCGATGCCCGCATTCTCAACATTTTCGAGGGCGCCGCCGAAATTCAGGCCCATGTCATCGCCCGGCGTTTGCTGGACGGGTCGAATTAGAGAACTCGACCGTCTCCGTTTTCGCGGGGAAGGACACCCGAAACGAAAGTGTCGTTCGGTTCGTTGACACAGGTCAACGCGGACGCCCGGCTGGCCGGGCATTGTTACGGCCGCGAAAGAGCTGTGAGCTAAACAATGACCAAATTGAAAATTCCCCACGATGCCTATGTTTTCGTTGGCGACGGCCACAAGGCCCTGGTTTTGCGCAACGAAGGCGACGAGAAATTTGTCAATCTCAAGACTGAACAGGTCTTCGTCGATCAAAAAAACCCCTCGACCCACGAACAGGGCAGCGACCGTCCGGGCAGTTCACACTCTTCGGTCGGCCCGCGCCGCTCAAGCGTCTCGCAGACCGACTGGCACGATCTAGAAGAGCACAAATTCGCTCACGATGTGGCGGCGACGCTGGAGAAGATCGTGCGCGAGCGCAAGGTTAGGGCCTTGATCATCGTGGCGCCGCCGCGCGCGCTCGCCGACCTGCGCAAGAGCTTCCATGACGACGTGAAAAGCAAGATCGTGGCGGAGATCGACAAGGATCTCACCAAACACCCGGTCTACGACATCGAGAAGCATCTCTGCGGGTGACTTCGTAACCCGCTTGAGCCGAAGCGAAGGCCGGAAACGACTTCGCGGCGGGGCGCCGCTCCCGGGTTTCGCTTACGCTCAACCCAGGCTACAAGTAGCCGCTATGTCCGATTTCATGTCCCATATCGCGGTTCCGATCGCCATCGGTGCGGTCGCGATCGTATTGCTGCTCGGCCTCATCAATATGATGCGGGGCGGCTCTGCCAACACCTCGCAAAAGCTGATGCGGTTGCGGGTGCTGCTGCAATTCATCGCCATCGCCGTTATCATGGCCACACTCTGGGTGATGGCGAAGTGACCCCGATGTGATCCATGGTCGTCCTCAACAAGATCTATACCCGCACCGGGGATGACGGCACCACCGCGCTCGGAACGGGCGAGCGGCGCAAGAAATACGATCGCCGTATTTCGGCCTACGGCACGATCGACGAGGTCAACGCCGCTATCGGCGTGGCGCGGCTGCATACTGTGGACGACGCGTTCATCGACACCGCGCTGTCGCGGATTCAGAATGATCTGTTCGATCTCGGTGCCGATCTGTGCACGCCCGATCGCGGCAATGGCGGCGGTAAAGGTGGTGGTAAGGGTCCCGGCGGCGCGCGGCTCACGGTGACAGAGACCCAGGTGGCATGGCTCGAAGCCGAGANNGCGATCGTTCGTGCTGCCGGGTGGCAGCGCGGCGGCCGCCTATCTCCATCTCGCCCGCACCATCTGTCGGCGCGCCGAACGGCTGATCGTCGAGCTCAACGACGAAGCCGGCGAAAGCGTCGGCGCCGAGGTCGTGAAATACGTCAATCGCCTGTCCGATTTCCTTTTCGTCGCAAGCCGTTATGCGAACGGCAAGGGATCAGGCGACGTGCTTTGGGAGCCTGGCCAGAACCGCTGAGCGGCGTTGACCGCAAGCGCGCCGGCCGTTAGGTTTCCGCACCGCAGCATCGCCGGGTTCCTTAACAGCACCCGCCGGCGGCAACGAATAATATCCGATCCAGCAACCGATTACCCATTGAACAAACGATGAAAATCCTCGTGCCCGTGAAACGGGCGATCGACAAGGATGTGAAAATCCGGGTCAANNAAGATGTCGATGAATCCGTTCGACGAGATCGCCGTCGAAGAGGCGATCCGGCTTCGGGAAGCGGGCAAGGCGACCGAGATCGTGGTTGCCTCGATCGGGCCGGCGCAAGCCGCCGAGACCATCCGCACCGCGCTGGCGATGGGCGCCGACCGCGGCATCCTGGTCAAGGCCGAAGGCACCGTCGAGCCGCTTGCGGTGGCGAAAATCCTCAAAGCGATCGCCGACGCCGAACAGCCGGGTCTCATTCTGCTCGGCAAGCAGGCGATCGACGACGATTGTAATCAGACCGGCCAGATGCTGGCGGCGCTGTTGGGCTGGTCGCAGGGCACCTTTGCCTCCAAATTGGCGCTCGATGGTGAATCGGTCTCGGTCACGCGCGAGGTCGACGGCGGCTTCCAAACGGTCAAGCTCAAGATGCCGGCCATCGTCACGACCGATCTGCGCTTGAACGAGCCGCG
>PLTE01000285.1 GCA_003164375.1 Hyphomicrobiales bacterium | reverse complement strand
TGCGCCAGCTCATCCAGCAGGGCCTTTTCCGCGAGGACCTGTTCTTCCGTCTTAATGTTGTGCCGCTGCGCTTACCGCCGCTACGCGAGCGTACTGAAGACATTTCCGATCTGATCCGGCACTTCTTCACCATCGTCGAGCGTGAAGGGTTGCCGCCCAAGCAAATCGATCAGGCCGCTCTCGACCGGCTCAAGCGCCATCGCTNNCAATGTGCGCGAACTGGAAAACCTGGCCCGGCGGCTTGCCGCGCTTTATCCTCAGGAGACGATCACGGCAGCCGTGGTCGATGCCGAATTATCCCAGCCGGCGCTGGTGGCGCCGGGTGAGAGCCGAAGCGCCGATGAGAATCTTTCCGGTGCGGTCGAGCGCCATCTGGCGCGCTACTTCTCCGGATTCGATGACGGTTTGCCGCCGCCCGGCCTCTACCACCGCATCCTCCGTGAGATCGAAGGCCCGCTGCTTTCCGCGNNCCGCCGACCTTTTGGGGGTCAATCGGAACACATTGCGTAAGAAAATCCGAGATTTAGACATTCAAGTCTATCGTAGCAGCGGCGGCTGAGCGGCGGGCGACGAATATCCTGAGGCGCAAACGGACGCCCAGTAATTGTCGCAATTAGGCAACATTGTTGTATAAAAGCATCACTCGGGGAGGGTGAGGCGGTCTGCTGTTGTCTAGAAATCCTCCTTTCTGGCCTGCGATCGCGTCCGGGAAGAACCTCTAAATGACCAATCTCGATCAGGTCGCTCCGCTCGATCCGGCGGTCGCTGCACCGGTGCCAGTTGCCTCGCGGCTGCTCGGAGCCGTCGCGGTCGGCATTGCGTTGCTCTCGGCCACGGCGACCTTTTTGGTGCTTGCCGGGCTGACCCCGATCGATCCCGTTCAGAGCGTTGTCGTCACGTTTCTCGCCGTCNNCGGTCCAGGCGCGGCGTCGAGGCCGCGCAGGCTCGCGGCTGCACGTGCAAATCGTCAGCCTGTTTGCAGTGATCGCAGCGGTGCCGACTATCCTTGTCGCCGGGGTTGCTTCGACCACTCTTCATCGAGGCCTTGATCGTTTCTTCTCGAACCACACGCGGGTCTTGATCGAGCAGTCGCTGATCGTGGCCGAGGCCTATATCAACGAACATGTGCAGGCTATTCGCGCTGAGGATGTGGCGGTCGCGTCGGATCTCAGCCGCGCCAAGCCGCTTTTCGATCAGAACCGTGACCAATTCCAGCAATTGCTCACCGCCGAAGCCACCCAACGCGGGCTTTCCGCCGCGATCATCATCAAAAGCGACGGTTCGACGGTGCTGCGCGCCGATGTTCCCGCCGACGCAAAAATTGTGCTGCCGACCGCCGAAGTGTTGGCGGCGGTCACTGAAGCGGATCCGCAGGCCGTGTTCGGGGATCATGCCGCCGCCGTCGTCAAGCTGCATGGTTACGACGACATGTATCTTTACGTGGCCGGATTGCTCAATCCCCAAGTTGTAAAGCAATTGCGAGCGACATCGCAGAGCCTCGCCGAATACGGCGATCTCGAAGCCCATAGTCTCGGCATTCAGATCGCCTTTGCATTGATGTTCGCCGTCATTGCGCTCATCGTCCTTTTGTCTTCCGCCTGGATTGGACTCGATTTCGCCAATCGGCTGGTCGCTCCGATCCGTCGCTTGATCGGCGCCGCCAACGAAGTCTCGACCGGCAATCTTAACATCCAGGTGCCCGTCCGCCGCTCGGAAGGCGACCTTGCGAGATTGGGCGAAACGTTCAACAACATGACGCAGGAGCTGCGCACCCAGCATGACGATATCGTGCGCGCCCGCGATCTCATCGACAGCCGGCGGCGTTTCACCGAAGCGGTGCTCGCCGGCGCCAGCGCCGGCGTCATCGGCGTCAACGCCGANNAGCGGTTGAGAATGGAGATCCGGCCCTCGGCGTTGACGCCGATGACGCCGGCGCTGGCGCCGGCGAGCACCGCTTCGGTGAAACGCCGAGGGCCGGATCTCCATTCTCAACCGCTCGGCGGAGCGATTGATCGGACGAGTCGAAAATGAGGTGCTCGGTCAGCCGCTCGCCAAGGTCGCGCCCGAACTCGCCGAAATATTCGAAGCCGGGCGGAGCGGCAATCAGCGCCTGGTGCAGCGTCAGATTGCCGTGACCCGCGATGACCAGGAACGCAATTACTCGGTGCGCGTCACCAGCGAGCAGGCGACCGAATCCGAGCATGGCTTCGTCATCACCATCGACGACATTACCGAATTGGTGCTGGCGCAGCGCACCTCGGCCTGGGCCGACATTGCCCGGCGCATAGCACACGAGATCAAGAATCCGCTGACCCCGATCCAATTGTCGGCCGAACGGCTGCGCCGCAAATACGGCAAATCAATCACCGAGGATCCCGCCGTCTTCCAGCAGTGCACAGAGACGATCATACGGCAGGTCGACGATATCAAGCGTATGGTCGACGAGTTTTCACGCTTCGCGCGCATGCCCAAGGCCGTAATCGCCGACGAGGACGTGGCGGAAACCGTGCGTCAGGTCGTCTTCCTGCTGCGCGTCGGCCATCCCGACATCGATTTCGATGTCGATCTCGCCGCCGATGCGATGCCGGCGCGCTTCGACCGACGGCTGATTTCGCAGGCTCTGACCAATATCATCAAGAATGCGACCGAGGCTATCGCCGCCGTGCCGCCGGCCGAACTCGGTCGCGGCCGCATTATTGTGCGGGCGCAACGCGAGGGCATGGAAGTGGTCGTCGATGTGATCGACAACGGCATAGGCCTCCCCAAGGAAAACCGCGCGCGCCTGCTTGAACCCTATGTGACGACTCGGGAAAAAGGCACCGGCCTCGGCCTCGCCATCGTCGGCCGAATCCTTGAAGAACATGGCGGCCGCATCGAATTGCGCGACGCCTCCGATAAGATTCCCGGCGCCCGCGGCGCCGGGATGCAACTGCGTTTTATCGTGTCGCCTCTTGAGGCGACACGAGAGCCGTCGCTCCAACCTCGCGCGGCGGCAGAGTGACAATACTACGTATGATTTAACGAGAAAAACTGCGACAGGCAGATCATGGCATCCGATATTCTCATCGTCGACGATGAAGCGGACATTCGCGATTTGGTCGCGGGTATCCTGCAGGACGAGGGTCACGGCACTCGCACCGCGCGCGACAGCGACGAGGCGCTCGGCGCCGTCATCGCGCGAAGGCCCAATCTGGTGTTCCTCGATATCTGGCTGCAAGGCAGTCGGCTCGACGGGTTGCAATTGCTCGACGGTCTCAAGCAGCAGCATCCCGAATTGCCGATCGTGATGATTTCGGGGCACGGCAATATCGAAACCGCGGTTTCGGCCATCAAACGCGGCGCCTACGACTTCATCGAGAAGCCGTTCAAGGCCGACCGGCTGTTGCTGGTGGCCGAACGCGCTCTGGAAAATTCGCGGCTGCGGCGCGAGGTGCGGGAGCTCAAGCAACTCGCCCCGCTCGCCGCGACGTTGGTGGGCCGCTCGCCCGCCGCCAACCAGTTGCGCCAGACCATCGAAAAAGTGGCGCCGACCAACAGCCGGGTCTTGATCGTCGGACCGCCCGGCAGCGGCAAGGAGCTCGCGGCACGCACCATTCACGCTCATTCGGGGCGGACGGACGGACCGTTCGTCGTGATCAATGCCGCCGCTATCACGCCGGAATTCATGGAAGTCGAATTGTTCGGCGTCGAAGGCGGCAATGGCGCGCACAGCCGCAAGGTCGGTGCGTTGGAAGAAGCCCATGGCGGCACGCTGTTCATCGACGAAATCGCCGACATGCCGCGCGAGACCCAAAACAAGATCTTGCGTGTCCTGGTCGATCAGACCTTCCAGCGCGTCGGCGGCAATACCAAGGTCACGGTCGACGTGCGCATCGTCTCCTCGACCAGCCGCAACATCGAAGCCGACATTGCGGTCGGAAAATTCCGCGAGGATCTCTATCACCGGCTTTCGGTGGTGCCGATCAAGGTGCCGGGGCTCGCCGAACGGCGCGAGGACATTCCGGAACTTGTCGACTATTTCATGACACAGATTTCACAAGTCACCGGGCTGCCGCGGCGCAATGTCGGCGCCGACGCGCTCGCCGTCCTGCAGTCGCACGATTGGCCGGGCAATGTGCGCCAGCTGCGCAACAATGTGGAGCGGCTGATGATACTGGCCGGCGGCGATCCCGATGCCGTGATCACCGCGTCGATGTTGCCGCAGGACGTTGGCTCGATGATTCCCAACATGCCGAACGGCAATGGCGGCGAGCACTTGATGAGTTTGGCTTTGCGCGAAGCGCGTGAAGTGTTCGAGCGCGAATACCTGTTGGCGCAGATCAACCGCTTCGGCGGCAACATCTCGCGCACCGCCGAATTCGTCGGCATGGAACGCTCGGCGCTGCATCGCAAGCTCAAGGCGCTGGGGATCGACTGAGTCCCGATGTCGCGCATCGCTTACGTTAACGGCCGCTATCTTTTGTTCCGTGAGGCTAAGGTCCACGTCGAGGATCGCGGCTACCAATTCGCCGACGCCGTCTATGAAGTCTGCGAGGTGAGGGGAGGCCGCCTGATCGACGAGCGGCGGCATCTCGAACGGCTCAAGCGCTCGCTCACTGAAATACGCATCGCCATGCCGGTGACGCCGCGCGCGCTCGGCGTGGTGCTGCGCGAGGTCGTCGCGCGCAACCGTATCGGCTACGGCTTCGTCTATCTGCAGATTGGCCGCGGCGTGGCGCGGCGCGATCCCGCTTTTCCGGCACCCGAAGTGGCGCCGAGCCTGGTGGTGACGGCGCGCTCTCTCAGCAGGACGAAGAACGAAGCGCTCGCCGAAAAAGGAATAGGGGTCGTCAGTGTGCCGGATAACCGCTGGGGCCGCGTCGACATCAAGACCGTCGGCCTCCTGCCTAACGTCTTGGCGCGCCAGGCCGCGATCGACCAGGGCGCGCGGGACGCATGGTTCGTCGACAAAGACGGTTTCGTCACCGAAGCTGCATCGTCGAATGCCTGGATCGTCACGGCGAATGGCAACCTCGTAACGCGCCAAGCCGACCACGCCATCCTACGCGGCATTACGCGCATGGTCGCGTTCGAGGTCATCAAGGCGCGGGGTGTCAGCGTCGAAGAGCGCGACTTCGCGCTCGAGGAAGCCTACGCCGCGCGCGAGGCCTTCGTGACTTCGGCGACCCAAATCGTGCTGCCGGTGGTGTCGATCGACGGCCATGTCATCGGCGACGGCAAGCCCGGGCCGGTCGCTAGAATGCTACGGCTGGAGTTTCATCGCTACGTCGGGGCGGAGTAAGCATGCTTGAGCCCCCACTTCTCTTCAACTTCCCTCCAACTTGGGCTTGCATCGCCCGCCGCCGCGCCCTCTAATGGCTGTTCCTTCGGGATCGTCCGACCCGGGAACGTCGGATGGGGTGCGAAGGGGTACAAGAAACGACCCGCGGGGCAGGGGCCCGCGGTACAACGAACGGAACAACGGCCATGGCAGCCGACCGCGCACAAAACCTACAAGACACCTTCCTCAATCACGTCCGCAAAAACAAAATTCCGCTCACCATTTTTCTGGTGAACGGCGTCAAGCTTCAGGGCGTGGTGACCTGGTTCGATAATTTTTGCGTGCTGTTGCGTCGCGACGGGCATTCGCAACTCGTCTACAAGCACGCGATATCGACCATCATGCCGGGGCATCCGGTCCAGCTGTTCGAAGGCGCTGAAGAACCGCCGGCTGGGGACTAGAGTTTATTGGAGCCGCGCCGTCGCGACACGGGCACTGACCGGCTGAGCCCCACCCGCTCGGCAACCGCCCGCGCGCTCGTCATCGAGCCGGTGCTGCGGCGGGCCGACGTTCGCGCCAAGGCTGACGCAAGTTCAACCGACCGCTCGGCCGAGGCGAAGCTCGATGAGGCCGTAGGCCTGGCGCGCGCCATCGACCTCGAAGTCGAACACTCCGGCATCGTCATGCTGCGCGCGCTCAGTCCCGCGACCTATCTCAGCAAGGGCAAGGTCGAAGAGATTTCGGGCCTCGTCAAAAGCTTCGAAGCCGGCATCGTGGTGATGGATTGCGCGCTCACGCCGGTGCAGCAGCGCAATCTGGAACAGGCCTGGAACGCCAAGGTGCTCGACCGCACCAGTCTCATTCTGGAGATTTTCGGCCGCCGGGCGCGCACCCGCGAAGGCTCGCTTCAGGTCGAGCACGCGCATCTGACCTATCAGAAGGGCCGGCTGGTACGCACCTGGACCCATCTCGAACGCCAGCGCGGCGGCTTCGGATTCCTCGGCGGGCCCGGCGAGACCCAGCTCGAAGCCGACCGCCGGTTGATCGAAGAGCGTCTCGCCAAGATCGAGGGCGAACTCGTCAAGGTCAAGCGCACGCGCGAACTGCATCGCGAAAGCCGCCGCCGCGTGCCTTATCCGATCGTCGCGCTGGTCGGCTACACCAATGCCG
>PLTE01000299.1 GCA_003164375.1 Hyphomicrobiales bacterium | reverse complement strand
CGCGCAATTTCGGCCACCAGATCGCAATCACCGCGGGCATGGATGCGGCCGCGGGCGCCGCGGTCATTGTCATGGACGCCGATCTACAGGACCCGCCGGAAGTCGTGCATGAGATGATCGCGGCTTGGCGCGAGGGCTTCGATATCGTCCACGCCAAGCGCTGCGAGCGGGATGGCGAAACCCGCTTCAAACGCTTTACGGCCGCGCTGTTCTATCGGCTCGCCAATCGCATCTCAACCGTCAAGATCCCGATCGATGTGGGCGACTTCCGGCTAATCGACCGCAAAGTTCTCGAAGCCTTCCGGCAAATGCCCGAACAGGATCGTTTCGTGCGCGGTATGTTCGCCTGGCTCGGCTTCAAGCAGACCGAAGTGCGTTTCCGTCGCGCGCCGCGCGCCGCCGGCGCCACCAAATATCCGCTCGCCAAGATGATCCGGTTGGCGGTCAGCGGCCTTCTGGGCTTTNNCGGGCCTGGCGATGGCTTATGGCATCTATGCCATCGCCCTGCGCCTGTTCGGTGGCCGCGTGGTCGACGGCTGGACCTCGACCATCGTCGTCGTCGCCTTCCTGTGCGGCGCCAATATGTTGATGACGGGCATCGTCGGGCTCTATGTCGGCCGCATCTTCGCAGAGGTGAAGCATCGGCCGCTTTATGTCGTCGCCAAGTGCACGGGCTTTGACCGCACAGCGGAGTTTCTGGGTCGCGGCGCTGCGGAGGAGCCGCGCGCCGCGCGGGCGGTGTCGCGATGAGCATCGTCTCCGCGCCGACCAGCACCGCTCACTTCACGGTGCCGATTCGGCGCGACGATCTGTTGCGAAAATGGCTGCCGCTGGTCGTGATCCTGGGGCTGGCGGTGGTGGTGCGCCACTTCGTCGTCGCCAATACCGACGTCAGTTGGGACATCACGCTGTCGGAAAAGATCCTCGACGGGCAACGCCTTTACATTGATCTCATTGAGGTGAATCCGCCGGCGACGGTTTTCCTGTATCTGCCCGCGGTCGCCCTGGCGCGAGCGCTCGGCTGGGCTCCGGAAATCGTTGTCGACGCCCTGGTCTTCCTGGGCGCGCTGGTCAGTCTCGGCATCTCCAGCGACATCCTCCGCCGTTATCGATCGCTCGATAATCTGAACGGCTGGTCCGCCGCCTTCTTCACTCTGGCGGTCCTGACAATCTTGCCGGCCCAGACCTTCGGCGAGCGCGAGCATATTGCGCTGATCGCGGTGCTGCCCGCGCTCGCGGTTTTGGCCGCGCGCGCTAAGAGCGCCAAGCCTCTGTTGTGGCATTGCCTGGTCGCAGGGGCGGGAGCGGGCGTGACCATCTGCATCAAGCCGCATTTCGCTCTGGCTCTTGTTCTGGCCGCGGCAGCCGCAGCGCACTATTCGCGCTCTTGGCGCACGCTGCTCGTCATGGAGAACTGGATGGCGGTGGCGATAGCCGCACTCTACGGCATCTGCGTCGTCATCTTCTGTCGCGCCTTCATCACCGATGTGATGCCGGAGGTTGTGGATGTCTATCTGCCGGTGCGGCTATCGCTCGTGGACAGTCTGATCAGCATGCCAGTGATACTCTGGACCGGGGCCATTCTGGTCGTGCTCGGGCTGAGCCGCGGAACCGGCGGCAATGCGGTGCGACTGGTGTTGCTGATGGCGTCGGCGGGATTCGCGGCCGCCTTCGTCATCCAAGGCAAAGGTTGGGGCTATCAATCTTATCCAATGCTGGCGCTGGTCCTGATCGCGCTCGATCTTACCGCCGCGTTTCGCCGTCGGGCGGCGGAACAGCCCGGCGAGCGCGGTGGCTTCATCAGTATCTGCGCGATTGTCGCGCTTTATGTCATTCTTTACGTGATCGCCGCGTGGTCATTCGCGTGGTTTAATGTTGCGGTCGACACCCGCGCCGCTGCCGCACTGGTCAGGCGGGTCGCGCCGCCGCATCCCTCGATCGTCGTTATTTCGGACGACGGCGCCCTCGGTCACCCTCTGGTGCGGATGGTGGGAGGGCGGTGGATTTCATCCTCCATGGGCCTCTGGGTCACCTTGGATGCCACAGCTCTACGCATCGGCGGCGGTCTCGACGAAGCGACGGATCGGCGCCTCGCAACCTATTTGGAAGCGGAACGGCAGCGGCTGATCGGTGAAATTCGCGATGGTAAGCCCGATATCATTATCCTCGATCAGCGCCCGGACCGGATTGCCGTTGACGGCCACGGCGCTTCCTGGAGCGAATGGGTGAAGGCCGATCGCGACCTATCGGCGCTTGCCGCCGCAAATTACAGGGAAGCGGGCAGCGCCGACGGGCTTGCCGTACTCAAACGTAACGGGACGTAAGCGCGACCGGGGTTGGCCGCGCCTTCATCGGATTTTTACCGCTCCCGGTCACCGTTCCCGCGATGTCTCTGCTTTCTCCGCGCCTTGGGCTGCTGGCGCCAGCCAGCTCTGCCGGCAAATCGCCGGTCGAAGACGTCTATGCTAAACTGACGGTGGCCGCCGCCACCTTCTTCGTCTCGCTGGAGATTGCTTATCTGTTGCTCGGTGGCTTCCCGCCAATCGATAAGCCGTGGGTCGACGGTACGCATTTCGTTTTCGGCCGCGACTTCCTCAACACCTGGATGGGGGGTCGCTCGGTCTTTGCCGGCGGTCCGGCGCCGTGGTTCGATGCGCAGGCCTATAACGCGGCCTTGCGCGAAATGCTCGGGACCGCCTACCTCGAACATTACTGGTCCTACCCCCCGCATGTGCTGCTGTTCATCTGGCCGTTCGGCCTGCTGCCGTATTTGCCTGCCTATCTCGCCTGGTGCGTCATCGGCGTCGCGCTCTATGTGGTCGCCTGCTCACCTGTCATCGCGCGTCAACGGCTCTTGTTCGTCGCGACTGCGCCCGCCGTCGCAGTCTGTGTTTTCTTCGGTCAGAACGGCTTCTATACCGCGGCGCTTTTGATAGGTGGCCTGGTCTGCCTCGATCGCCGGCCGGTGCTCGCCGGTGTGCTGTTCGGCATTCTCACCGTCAAGCCGCAGTTAGGCCTGTTGCTGCCAGTGGTCCTTCTGCTTGAGCGGCGCTGGCTGACGATCGCGGCGGCGGTGGCGACCGCAGCGGTGCTGGTTACCGCGACAGCGCTGCTGTTCGGCTGGCCGATCTGGCTCGAATACTGGCAGAAGGTTGTGCCGCAACAGCAATGGCTTACCGAGCACGGCGGCGATTTGCTGTTCGCGATGGTGTCGTCGGTGTTTTTCGGCGCGCGTCTTGTGCACCTACCTCTGGGCGTCGCCTGGGGGCTGCAGGGGCTGATCGCTGCGCTCGCGCTGGCTGCGGTGGTGTGGACCTATTGGAAACGTCGCGATCCGGCGCTTTCGCTGGCGCTCTTTGTCACCGCAACCTTTCTGTTCACGCCCTATATTCTGAACTACGACATGGTGGTCTTGGGCTTCGTGGTGGCGCTGTTGCGCCAGCGCGCCGACAACACCATGCGCGACCATTGGCTTCTGATCGCGGTGTGGTCGCTGCCGGTCACTATGATGATTGCCGCTGTCGGATGGATACCGCTCGCGCCGATCGTGCTGATCGCCTTCGCATGCCGCCTGCTGTGGCGTCTGGCGCAAAGCGATGGGATTCTGCGGCGCCAATCGATTCAGGCTGAAGCGGCCGCGATTTAGGCCGCGCGCTCCGCGGCCGTCTTCTCCGGCACCAGCCGCACGCTTTTGAGCGCATGCTGGGCGCCGGAGGCGCCCGCCTCATGATATTCGGCGTCCTCATTGACGTTCCACACGTCGTAGAGCCTGGAGCCTGCAAGAATATTGCGGGCGGTCAGCATCGCCGTCATCATCGCGTGGTCCTGGTTGTTGTAGCGGTGCNNCGGTGCATGCCGTTGCGGCCGACGACATGCAATGTCGGATACCTGCCCTCGAGGTCGAGCCGGATGGCCGCGACATTGTTGCGATAGTCTTCGTCGTAGACCGGATAAGCCTTGGCTTGGCGCACAACGCAGGCGTCGATCACGTCGGCTGCGGCGACAAGACCGATTTCTGCAACTTCCTTTTTTGCCAGCGCGATGAGATCGCGGTCGGGGGCGTTCCAGAGGCCGTCGCCCTCGAAGCAGAAATATTCGAGGCCGAGGCAGCTCATGCCGGCCGGCACCATCTCGGGCGACCAGGAGCGGAAATTCTGCACCCGGCCCACCTTCACGCTCGGGTCATGGATGTAGATCCAGTTGTCCGGAAACAGCTCGTCCTTGCGCACCATCAGCGCCACGGTGAGGAAGTCGCGGTAGCGCAGCGCCCGCGCATGCAGGAGCGAGATCGGGGCCGGCTTGAGCCGGGCCACCAGCTCGCGCAACGGCGCCGAGCTGACGACGTGGCGCGCCGTAAAACTTTCACGGCCGCCGCGTGCAGTCGTCACCTCGATGCGCCAAAGATTCTGGGCGTCGTCGAATTCAAGCGCGACAAGCTCGCGGCCCATCATGATCCGGCCGCCCCGCGCCGTTATTTTGCGCGCCGCCGCCTCCCACATCATGCCCGGGCCCTTGCGCGGGTATTGGAAGCTCTCGATCAGCGTCTTGACGGTGCCGCCGCCTGCGTTGGCCTTTGCTGTTGCCTTGGCGCCGAACCGCAGCGATCGCTTCAGCCCGTTGATGACGGCCGTCGTGAGATCGAGGCCCTTGATGCGTTGCGCGGCCCAATCGGCGGAGATTTCGTCGCACGACATGCCCCACACTTTCTCGGTGTAGGTCTTGAAGAAGATCTGGAACAGCCGTTCGCCGAACTGGTTGCGCACCCATTCGTGGAAGGTGCGCGCGCGTGCGACTGGGAAGATTTTTGCGTAGGCGTAGGACAGCAAGCACGCCGCGCTGGTAAATACGCCGAGCTTGAACAGCGCTTCGAACGCCTTGAGCGGGTAGGCGAAGAATTTGCCGTTGTAATAGATGCGCGACAGCCGCGGCCGCGCGATGAAATCATCGGGCAGGATTTCCTGCCACAGCGCCACGACCTCCTTCGACTTGGAGAAGAAGCGGTGGCCGCCGATGTCGAAGAGATAGCCTTTGTAATCGACGGTACGGCTGATGCCGCCGACATAGACCGGGTCGCGCTCGATGACGATGACGGACCGCGCCTCCTTGGTCAGACAATAGGCCGCGGTGAGGCCGGCGGGTCCGGCGCCGATCACGAAGACTTCGGCATCGATTGTCATGTCGCGGCTGGCCATGTCGGCGCCTATGCGGGTCGCTGCGGATCGGCGGCCGGACCGCTCGGCCGGAAGGCGAACAACGCCTGGCCGCCGTAGGAGACGAGTGCGGCGGCAGCGGCGCCGATCAACACGGCCAACTGCGGCAGCGCAGCGAGGATGGTGACGATGAGGAGCGCGAACACCGTGTAGCTCACGGTCTGAGCGGAGAAGGCGACCATGGCGTAGCGCAGCGCCTCGTTGGCAGGGTGGCGACCGCTTCGATCGAAGGTCAGCGCGCGATTGAGCCGCCAGGTCACCAGCGTCGCCGCCGCGAGCGAGACCAGCCGCGCCAGCAGCGGGTGCGGGCTATGGGCAATAATGACGGTGAAAATCGCAAGATCAGTGATCAGCCCAAGCCCGCCGACACCGAGAAAACGGAGCGGCCGCGGCAGATACTCGGCAAACCTGCGAACTGGATCTTGGTCCGCGGCGGTAGGCGGGGGCATTGTGTCGAACCCGACATTGCTGACGTGCATGACGTCTCCCCGGCCGCGGGCGAGTTGCGGAGCCGATACCGGCCGGCCGTTGGCGCGTTACGCCTCGCCCGTGTCATCCGTGGCAGGCTTTTCTTAATGCCGGGCTAGCACGGCCGGTCGAATTCGACGCTCGGCCCGACACCGTTAAAAGAAGCTCAATGCCCTTCTGCGAAACAGCACCCGCCGTGACCGTCGCCGCGCCTGTCCCTCTTGTGCGGGAATGGCAGGGCGGGGTCCGCGAGCCGGCATTCCTGCCTTGCAGGGCGGAGCCGCCCTCCTATATGAGCCAAGGGAAAATTGTCCGAAGCAGCCAGTGGGCAAGTAGTAGATTTGCAGCGATGACCCGCGGCTGTGCTTGGGACGGTTGAGAGTTGTGATAAGGGGGTCGGACTCTAGGGCGCCATTCGGGCCTGCCCGACCTGCCGCAAGAGAGAGGAAGTAAAGACCATGGGCAAGGTCATCGGTATCGATCTCGGGACCACAAATTCCTGCGTCGCCGTTATGGAAGGCAAGACGCCGAAGGTCATCGAGAACGCAGAGGGTATGCGCACCACGCCATCCATCGTCGCATTTACCGACGAGGGTGAGCGGCTGGTCGGCCAGCCGGCAAAACGCCAGGCGGTGACCAATCCGGAGCGCACGATTTTCGCCGTCAAGCGTCTTGTCGGCCGCCGTTACGACGATCCGATGGTGGAAAAGGACAAGAAGCTCGTCCCTTACAAGATTTCGCGCGCCTCGAATGGCGACGCCTGGGTGGAGATCGAGGGTAAGACCTATTCGCCGTCGCAGATTTCCGCGTTCATCCTGCAAAAAATGAAGGAAACGGCGGAGGCCTATCTCGGCGCCAAGGTCGATCAGGCCGTCATTACCGTTCCGGCTTATTTCAATGATGCCCAGCGCCAGGCCACCAAGGATGCCGGCAAGATCGCCGGCCTCGAAGTGCTGCGCATCATCAACGAGCCGACGGCCGCTGCGCTCGCCTACGGGCTCGACAAGACCAAGACCGGCACGATCGCGGTTTACGACCTTGGCGGTGGCACCTTCGATATTTCCGTCCTCGAAATCGGCGACGGCGTGTTCGAGGTGAAATCGACCAACG
>PLTE01000279.1 GCA_003164375.1 Hyphomicrobiales bacterium | reverse complement strand
GGCTCCGGCAAGTCGACGCTGGTCAATTGCATCTGCGGCACGCTGCGCAATGAACAAGGCACCGTCAATTTCGACGGCCGACCCATTGACGGCCTCGCCGCGCATCAGCGCACGCGGCTGGGGCTGTCACGCAGCTTTCAGCTGCCGCGCCCATTCGCCAGCCTCAGCCTGCTCGACAATATCCGTATTCCCCTTCTGTATGCCGTCGCGGCGCGCGGCACGCATCGCGCCGCGCACGACATCGAAGCCCAATGCGTCGACCTGTTGCGCGAAGTGGGCCTCGACGCTAAGGCGCGGCGGCTGCCGCGCGATCTCACCCAAGTCGAGATGCGCAAGCTCGAACTGGCGCGCGCCATGGCGGCAGAGCCGAAGCTGTTGATCGCCGACGAAGCGATGGCGGGTCTTACCCATTCGGAGGTCGAGGACATATTGGCGCTGTTGCTGCGCTTGAACGAAAAGGGCGTTACCATCGTCCTGATCGAGCACATCATGCGCGCGGTCATGAGCTTCTCGCGCCGCCTCGTCGTGCTGGTGTCCGGACGAAAGATCGCCGACGGCCAGCCGGACGAGGTGATGCGCAATCCGGAAGTGGAAAGGGCCTATCTTGGCTAGCAGCCTCACCATCGCCGGCATTCACGCCGCCTATGGCGCGGTGCGCGTGATCGACGACGTCTCGGTCAAGGTCGACGGCGGCGAGACCGTGGTGCTGCTTGGCACCAACGGCAACGGCAAGTCGACGCTGATGAAGTGCATCATGGGCATCGTGCGGCCGAGCCAGGGCTCGATTATCGCCGAGATCGACGGCATCCATCACGATCTCGTCGGCCGCACCACCGAGGAAATCGTCGATCTCGGCATCGCGCTGGTTCCGGAGGGCCGCCGGCTGTTTCCGCTGCTGACGGTCGAAGAAAACCTGTTGCTCGGTGCGTTCCGTCCCAAGGCGCGCGTCGAGCTCTCACGCAACCTCGCGGTCTGTTACGAGACGTTTCCGCGCCTTGCCGAGCGGCGCCGGCAGTTTGCCGGCAGCATGTCGGGCGGCGAGCAGCAAATGCTCGCGCTCGGTCGCGCTTTGATGCTGGCGCCGAAAATCCTGTTGGTCGACGAACCCTCGGTGGGCTTGGCGCCGATCCTGGTCAGCCGCACGATAGACGCGATCAATGAGATGAAACAGCGCTATTCGCTCACCGTTTTGATGGCCGAGCAGAACTTTACCCAGGCAATCCGCATCGCCGACCGCGGCTACGTCATCGTGCACGGCAAGATCGCCTTCGAGGGCCGCTCGACCGACGAGCTCAACAACAACGACCTGATCAAAAAGTTTTATCTGGGGCTGTGATCCGCGGCCTAAGCCGCTGTCGCGGAGCCCGTTGCAGCCTATGTCGCTGCCGAAGGCAGACTGCTTGCGCTGCGAATTGCGAAAGGTCATCGGCCGTAGCAGTCTGACCCGATGTTGGATGAGAGAATTGTCTTCATCGCCGCCGTGTTCGCGTTGGCGGGATTGGCCAAGGGCGTCATAGGCCTCGGCCTACCGACCATCTCGATGGGATTGCTCGCCATCGTCATGACGCCGTTGCAGGCGGCGGCGATTCTCGTGCTGCCCTCCTTCCTCACAAATATTTGGCAGATGACGGCGGGACCTTTTTTGTGGTCGAGCATTCGCCGCCTGTGGCCGTTGCTGATCGGCTTATGCCTCGGGACTTGGGCCAGCGCCGGCTTGATGACCGGAACCCGCGCCCAATACAGCGGCCTGTTTTTGGGCGTGGCGCTCCTCGCCTATGCCGGCACGGGATTTCGCTCAACCCGCTTCACGATCGCCAGAATCTACGAGCCGTGGCTCGGCCCGGCGATCGGGGCAGCAACGGGACTCATCACCGCCGCAACCGGCGTGTTCGTCATTCCGGCCGTGCCCTATCTGCAAGCGATCGAGTTGGAAAAGGAGGAGTTCGTGCAGGCCTTGGGCCTGGCGTTCGCGGTCTCGACAATTGCACTCGCCGCCAACCTTGTGTTCGCGGGCGCGCTCAACGTTGCCATGGCCGCGCCGACGCTCGTCGCGCTGGCGGCCGCATGCGCCGGAATGTGGGTCGGACAAGCGCTCCGCCGGCGCTTGTCCGCCGCGATGTTCCGCCGCTGCTTTTTCATCGGCATGCTGCTGCTCGGCGCGTATCTGGTCGCAAGCTCGTTGCGCTGAACCCGCTGCTCGATGGTCCCAGTCATTGCACCGGAAAATCGAAATACGTCTCCGGAAACGGCTCATTGCGCAGCGTGAAGTGCCACCATTCCTTGTCGTAGCCGTGAAAGCCGCGCCGCCGCATCGCCGACGCCAGCAGCATGCGGTTCGCATGCTGCTGTGGCGTAATCGTCGAGTCGGCGGTCCATGACCGCGGACTGAAGAAGTCGAACGGCGTGCCCATATCGACTTCGTGACCGTCGGCCGTCGCAAGCGTCAGATCGATGGTCGAGCCGCGCGAATGGCCGGAATGCGAGGCGATATAACCGTCGCGAAACAAAGTCCGCTTATCGACATCGGGATAAAATTCCGCCTTGCCGGCGGTGTCGTCGAGATCGCGCGCCCAGCGCACGAAGTTCGCCACCGCTCGCGCCGGCCGGTAGCAGTCGAACACCTTGATGACGAGGTTTTGGGCCGCGAGATCGCGACCGACCGCAGCGAGCGCCGCGGCGGCGTCCTGCGTGAGCAGGCAGCGCGGCGCTTGGTAGCCGTCAATCGGCCGGCCGACGAAATTATGCGACCCGGCGTAACGCATGTCGGCGACTAAACCCGGCACGATCGTGGCTGCGTCGACGAAAGCGGCAGGCTGCTGTTGGGCGAAGGCGACGGAAACCGCCAGGATCGCGGCGCAGGCGGAGCATAAAGCCGCGCGAGCAGCTAGGGCGAGCATGCGGATTGCCATTGCCCTTCGAGGGTATTTTGCGAATCGACCATCGGCGTCCCCGCCATGGCCGCCTTGGTCTGCACTGTCGCTGTGTAATGATGCGGGCTGTCGAAGTTGAACTCGCCGGTCAGTTCCATATCGAGTTGCCCCTTGCAGACCAGCCGCCAGATGAGGCGCGGACCGACAAGGCTACGTTCGATCGGCGCGCAGACGGAATTGACGGTGCCGGCAACCGGCGAGAATGTGGTGGCAAGGTCACCGGTCTGCGCGGCGGTCAGGCATTTCGACGATTCATGCGGCGGCCCGATCACGCCTCCGGTTGCGGTTCGGGTGATGATCTTCCACAAGCCAGGCTCGATGCCGTCGGCGCACGCAACCGGGGCCCAGGCGACAGACGCTGCACCCATCGCGCCGGCGATCACGGCAATACGATAAATCGACGACATCCTACCTCAAACCTTCCGATTCTTGCCCTTTGGCGGCGCCCATCGGGGTTTTAGCGCCGATCGCGCCGCCTGTCGTTAACCACCCGCTAACCATATACCCGGCACATTTTGCCTGGGAGGCGTGCCCGTTTTCACCGCACTGACGGGGACAGCCTTGGACTCGAGCGCGGCTCCACTTCTCCGTGCCGGCGGCCCACCAGCCGCCGTGCATAGCTTTGAATCACGCGACCGCAGACGGAGCGGATCAACCCGCATGGCTGACGCAATTCCGGCGCAGGGCGGCGACACGGCGATGTCGCGGCTGGCCGACTTCGGCACTATGCTTCGGCGCAGCGATATCGCGCTCGCCGTCGGCATGATGATGATCCTGGTGATCCTCATCCTGCCGTTGCCCCCGATATTGCTCGACTTCTCGCTCGCGATCTCGATCACGTTCTCCGTGCTGATCCTGATGACGAGCCTGTTCATTCAGACGCCGCTCGAATTTTCGGCCTTCCCGACCGTGCTGCTGATCGCCACGATGCTACGGCTGGCGCTCAATCTGGCTTCGACGCGCCTCATCCTCGCCCACGGCCACGAGGGCACCGCCGCCGCCGGCCACGTCATCGAGGCGTTCGGCCACTTCGTCATGGGCGGTAATTTCGTCATCGGCATCATCGTGTT
>PLTE01000328.1 GCA_003164375.1 Hyphomicrobiales bacterium | reverse complement strand
CGAAAAGCACTTGCACCGTTATCTGGCGGAATATGATTTCCGCTATAATTTTCGTGAGGCTCTTGGATACAACGACACCGACCGCACGATTGCGGCGGTGCGTGGCGGTGAAGGCAAGCGCCTCACCTATCATCAATCTCACTAAGCCGGACTTTAAATTT
Organism: Hyphomicrobiales bacterium; assembly: GCA_003164375.1. GTDB lineage: Bacteria > Pseudomonadota > Alphaproteobacteria > Rhizobiales > Xanthobacteraceae > BOG-931. Next base: position 5,756 of record PLTE01000328.1, on the reverse strand, counting down.
CAGGCGGCGCGGTTCTTGCGTTGGCGCCGTCGGCGCGGCCGGCGTTGATCTTTTCTGGCGGCGCGTTGAGTGCCTTTGCGAGTTGGAATTTCTTTGAGCGGCGTTGGTGCGTCGGCAAAGGCGCCCTTCAAAATGGATTTTAACCGGCGCGCAGTTTCCCCTTCGGAAAACGAATCTTCCGGCTGCTTTTCTGCCATTTTGCTCCTCGTAAGTCCTTGAAAAGTCGAAAAACTTGCATTGAGTCAAGGGCTTATATATGTAGATACCACGCGCCGCCGGGTTTGGGCCCGGCGACGCGCAGCGTAGTGTGTCATTGTTGCATGACACGCCTCGTTAAATTCGGCGGGGCCTTCCGTAACTGCCCACGCCTTCGTTGTGGCCTCCAGGACCACCTCTGCTACCGCCCTTGTGGCGGCTGCCGACTGCAACGGTGATACGGCCCGTATGCAGCCGGGGTTTGGACGGACGACCGGACTTGATACCGGTATCTTTTGGGCGGGCTCTCCCCTGAGCAGGTTCGGCCTCCTAGAAGTTCCCAACTGTGCTTCTTGCACCACGTCCGATCAGTATCGGCGGGACCTAGTGTCCCGCCGATCTATTTAATGCGTCGTCAAAGGCAATTCCTCACTAGTCTTAGCTTTAGATTCTGTCGCGGCTTCGACCGGCGCTAAAATGCGCCAACGCGTGCCCTTGGCATTTTCTCTGCCTGTTCGTTCAACTAAATTGCGCCGGTACTTCAAGTTATTCAGCGCATTGCAAACCTTGCCGTAGAGATTTTTGTAACCCTTGAACTGCGGCAGCGCACCTATCTTTTCCACAAGATCACGAGTGGCAATCCACTCGCCATGCTGCGCGCGCAGCACCTCCATAATAGCGTCTGCCCACTTACTGACGAATCGATCAGCGGCATCAAAATCTTCGACACGACCGGCTGCAACATCGGCAAGGAATCTCTTTAGATGAGCTGGCGTCGAAAGACGCCCCTTGTAGTTGACGCAGTAGCCCTTTTTCTTAAGTCGCTGAATCCCGGCGTAATATGGTTTGTCGTGTGGCAGCATATTTTTGCCAAGCTCTGTCTTGACAAATCTCTCACGAAAATCCGGGTAGGAAATCGGGGCGCCGGCCGCGTCAAGAATTTTATAGACAACGTCCGCTACGCTGCCCTCGGCAGTTTTAAGCGTACCGATAGGCTGTGTCGGATAGATCGTATTGGGTTTCCGGCGCACAACCTTCTCAACAATACCATTCATGGCCGGGGCTTTCGGTTTAATCGGCACCTCAACCGCGACTCCCGCCTCTTTTTTCATCTCAGCAAGGACGGCGGACCAGCGGCCTATTTTCTTTTCCCAAGCAGCAATTCCCTTCTCGACGAAGGCAATATCCTCCAACGACCCCTCCATTTCGAAGGGGTCCACATCGTCGAGCGATAAAGTGCGAGCGGGTTTGCGCTTCATTCTATCGGCAATACTCCCGAGCCGCTCACGACGCAATAGTGCGAGCGCTAACGACAGGGAAAGAATGATATAAATGATTGATATGACGTCATAATTTTCGTTGCGCATCTGCGTTGCACACACTCACTATAACGTAGCGTGAGCGCCTCGAACGAGAATCAAGCCGAATCGAGGGGCCGCCGACCCATAGATTGGGGTCTGTGGTGTCAACTACGCAATCCCGCTTGTCGTTGCCTCGGTTAATTGTTCCTGTTATGTTCCGTTGGCCGATAGCTAGCAGGGAGAGATGAAAATGCGAACGCTCATCCTGGCTCTAGGCGTTCTCTCGGTGTTTTTGTCGTCGTCTCTTTTGGCGGCACCGCGGGCGCGCGCAGAAACGATCGCCCCGGCCGATGCCAAGGCCCATGTCGGACAGACGGTCACGGTCGAAGCCGCCGTTAGCGACGTCCACACCGTCCGTTCCGGCGTGACCTTCATCGACATCGGCGGCCGTTATCCTGACAATACCTTCACCGCGGTGATCTTCGCCGGCGACGTCGCCAAGTTTCCGAACGCAAGCGCGCTCGACGGCAAGACCGTGGCGATCAGCGGCCCGGTGCAGCTCTATCAAGGCCGGCCCGAGATCATTCTGAAATCGGCGGATCAGCTCAAAGCCAAATAGTGCACGGCGCCGGCCGCCGCGATATCCTGACGCGGATCGCTCCGGAGATTCGCGTTGGCAAGAAAGATCGACGGGCTTCTCAAGCTTGGCGCAGCCGCGGCGATCGTGCTCGCCGCGGGAAGCGTCGGCTATTACTACGCGGTCTATTTGCCGGGACGCGATGCCCAGATCGAAAGCGAGCGCCTTTCGGCACAGGCCCGCGCCGATGCCGCGGCGCGTGCGGAAGAGGCGCGACGGCTGGCCGAGCAGCAGGCTCTGCAACAGCGTCGGCTCATGGCGCAAGCCGCGGCCGAAACCCGCTATCAGGCCTGTGCGAAGGACGCGGGCGCCGTCCACGATGCGGCATGGGCGGCCGAGTGCAAGCGCCTCGCCGACCAGACGCAAAAGGATCATGCGGACTGTCTGGCCAACGGCAGGCTGTCGAAGGCCTATTGCGATTCCTCCTACGGTCCGCGCGATGCGTCGCCGAACTGCGCCCTGCCGGCGGAGGTTTCAACGCACCTCGATGCCGACCTCGCCCGCACCCACAGCCGCTGCCTGCACGACAGCGAGGCGGCGCGATAACGCCGCGTGGGCCAAGTTACCCTCACCCTACGAAACCGCGCGCTTAAGCCCGCTGGACGCGCGCAGCGTAGCAGCCGGGCGCCGCGAAGTGGATATGCAAGTAGCTTGCGCGGGGATCGGCGAACTGGCGCGCGATCGCGGCTTCAAGCAGCGCGCCCTCGGTCAGATCGCAGCCTGTCATCATGGCGTCGGCATCGAAAGCGCGCACCGCGAGCGTGCGCTTGCGCAATTGCTCAAGCACCTCGTCGATGGCGTCGAACGTTTGTTCGCCTTCGCGCACGAAGATCGCAAACCGCATCCGATAGGGCGACGCCACCGCGTGATGCTCGTAATTGACCAGGATCAATTCGTCGCCAGGTTTTGCATCGGTGAGACTGACGCGGCAGGGCCGCGGCCCATCGGCCACCCGCCGCACCGCGCCATATTGCGCAAGTTCATCATCCGGCAGCGCAAACAACGGCGCAAATCGTTCGGCCGGCAGGCCTTGAATACGAAAACGCATGATCAAAGTCCTCCTTGTCTATGGAGGACATATCGGGCGGACCGGCGCTGCGAACCACCCGATTTCTGATCGCAGCATGGCCGCGTGGCTTAAACGCGAAGGCCCGATCGAGCGTCGGCACGTTACGCGACGACTGCTCCAGCTCTGCGGGCTCGGTTTGCTAGAACCACCGGCGCCTGCCCCAACCGCCGCCCCAACCGCCGCCGAAGCGGCTGCCACCGCGCACAAGCCGCACCACCAGCAAAAGGAGCACGGCGCCAATGGTCGCGTTGATGATCGCGGAGATAATCCCTACGCCGAGATGAATGCCAAGGAGCGGCAGCAACCAGTCGCCGACGAACGCACCGATCACGCCGATGATGAGATCGCCGATCAGCCCAAACCCGGCACCGCGCACGATCTGCCCGGCCAAAAATCCGGCAGCAAGACCGACCAGAACGATAACCAGAAGACTTTCATTTGAGAGATACATGGCGGCGCCTCCAAAACTTCTAACCGGTAGGGATAACCTGTCGCGCCACTTTTTGGTTCCATGAACCGGGCCCCCAAGCGGTCGAGCCGGCGATTTCTTTGGTGGACGCTTTCGTGTCGCCTATTTGCATTGGTGATCAATTTTGACCAGTACAAGCCGCGGTCACGTGGGATTATCATTGCGGATAATTATTGGCGCGGGGCCAACAAAGGGCCATAGTGGGCCGGATGTCAGACAATTTCATCAAACAGCGGGCTAACGCTCAATTCAAGAAGCTGCCGGGCGTCGAGGACGGTAAGACCGTCGTCTCGGAACACGAAGCCGCCGCGGACGCGCTTGAGGCAAAGATCGCGCGTTTAAAAGGACTTCGCCTGGCGCGGGACGCAGCCGAACTCGCCGCACCGCCGAAGCCCGCCCCGCCGAAGAAGAAGCCCGGCAAAAAGAAAAAGCGCGCGCCCCCATCGCCGGCCCTGTCGTTGTCGGACTGGCTGAACAACCGCCACGCCGGCGGACGCAGCAAGTGAAAATGGCGAGCGCGACGAGCCGGGGTTGCGGCGCCGGCGAGGAGCGCCGAGCGCTATGCTTGCTTGAGCGCCTGGTCGTGGCCGCACGCGGTGAGAAGCTCCACGGCGCCCGCGCTATCGAGGTCGGCAAGCTTTAATTGCTTATTGAAACGGACGAAGCCCTTAAGGATGGCGGCGACGCCGGTGAAATCCGCATAGCCCATCGCCCAGTCGCCGAATACGCGCTCATCAGGCCCGGACCCGCGATGCAAGACCGCAACCCCGCGATGACGCGGATCCTTCTCGATGCGGGTGAAGATGTCGATGACCGCGCGCTTTTCGCCTTCGAGCATCTGCAGGAAAGTTCCGTCGTGGAACACCAGCATACCGGTGACGCCGGCTTCCTTGTTGCGCATACGCGAGCGCACCAGCAATTTTTTCAGGTCGGAATCCGAAAAGTCCTGCGTTGCGATACTTCTATAGACAATTTGATACATCGGGGTTCTCGGCAGCGGCCGCCGGAAGCGTGACGGCGAGGCGTTAACAAATGATCAACCGTCGGGTAACGCGTTCCCCGCGGCACGCGGCTCGCCGGTACTAATCTTGCAAAGATCGAAGCAACGAATGATTTATCGTGGATGCATGAATCGCCGTAAACGGCACGCGGCGGCATTGCGTGCGGACAAATCCGACCGTTAGTATCGCTCTCGGAAACGCCCTTGGCGACAGAGCGCAATGCAAGAGCATAGACGGTTTCATAGGGTTCAACCCTCGGGATTGGTCTCAAAGACCGGCATCCTCTTTGTTGATCTGAAAAGCAACCCGACCGCTTGCAGCATCGTCGACCTCAGCGCCGGGGGCGCCTGTCTTGACGTGCACGGCAGCGACGTCATTCCGAAGAAATTTATCCTCAACCACGGCGGCGTAAAAAAGAACTGCCTGGTGGTCTGGCAGAAAGGCCGCCGCATTGGGGTTGCGTTCTGATCTGGCGCCGCACGGCGTATCCGGAACAGACAATCGAATTTCCTAAGGGAACCGTAGGCGACGTTGTGATCGACCGCATGATAGCGATCCTGCCGGACGCCGCGCCGCATTGAACGCAGCCCGTAGGGCGGGTTAGCCGCAGTCGTAACCCGCCATCCCCGGCTATGACATAAAATTAAAGTGGCGGATTACCCCGGAGCCTGTCATCGGGGCCGCGCATAGCGCGGACCCGATGGGCTAATCCGCCCATTACGCTTGGACGGTCGCGCGCTTAGCCGGTGGTCCGGCCGTGGTGGGTGTGGCGATACGCATGCCGCCTCCAATGGCGATGGTGATAGACGGGCTCCGGCGCCGGATAGGCGACGTAAGCGGGGCCTATTCCCAAAACGCCTTCGACGCCGCCGATAACGCCGCCGACCGCGCCGCCGACCACCGCCCCGATCGGGCCGGCCGTCTGATTACCGACATCGGCGCCATGCGCGATACCGTCGGGAATGCCTTGTGCCTGCGCTGAGAGCGGACAAGCGAGCGCTAAGGCGACGCCGGCTGCGAACACAATATGAAACTTCACGCTGTTACCTCTTTGTTGTACCCAAGACTTGGTTTTGCCCAAGAC
>PLTE01000105.1 GCA_003164375.1 Hyphomicrobiales bacterium | reverse complement strand
TCGGACTCGACCGGGAACTCGCCGACCCGTTCGATCAGCTTGTCGCGCGCCTGGCGGTAGGCGATCAATTCCGCGATGGTGATACGCTCCAGTTTATGCCGCTCGGAAAGTGCGGCAAGCTCGGGCCCGCGCATCACGGTGCCGTCGTCGTTCATCAGTTCGGCGAGCACCCCCACCGGCGGCAATCCGGCGAGCCGGCACAGATCGACGCAGGCCTCCGTATGCCCTGAACGCATCAGCACGCCGCCGTCCTTGGNNCTCCGCGGAAATCCCCGTGGTCAGGCCGTGGCGAACGTCGACCGATACGGTGAACGCGGTGCCGAGCGGCGCATCGTTGAGCGCTACCATCGGATCGAGATGCAGCCGTCGCGCCTCCTCGGGCGCCAAAGGCGCACAAACGATGCCCGAGGTGTGGCGGATGANNACGACGACGATCTCGCCGCGCGCGAACGCGGCGACGACGGCTTCGATGCGTTGGTGGTCGTCGGCCATTTTTTGTTCTCTGCGGGAAGCGCCGTCAGCGTGCCGGCTGCGGAAACGGCCACGCCGGAGGCTCGCCGACCTGGCCGCGATGGCGTAGATAATGGTCGGCGATCACGCATGCCATCATGGCTTCGCCAATCGGCACGGCGCGGATACCGACGCAAGGGTCGTGACGCCCGGTGGTCGATATCTCGGTGTCATGGCCATTGCGGTCGACGGTGCGGCGCGGGTTGAGGATCGACGAGGTCGGCTTGACGGCAAAGCGCGCCACCACCGGCTGGCCGGTCGAAATGCCGCCGAGAATACCGCCGGCATGATTGGACAGAAACAGCGGCTTGCCGTCATTGCCCATGCGCATTTCGTCGCCGTTCTCCTCGCCGGAAAGCTCGGCTGCGCTAAAGCCGGCGCCGATCTCGACGCCTTTGACGGCGTTGATGCTCATCAGCGCTGCGGCGAGATCGCCGTCGAGCTTGCCGTAGATCGGCGCGCCGAGACCCGGGGGCACGCCTTCGGCCACGACCTCGATGACCGCGCCGATGGAGGAGCCGCTTTTACGCAAGCCGTCGAGATAATCGCCGAGTAAGGCTGCGGTCTTCGCATCCGGACAAAAGAACGGATTGCGCTCGACTTCGGCCCAGTCCCAGCGCGCGCGATCGATACGATGCGGCCCCATCTGCACGAGCGCGGCGCGCACGTTCAATCCCGGCACGATCTTGCGCGCAATGGCGCCGGCGGCGACCCGCATCGCCGTCTCGCGCGCCGACTGGCGGCCGCCGCCGCGGTAATCGCGCAGACCGTATTTGACGTCATAGGTGTAGTCGGCGTGGCCGGGGCGATATTTGTCCTTGATGTCGGAATAGTCTTTCGAGCGCTGATCGAGATTATCGATGAGGAGCGCAATCGGCGTGCCGGTCGTGACCTGGGTACCGTTCGCCGCATCGAGGAAAACGCCGGACATAATCTTGACCGCGTCCGGCTCCTGACGCTGCGTGGTGTAGCGCGACTGGCCGGGCCGACGCCGGTCGAGATAGGGCTGGATATCGGCTTCGGTGAGCGCGATGCGCGGCGGACAACCGTCGACCACGCAGCCGATAGCCGGCCCGTGGCTCTCGCCGAAGGTCGTAACCCGGAATAAATGACCAAATGTATTGAACGACATGACGCGCGCGCGACGCTGAATGGCTGTAAACTAAGCAGGTTGAGGCTAGTTGCGGCTTGGTAGCCCGCGTGTGGCAGCGGGTCAAATCCGCGCGGCTGCCGCGATGGCTCCTTCGCAACCGCGGAAGAAACCGCACTATGCTCTCGCGGTTGCGAAGTTCTGCTCAAGAATCTGCCAGCGCAATGCACATCGCGGACCGATCTTCGGGGGATTATTCATGCGGCATTCATGTCGCTGAACATCGATTAATGGCAAGCTGAATAATCGTTAAGCTACGGAAAAATCAGGGTTATTTGCGTTTTTCGATTGCGAGCGCAACTGTCTTATGGCATGGTCCTTCTCGGTAAGGGGGCGAAGGCTCAGGGACCGAGATCAAAACCGAGATCAAGCCTGCGACTAGAACCAACCCTGCCGTAGGTTCACCACACACATCAAGGAATACAGTCATGGCGACGAAGAAGAAAAAGGCCAAGAAGAAGACGAAGTAAATGACATGCGCATGCCTCGTATTGGGGCAGCGCCGTCAACTTCGGATTTCGCGGGATCTTCGTGATCCTGACAAGCGGTCGAACCTAGGTTCGGCCGCTTTTGTTTTTAACGGCCAAGAGGATCTTACGCGTAGCGCGCCATCGTGCCTTCGGAGAACACATAAACGACGCCTTGCGCGATATGCGCGTGCGTCGCCTCATCCCGCGGCATCACGTTGAACATCGCCATCAGCGCGCGCACGCCGCCGCCATGCGCGGCAACCACCGTGTCGCGCGTTATCGCCGCATACCATTCGCCGATACGGTGCGCGAGCTCGCGATAGCTTTCGCCTCCGGACGGCGCAAAATCCCACTTGTCGCGCTGGCGTTCGGCCAGCAGTCCCGGCATGCGGGCGTCGATTTCCGGTAACGTCAATCCTTCCCACTCGCCGTAGGAAATCTCCATCAAGCGGTCCTCGACGGCGTAGCTATTCGGATCGAGCCCCAGCGTGCTGCGCAGAATTTCCATGGTTTCGCGCGCCCGCTGCAACGGACTCGCCACATAATCGAAATCTTCGGCGCTTCGCCCACCGCGCGCGAACAGATCGCTCAGGATCTCTCCGCAGGCCCTCGCCTGTTGCCGGCCGCGCGCATTGAGCGAGGTATCGCGGCGACCCTGCAGGCGCCCCTCGACATTGAAGTCGGTCTCGCCGTGACGGACATAATAGAGGACCGGCATGGCCCAGGCTTCCGCTCGTCCCCGCGACAGCGGGGCCCCTGCAAGCAAACTACTGGATTCGCAGTTTCGCGGGAATGCGCGGAAATTGGCCGCACATCACTCTTTGCCGACCGTGATATCCGGCGCGTCGGGATGCTTCATGCCGAC
>PLTE01000247.1 GCA_003164375.1 Hyphomicrobiales bacterium | reverse complement strand
CCGACGTGCCGAAAATCGTCGACTGGTACATGGACGGCAAGATCGAGATCGATCCGATGATCACCCACACGATGCCGCTTGCCGAGATCAACAAGGCGTTCGATCTGATGCGCGCCGGCGAGTCGATCCGCAGCGTCGTGATGTATTAGACCCAGCGCACCCGCGAAGGCTACGCGCCTCCGACGTCGGCTTGCGCCGGACCGTCGCCCTTCGCTGCGCCGGCTTCGCCAAAGCCATTCCAGCGATGCCGGGCACTCGATAAGTGCACATCGAGATCGTTCGCGGAAAAGGTCACAAGGTCGCTGTGGCCGAAGCCCTTCGAATAGTCCAGCACCGAGATCACGTCGGGCGCGATCCGCAGCAAAACGACATTCGCAGGCGAAGGCTCGGGCGCGATGCGGTCCAGCGCGGCTGCGTTCGAGAGCGACCGCGCCGGCATCGAATATTCCGGGAAGCGCTTGAGCCGCAGCCTGGCGATGTAATCGAATTCGTCACGATCGGTGACCTCGTCGGCTTGGCCGGCAAGCGAAAGACCTTTGATGTCAAAAGGGTTCGGCGCATCGCTGCCGATCGCGATCGAAACCCGCCGGTCGCGCCGGATGTTGGCGTATTTCTGGGCGTTGCGCGCAATGAAGCAGTACAAGAGGTAACCGTCATTGACGTAGCCGACCGTCGTCGCCTGCGGCCAGCCGTCGGGCCGATTGGTGGCGACCGTCATCAGGCGATGCTCGTCAAGGAGCCGCAGGATCAAGGATTTCAGGCGCGGCATCATGGGCGGCAAGGATCGGCAAGGGTTGCAAGCGTCCAATTTAGCTAAGCAGGTCTCGCCACGCCAAATTTGATCTAGATCAAACTGCCGCCCAGTTCGCGCCGCCGCGGCTCATTCGCCTTTGATATTTGCAGCTTTTATGACAGGCGCCCAGCGCGCGGTGTCGGCGGCATTCATGCCGGCAAGCTGTTCGGGAGTGGATCCACCGGCGACGATGCCGAGCGGCTCGAATTTCTCCCTCAGCGGCGGCTCGGCCAGCATCGCGACGCAAATCTTGTTTATTTTTTTCACGATATCTGCGGGCGTGTGGGCCGGCACATAGAGCGCGTACCACGACACGGCCTCGTAACCCGGCACGCCCGACTCCGCGATCGTCGGAATTTCCGGAGCGAACGGAAAGCGCTTGGCCGAAGTCACCGCAAGGGCGCGCACCTGCCCCGACTTGACTGGCTGCAACAGCGAGCCGGTCGTATTGAACATTGCATCGAGCCGGCCGGCGAGGAGATCGGTCATGGCGCCGGCGGCGACGCCCCGATACGGCACATGGGTGATGTCGATGCCGGCCATGCGCTTGAACAATTCACCGGCGAGATGCGGCACCGAGCCGATCCCGGGCGACGCCCAACTGATCTTGCCGGGATTGGCCTTGGCAGAACCGATGAAGTCCTCAAGCTTGGCAAATGGCGAGGAATTCGCCACGACGAGGAGACTGGGATAAGTGCCGATCAGCGAAACCGTCGTAAAATCGGCGACCGGGTCGTAGCTCAATCCCGAATAGAGCAGGCCACTGACGGCGGGGGCGCCCGCCGCGAGCATCATCGTGTAACCGTCCGGCGGTGCGTGCGCGATCGAGTCGAGCATGACACGGCCCCCGGCGCCGGGTCGATTTTCCACGAAGACCTGTTGATCCAAGCGGTCTGTCAATCCGTTGGCGACAATCCGGGCTGCTGCATCCGCACCGCCGCCCGGCGGGAAACCGACCTCGAGCTTGATCAGACGGGACGGCCAGTCGTCGGCGCGCGCGACGCGTGACAAGACCGGCAAAACAGCGGCGGTGGCGAAAAGTTGTAAAAATTGCCGGCGTTGAAATTTCACGCTTTCACTCCTCGTCCCCCTGGGCCAACACCGTGCCGCCCGGCCGCTCTTATCCGCCTTTGATATTCGCGGCCTTGATGATCGGCCACCACTTCTCGGCCTCGGCTTTCTGGAAGGCACCGAGCGCCAGCGGGGTTTGCTGGTCGCGGTCGGAAACCTGCTGGCCGAGCTTACCGAGCTTGGCGCGCAAGTCGGGCTCGGCCAACGCCACGACGGTGGCGGCATTGAGCCTCGCAATGATATCTTTCGGCGTGTCCTTTGGCGCCCAAAGCCCGAACCAGATGGAGACGTAAAAATCCGGCAGCCCGGCCTCGTCGACGGTCGGAACCTCGGGCATGCCCGGGTGGCGAGTCTTGGCGGTCACCGCCAACGCCTTGACCGTGCCGGCCCCGACCTGAGCCACGAAATTCGACGACGGCTCGATCATCAGATCGATCTGCCCGGCGATCAGATCCTGCACGGCCAGACCGTCGCCGCGATACGGCACGAACTGGAAGCTCGTTCCTGTCGTCTTCTGAAACGAAATGCCGGCGAGATTGCCGGTCGAACCGGCGCCGGGGATACCCGCCGAGCCTTTGTCAGGATTGGCTTTCAGCCAGGCGATCAATTCCTGCAAATTATTCACCGGCAGGGAGTTTCTGACCGCGATCAGAAGCGGCTCATAGCCAAGCTCCGCAATCGGCGTCAAATCCGTCAGCACATCGAATTGAAGCGGATAAAGCGCTCCCACCAGCACATGCGTGGTCAAGGTACCGATGCTCAGCGTATAGCCGTCGGCCGGCGCATGCACCACGCGTGCGACACCGATGCTGCCGCCGGCGCCGCCTACATTCTCGATGATGACCGGCTCGCCAAGCGGCGCGCGCATGGCCTCGGCGAGTATGCGGGCAAAAATATCAGTGCCGCCGCCGGCGGCGAACGGCACCACCATCGTAATCGGCCGCGATGGATAGCCGTCCGCTGCGGCGATCCGCGACAGCGCCGGCAATGCGGCAGCGCCACCCGCCCATCGCAAAAATTCGCGGCGACGAATTCTCATGATCCTGCCCTCATTCCGGCACGAGATGGGCAAATTGCACCACCTTGGTCCAATTTGCCGTATCGCTCGCAATGAATTTGCCAAACTCGGCCGGCGTATTGGGCGGCATGATCAGACCGCCAAGGTCCAACAGCCGCGCCTTGATCGCCGGATCGGCGGCCGCGGCATTAATGCCCTTATTCAAGGTCGCGATGATCGCGGCCGGCGTGTCCTTCGGCGCGCCGAAGCCGATCCAGCCGAAGGCCTCGTAGCCCGGCAGGAATTCCGCGACCGCCGGCACGCCCGGCAGAAAGTCGAGGCGTTCCGGCGTAGTCACCGCGAGCGCCCGCAGTGCGCCGGCTTTGACATGGGACAGCGATGTCGGCGTGACGTCGAACATCACTTGCACGTTGCCGGCCAAGAGGTCCGTCAGCGCCGGGGTAGTGCCGTGATACGGCACATGCACCAGATCGATATGGGCCATGTATTTGAACAATTCGCCGGCCATGTGTTGCGGGCCGCCGACGCCGGCCGACGCCATATTGATCTTGCCGGGATTGGCCTTGGCGTAGGCAATGAACTCCGGAACGGTCTTGGCCGGAAACGACGGCAGAACCTCCATGATCATGGCTACGCGGTGGGTGATGGCGATCGGCGCGATGTCGTGCACGAAATCGAACGGCAGCGTCGGGATAAGTGCTTGGTTGATCGTATTCTGGGAATTCACCAGCAACAGCGTGTAGCCGTCGGGCGCGGAATGCGCGACCGCCTCGGTCGCGATATTGCCGGTGGCGCCGGGGCGGATATCGATCACGAATTGCTGGCCGAGATGTTCGGACAAATATTGCCCGATCAGTCGCGCGGAGATGTCGGACGAACTCCCCGCCGCTTGCCCGACCAGCATGTGAACGGGCCGCGTCGGATAGTCGAATGCGAAAGCCCGGTCCGCGACAAACGGCACTGCGGCAGCGCTCGCTCCCCATTGCAGAAATCTGCGGCGTTCCACGGTCTCCCCCCTTTGGCTATGCGGCTTGTGCCGTCGTTTCGCCTGGCGCCGGTGAATTTTTATCAGCTTAGCCCGCCGCCGCGGAGTTTCCGAGAGCCGACTGGCGTGGCGGCAGCCCCTGTGGCGTCTTGCCGCCGGGTGCGAGCACGCAGTTGTCGCGGCGTCAGCCCGCACCGCTGCCGGGGGCGGACGCGGCGCGCAACGACTGTTGTAGCCGGGCTTCGCGCAAGAACAGGAACAGGCCGGTGCCGACTACAATGCTCGAGCCCACGAGCAGACTGGCCGTCGGCACCTCGCCCCAGACCGCAAAGCCGATCGCCGCCGCCCAGACCAGCATCAGATAGTAGAACGGCGTCACCGCGGGCGCCGGCGCCGCGTGCAATGCCTTGGTCCAGAACCATTGCCCGACCACATTGATAAAGCCGGTGCCGAACAGCATGGCGGCATCGATCGGCGTCGGCCAGCGCCAGCCGAACAGCAACAGAAAACTATGAAAGAACGTCAGCACGGTCACTTGCCAGATCACCAGCGTATTGGCCGATTCCGTTCTGGTCATGCCGCGCACGGCGACGGTGACGGTGCCGTACATGACGGCATTGATGAGCGCGAACAGCGCGCCGAGCGTCAAGGAATTGGCGCCGGGATCGGTCACGATCAAGACGCCGACAAAGCCGATAAGGAGCGCGCCGCCGCGCACCCATCCTGCGGGCTCTTTAAGCCAGACAATCGACACCACCGCGGCAAACAGCGGCGCCGAGAAACTAATCGCAATGGCGCCGGCAAGCGGCATCAGGCTAAACGCCAGGATCAGGCAGAGCTGTGAGATCGATTGCGACAAGCCGCGGCCAAGATGGTCTTGCGGCCGGCGCGTCGCAAACACCGAGAAACCGGTGACCGGAAGCATCACCACGGCGCAACTGACGAACGACGTGAACGAACGCAGGAACAGCACCTCGCCGACCGGATAGATATCGACCAGCCATTTGCTGGCCGCTGAAGCTGCGGCAAACAGCACGGTGGCGATAATCATAAAAACGATGCCGCGCGGGACGTCCTCGGTCCGGCCCTTCATGGGCGTGAGCGGACTGGGCTTGAGCGGATTGGGCTTGCGCGCAGCGCGCCCGGCAACCGATGCGCCAGAAACGCCCGCTGGCTTTTCGCCGGTGAAATCGTCCATCCCCTGCCCACGCTAAGGCTCTGCGAGGCCCGTCGCCACCCCGCGCGGTCTAGGCCGCCGTTGGCAGATTTGCAATTGCGCCGGTTATGGCGAACTCGTGCAAGGCCATGATGTCGATGACTTCGATCGTTGACTTGCCGCCCGATCCGCCCAATGCTGGTCGAGGCAGCAGTTCGCGGTCGATCCCGATGACGGCACTCCGCTAGATTTGCCGGATAGAGTACAAGTGGCCCGTCGTCGTCTCGCCTCCGGCAGCAACACTCGGCGCATTACGACGGGGTCGAATCATGGCGGAGCTTGCGGGCCTTTCAGCGCTGATAGGCGAAATATACGATGCGGCACTCGATTCGTCATCGTGGCCGGCCGTTCTGCAGAAGGTTTGCGATTATGTGGGCGGCTATTGCGCCTACATGTTCGTGCAGGACAACTTCATCAAAAACTCGAACATTGTTTATTCCTGGAGCGAAAATCCCGCTTACCACGAATCTTATATCACCAAATACGCCGGGCTCAATCCGGCATTTCCCACAATGCTGCTGTTCAAAGTCGGAGATGTTATCGCCAGCAACGACGTCGTTCCCGATTTGCAATTGCATAAGACGCGCTTCTACAAAGAATGGCTCGCACCGCAGGGCTACGTCGATTGCATTGGTATGGTTTTGGAAAAGTCGCCGGCGAGCTGCGCAGTGTTTGTTGTCTTTCGGGACCACCGCACCGGCACGGTCGACGGGTCGGTACGCGAGCGCATGGCGCTTCTGGAGCCGCACATTCGGCGGGCGGTCCTCATCGGCAAGACCCTCGATCAAAAAAGCGTCAGCGCAGCGGAACTTGCCGAAACGCTGGATGCCGTGGCGGCAGCCGTTTATCTCGTCAATGCAGACGGGCGCATGGTGCACGCCAACCGCAGTGGCGCGGCCCTGCTCGCCCGAGAGGATCTGCTTTGCGCCGTTGGCGGCCGCCTGCTGCCCCGCGACCCGACGGCCGCCCGCATGCTGTCTGAAGCGCTCGCCGACGCCAGTCTCGACGGCGACCTCGGGCTCGGTGCCAAGGGCACCGCCATTGCGCTGACCACACGACACAGTGAGCACTATGTGGCCCACGTGCTGCCGCTCAACTCCGGGACGAGGCGCCGGACTTGCGCCGCCCACTCCGCTAGTGCGGCCCTGTTCGTCCACAAGGCGGCCCTGAACGTCAGCTCTCAACCCGAAGTCATCGCCAAGGCTTATGGTCTCACGCCAAGCGAGCTTACGGTTCTGTTCACAATGACAGACGCCCTGGGTGTTCGGGACATCGCAAAGATACTCGGGCTGTCGCAAGCGACCATCAAAACCCATCTGCACAATCTCTATGGCAAGACCGGAACGAAACGACAGTCCGAGCTTATGAGGCTTATTGCGTCGTTCTCCAGCCCGCTTGCCTAAATTCAAGGCGGCCATTCTCAACCGTTCGGTTGATGCGCCGGCTTTGGCGACCTGCCTAGATTGGCACCAAGGGTGGTGCCTTGAGATCAAATCGCGATCGCGCTTCCGTCGGGGTGGGGTGGCGTGCCCTTACGGCAAGCGCCCGTGTCGTGCTGGTAACCGTATCGACGATTTGCAGCTCGTTTGCTCCGGCCAATGCGGGCTGTTCGGCATCCGACCTGGCGAGCGCGATCGGGACACTCATTTCAAAATTTCCCGCGGGATGTCTCGACGACCCGGAATTCGTCATTGCCTTGCCCTACGTTATTGGCATTCTTCAGCTGCCGAACGGCCAAGGAGCAACGATCTGCAGCGCTATCGAAGCTGCCGGCGGCGATCTCAGCAAGGCGAATACCTTGTTGTCCAAGGCCGGAATCTCCAACGTCAGCGCTCTTTCCGATGTCAGTAGCCTCCTGAGCGATGCGGCCGATGCATCGAACCTCGCGTCGTGCGCATGTCAAACCGCCGAAGATCCAGGTTGGCCATCTTTCTTTACGCAATTCGATAATTGTCTGCAGCAGTTGTTCTGCACCGCCGACAATGATTGCACCGGATCGTCCGTCAACATCCAACAAATAGACTGCGAAATAAGCCCCTGCCCGCCAGGCTCTTTCAATCAGCTTTATAACTGCGGCGGCACCCCGCAAAACCCGATCCCGGGCATCTGGGGCCCTTCTCCCGCAGCAGGGAGCATGTCCGGCGCGCCGGTGACGTATCAGGGCACGGCCGCGGGCGTGGTGGTGACGCAGACCCAACCCGGCTATAGCGCGACGGGTGCTGAGACTGTTTACGAATGCTTCTGTCCCTATCCGATGCAGATCGGATGGTCGAATGCCGTGAGCAATACCGGCACACAGATCATCAATTACCCATACCTGACATGCACCTGTCCCGCCGGAACGACGGCCGCCAGTGCGCCCGGCACATCGACGCCAGCCTGCCTCTGCGACAGCGGCCCGTTAAAGGGCCAAGCCGCCCCCACCAGCGGGGAATGTCCGGCGTCAGGGACCGCCGGCTGTCCCGCAGGCGAGATCGAATCCGCCGGTACATGTGTCACCGCCTGCCCGGCCGGCGAGGAGGCGAGCGCAGGAAAATGCGTGGCCAGCAGTTGTTCGGACCCAACCAAAATCCAGCTCGCCAGCGGCTCGTGCTGCGATCCTGCGCAGGCAAGTTCATGCGGCACGTGTTGTCCCAGTGGTCAAAAGCCTGACCCGGCGACGGGAAACTGCGTCGCCCCGCGTCAACCGCCGAATTTGCGGTAACTCGCCATGCCGGACCGCAGCGATTTTCTGCTTGATGTCCGCAAGAGCGCGCGCGGCATGGCGGCGATCGCGATTGCGTTCGGCGTTGCCCTTGGCGGCGGAAGCGCTTTAGCGCAGCAGGCGATCCTGGCTCCCGGCAATGCGGCCGTGACCGGCTTTTCCGGCGCACCCCCGCCGGTTCAGATCGCACCCGGCATCGATCCCGGCGAACTGACGTTCATCGACGGCGGCGGACCGTCGCTGCGCATCGTCGACCTGCAACAGATGGGCGGGCCGCCGGCCGCCCAACTGGTCGGCGCGGTGAAACCCTATAGCTGGCTCGCCAATCAGATCGGCCAGGTTTTTGGCGTCGCCGCCGACGATGCCACGCCGCCCAATATTTACGTCGCGGCGACCTCAGCCTACGGCCTGCCGATCGTCGCCCCCGGACCCGATGGGCAGCCGATACACATCAAGGTCGGGGCGCCGAACGCGGCGTTCATGCCGGGCTTGTGGGGAGAAGGCGGCGGGCCGGGATCGATCTGGAAGATCGACGGCACGACCGGCCAAGTGAAGCTCTTTGCCAATGTGGTGCTGGGGAGCAGGACGAATTCCGGCGCGGCACTGGGTGGTTTGGCGTTCGATCCAGATTCGAAATCTCTCTTTGTCTCCGACCGCGAAACCGGGTTCATTCATCGCTTCGCAATGAACGGGCGCGAACTCGGCCGCTATGGCCATGGCGTCACGGGACGCCAAGCCTTAGGAATGCCGCCGGCGCATTGGAATGTGCCGCAACGAATCGACATCACCTCGCCGCAATTCGACAGCGAACAGCCCGCGACCTGGAACTATGCGGTGCCCGAGCGTCGCGTTTACGGGCTCGCGGTTTACCAGCACCGTCTGTACTACGCGATAGCCGACGGTCTGCAGATTTGGTCGGTCGGCCTGCAAGCCGACGGCTCGTTCGATACCGACGCGGTGATCGAATTCGTGGTACCGCCCGCCGCCGGTCCGACCGAAATTTCGAAGATCACTTTTGACGAGCAAGGCCGCATGTATCTCGCGGAGCGGCCGGCGCCCACCGGCGCTTACGACTTCGAAACCCTGACCCAGCCGGGCATCGGCCGCGTACTGCGCTACGCCTTGGTGAGCCCGGTCGGCCCGCGGGTCTGGCAAGGCGTGCCTGACAGTTACGCGATCGGCTTTCCGCTTGCGCTTCACAATGGCAATGGCGGCGCTGCAATCGGCTATCGCTACGATACCGGCGGCACTCTCTCATCGCAATCATGCGGCGGATTTCTGTGGTCGACCGGCGAAGATCTGCGCGATTCGTCCGACACCGCGCTGGCGCAATGGCTCGAAAAAACCGGCCCGCTCCATGTCAACGGATTGCAGGGCAACTTAACCTGGAGCATCGACGACGTGCCGCCGCTCTACTCTTATTTCGTCGCCTATGGCGATGAGATCGGCGACGCCTATTCGCGTGGCTACCTGGGCGACATCGCGATCGTGCCGGCGTGCGCCCCGACACTTCCTGGCCAGGGCGCGCTCTCGCCGCTCCCGCTTGGCGGCCAGCCGGCAGAGATCGCCCCGACAACAGCGCCGCCCAATTCACCACCCGCGCCGCCCAACACACCGCCGACACCTCCCAATACGCCACCGCCACCACCAAACACGCCACCATCCGGTGCTTGTCCGTCCGGCAATTGTCCGACCGGTACGCCTGTCCTGTGCCTGCCGGGCCAGGGCAGAAACAGCGCAGGGACTTGTGCGACATGCGCCGTCCCGAGCGTGCGGATCGGCGATCAATGCTGCTCGCCGGCAGACCTTGCACCGGGCGGCCGCTGCGTTAAAAACAATCCCGGCTGCGCGGCGGGAGAAACCCCGGTCGGCCCCAGCAACGCCTGCTGCCCCAGCGGGCAGATTTACAGTAGCGCCAACGGCGCTCAGGCGTGCTGTCTTTCCGGCCGCGTCGCCAACGGTCAATGCGTGCCGCCGCCGGCAAACCCCGACTGTTCGCCGGGATCGACCGATCCGCGATGCTGCAGCAAGGGCTATGTGTCGACCGGGAAATCGTGCTGCCTTGCGGGGCAGATGACATCGGCTGGCACCTGCTGTCCCAGCGGCCAAATACCGGGCGGCGCCAATAAGAACCAATGCATCCCGATCGTGCATGTCCCGGTTGGGCCGCAGTGCTGCGCGACCGGTCAGGTCCCCGCCAAAGGCGGAACCTGTTGCCCCACAGCTAACGTAACGACAGGCGGTGTTTGTTGCTCAGGGCCGGTCGATCCGAGAAACCGCACGGCCTGCCCCGCTGTCAGTCATCCCACCTCGGCATGTGCTCCCGGCTACACCAAGATGCCGGATGGCAGCTGCTGCAATAACCGTTCGGTCGGCTCCGACGGCAAGTCCTGCGGCGTAGGACAGCAGCAATCTTGTGCGCCGGGCACATTCCGCGACTCCAGCGGTGCTTGCCAAACGATCCCGACATCGGCATGTCCGCCCGGTCGGGCGCCCAACTCCGATGGCACTTGCATGCCGAGCCAAACGGCTGCGTGTCCGGCCGGCGAGGAACGCGACCGCGATGGCGGATGCGTGACGGCCCGACAAACCGCCTGCCGATCCGGCGAGGTGCGAAACGCCAGGGGTGAATGCGTTTCGGTTGGGCCGCCGCCGTCCGTCGTAGGTCGGGTGGCTCACCCTAATCCGGGCAAACCGCCAACAGCCCCTTCCGGCTTCCGCCAACGCGGCCCATTGACCGCCACGCCGCGGGCTCCGGTATTCCGTGCCCCGACCGGCGGTCGCGGTTTATTTCATCGTTAGCGTCAACAGCCGCAACGGAACAACAATGCCGAAATGGAGAAGCCCGTGAGACCGACGAAACTGGCAAAGACAGCAATCCTCGGCGTACTGATTTTACTCGCGCCCCGCTTGGCACAGGCGCAAGAGCTGCGCGGCGAGATCGAACAGATCGTCAAGGACTACCTTGCGGCGCATCCCGACGAAGTCGGAGAAATCGCCAAAACCTATTTGATAAAGCACCCCGCGGCGGTCGGCGAAATCCTGGTCGAAGTCCTCAAGCATCGCGCCACGCCCGATGCGAATGCCAAAACCGGCACCGAACGCGGCGGCGCGATCTCCAGCAATGCGGACCTTTTGTTCTCTTCGTCGCACCAGGTGACGCTCGGCAATCCCCACGGCGACGCGACGCTCGTCGAATTTTTCGATTACAACTGCGGCTACTGTAAGCGCGCGCTGCCCGACATGGTCACTTTGCTCAAGGACGATCCGAAATTGAAGATCGTCCTCAAGGAGTTTCCTATTCTGGGTCCGGGCTCCAACGACGCCGCCCGTGTCGCCATTGCGGTGCGCATGCAGGATCCCGAAGGGCAAAAATACTTGGCCTTCCATCAAGAGCTGCTTGGCGGCCCCGGCCGCGCGAGCAAGGAAAAGGCGCTCACGGCGGCAAAAGATCAGGGCCTCGATATGGCGCGACTAGAGCGCGACATGGACAGCGACGAAGCCGGCGCCACGCTCGACGAGGACCTAAAGCTCGCCACGGCGCTCGGCATTACCGGAACGCCCGGCTACGTGATCGGAAAAGACATTGTTCTGGGCGCGGTCGGCATCGCGAGCCTTAAAGGAGAGATCGACGCCGCGCGGGCACAGGCGGCAAATTGAGGAGAAGCGTTGCCCTGTGGCTCGCTGGTAAGTTTTAAAAATTGCTCTCATAGTCGAGAAAGGAAGCCAAAAATGCAGCCTGTCGTTTGGCATGCCATGAGTCTCGCTGGCGTCTCCGGTTTCTTCTGGGGCGCGGTACTCTACGAACTCATCCGCAAAAATCTGGGCCGCGCCCTTCTTGCTCTATTTTGTGCATGCGCCATCTCATTCGCTGCGTATCTTTCTGCACTCCATATTTAGATGGCCCAAAAGACTTTTAGATCCACATCTTTATGTCGCGCACGTTTCTGAATTGATCGGGATCAACTTGCTGAAATGGCGCAAACGCGCAGGCTGCGAGTTCCGCAATGAAGGTGTCGGGGAAGAGGATGTTTGGCCAGCGAAGACGACGCGTTGCGGCACTAGGCCTGATCGCAACAGCTGCGATCATTGCTGGCTTGAGCATTGCGAAAGGCGACGACACGAACGCGAACCGAGCTTGTACCGGCCCAGGCGCGCCCGCCGGTTCGTGCCCGCAAATCGCGACGGTCTCACCGTGTCCCGGCCGGATGACGGCCGACGGACTTGCCTGCTGCGCGCCGGGTTCGACTCCGACCGGCGATGACACCTGTGAGATGCCGGGCGGACGCCTCGCGGCGTCCTGTCCGCTCGCGCAACTGACGACATTCGGCTTGTGTTGTCCGTCGTCCTTTAGCCCGCAATCCGATGGTAAATGCCAGCCGGCCAATGGATCGTCAGCAGCGTTGGCCTGTCCGCTCAATCAGCTCAACCAAAGTGGCCTGTCATGCTGTCCGGCCGGTCAGGAACCACAAACCGATGGCTCGTGCGCGGCCCCCACGTGTCCCGGCCCCATAACGGCCGACGGGCGTGCCTGCTGCGCGCCGGGTTCGACGCCAACCGGCGATGACACTTGCCAGTTGCCGGGCGGCGGCTTGGCAGCGTCCTGCCCGCTTGCGCAACTGACGTATTCCGGCACCTGCTGCCCGCCGTCCTCGACCCCGCAATCCGACGGCACCTGCCAGCCGCACAATGGATCGTCATCGGCGTCGGCGTGCCCGCTCGGCCAGCTCGACAAGGGTGGACTGACGTGTTGTCCGTTCGGCCAGGTGCCGCAAGCCAATGGTTCATGCCAGCCCAATACGCCGACCCCGACATGTCCAACCGGTTTCACACTTAACAATAAGGGCCAATGCCTGGCCGCCCTCGTTTGTCCCGGCTTAGACCAACCGCTCAATGGCGCCGGCCAGTGCTGCTCCCCGGGGGCACAATATGTAACGACGAGCGAATCTGGACAACCGGTGTGTGGGGCGGTCCTCTCGACTTTAGATGCATGTCCTTTAGGTGTTCCGGCATCGTCGTGTAGTTGCTCTGTGTCTGGGCTTGCGGCGGTTTGCTCCGGGCCGGCAACATCCGATAGCCCAACGACACCGACTTGCCCTCCCGGCGCCACCTTGGGAGCCGACGGCGACGGAACGTATTCGTGCGTGCAATCGGGTCTGGAGCCTTCCTGTCCCTCGCCTTATGTCATCTTCCTCAACACTTGCGTTCTGCCCGATTGCTCTCGCGGTGAATTGCGAAATCCCGCCGGCAATTGTGCCCCCGCTCAGTCCCCGTCGCCTTCGACGTCTTTAACGCCGCTGCCGCCTTCCCCGCTGCCGCCCGCTCCGCTGCCGGGGGCTGGCTGCTTCGCTGGCTACACGCTGAGCGCCGACGGCAAGGCATGCGTGCGCGGGTGTCCAGGAGGCGAGATACCCAATCCTAAGGGCGGCTGCATGCCGCGACTGACGACAACGCCGGCACCGCCGTCGCCCATACCGGGGACGGCGCTGACGCCAACCTGCAGCAGCGGCGCGGAGCCTGTGAATGGCAGCTGTCAGTGCCCATCCGGTGAGGAGCGTAAGGATGGCCGCTGCGTGGCGCCACCGGAGACGGGGACCAAAATACTGACGCCGAATAAAATACTTGCTCCACCGCCACCACCGAGGACAAAGGCGACGCCGCCGAAGCTGAATATCGGGAGGCCGCCGCCGAGGGCGCCGGCACCCTTGCTGAAGCTGCCCTCGAAGCCACTGGGCTGGAACAGGCGTTGAGCATTCTTATCTCTCCAGCTCACCAGTGACGCACCGGATGCTTTTCGATTATAGAATTACGAATTGCGGTGACAGTTCACGAATTGCGGTGACAGTTCACTTATGGACTGC
>PLTE01000143.1 GCA_003164375.1 Hyphomicrobiales bacterium | reverse complement strand
GGCAAGGGCAACGACCAAGTGCGCTTCGAGCTCGGCTATTACGCGCTCAAGCCCGACGTGAAGGTGATCGCGCCGTGGCGGGAATGGGATTTCAAATCGCGCGAGGCACTGATCGCCTTCGC
Organism: Hyphomicrobiales bacterium; assembly: GCA_003164375.1. GTDB lineage: Bacteria > Pseudomonadota > Alphaproteobacteria > Rhizobiales > Xanthobacteraceae > BOG-931. Next base: position 9,116 of record PLTE01000143.1, on the reverse strand, counting down.
CGAGCAAAATCAGATACCGATCGCCAAGGACAAGCGCGGTGAATCCCCGTTCTCGACCGACGCCAACCTGCTGCACACTTCGTCCGAGGGCAAGGTGCTGGAAGACCCGGCGGGCGAAGTGCCGGATTACGTTTATTCGCGCACCGACGATCCCGAAAAAGCGCCGGCCCAAGCGGAATATGTCACGATGGAGTTCGAGCGCGGCGACCCGGTCGCGATCGACGGCAAGAGGCTTTCACCTGCCGCATTGCTGACCGCGCTCAATGCGCTCGGCAAGAAGCACGGCGTTGGCCGGCTCGATCTGGTCGAGAACCGTTTCGTCGGCATGAAGTCGCGCGGCATGTACGAGACGCCGGGCGGCACCATCCTGCTTGCCGGGCACCGCGGCATCGAATCGATCACGCTCGACCGCGGCGCGGCGCATCTCAAGGACGAGTTGATGCCGAAATATGCCGAATTGATCTATAACGGTTTCTGGTTTGCGCCGGAGCGCGACATGCTGCAGGCGGCGATCGACAAGAGCCAGGAATTCGTCACCGGCCAAGTACGGCTGAAACTTTACAGAGGCAATGTCGGCGTGGTCGGCCGCGACAGCAAATATTCGCTCTACGACCAGGACCTGGTGACGTTCGAAGACGGCAAGGTGGCCTACGACCAGCGCGACGCCGAAGGTTTCATAAGGCTCAACGCGCTACGGCTGCGCACGCTGGGGCAGCGCAGGCGAAAATTAAAGCTGTAACGCTACATCGTCGGCACGTCGCCGCCCGCCGGCTTGCCGGGAAAGTAATCCGGCTCCGAACCCGGATTAGGCTCCGGCGGCTCTTCCACCGGATAGGGCGTGCGCGGTCCTTTCGGGTCCGTGCTCGGCGGTTCGGCGGGCTCTCTGGGTTCTGGACAACTCGCCAAATCCCGAACGCGATCGGTCTCGGTCATGTTCAGCCTTGCAAAAAAGTGGAACTTGCTCTTTGGGATAACGTAGGGAGCGGCGAGGTCGTTCCGTCCCACAGCCCACGGCAAGGCGCAGCCGGTCCCGGCGCGCGTCATTCCAGGGCGACGAGCGATGCGAGCCCGCCATCCATAATCGCTATCGGAAATTGTTCCGGGCAGACTGCGGCGAAGGACTCCGGAGAGCCGCTACGCGGCTTCCGGAATGACACTCACACCTGCCGCTCGACCAGCATCCGCTTGAGGTCGGCGATCGCCTTGGCCGGATTGAGGTGTTTTGGACAGGCTTTGGCGCAATTCAAGATGGTGTGGCAGCGGTATAGCCGGAACGGGTCTTCCAGATTGTCGAGCCGCTCGCCGGTCGCTTCGTCGCGTGAGTCCACGATCCAGCGCTGCGCCTGCAGCAACGCGGCTGGGCCGAGATAGCGCTCCGAATTCCACCAATAGCTCGGGCACGAGGNNGAGGTCGAGCAGCAGGCGCACAGGATGCACTCGTAGAGCCCGTCGAGCTTTTGCCGGTCGTCGTGGCTCTGCTTCCATTCCTCGCGCGGTTCAGGCGACGTGGTTTGCAGCCACGGCTCGATCGAGGCGTGCTGGGCGTAAAAATTGGTGAGGTCCGGGATCAGATCCTTCACCACCGCCATATGCGGCAACGGATAAATCCGCACGACGCCGCCAATCTCGCTCGCGGCCTTGGTGCAGGCGAGCGTATTGGTGCCGTCGATATTCATCGAGCAGGACCCGCAGATGCCCTCGCGGCAGGAGCNNGTTGTTCTTGATCCAGATCAGCGCGTCGAGAACCATCGGGCCGCAATCGCCGGTGTCGACGTAATAGGTGTCGATGCGCGGGTTCTGGCCATCGTCCGGGTTCCAGCGATAGACGCGGTACTCGCGTTCGGCCTTGGCCTTCGCCGGACGCGGCCAAGTCTTGCCTTCGCCGACCTTGGAGTTCTTCGGAAGCGTGAATTGGACCATTTTATCCTCAATAAACCCGCTTTTTCGGCTCGATATAGGCGACGTCGTTGGTCAGCGTGTAGGTGTGCACCGGCCGGTAGTCGATGGCGACTTTGCCGGTCGCGGAGTCGAGCCAGGACAGCGAGTGCTTCATCCAGTTGTGGTCGTCGCGATCGGGGAAATCCTCGCGCGCGTGCGCGCCGCGGCTCTCGGTGCGATTGCCCGCCGCATCCATGGTGACCACGGCCTGCTCGATCAGATTGGCGAATTCCAGCGTTTCGATCAGGTCGGAATTCCAGATCAGCGAACGGTCGGAGACGCGGACGTCGCCGATGCCGTCATGGACTTCGTGGATGAGCTTGGAGCCTTCCTGAAGCACTTCGCCGGTGCGGTACACGGCGCAATTGCTCTGCATCACGTGTTGCATCCTGGCGCGCAGTTGCGCGGTCGGGGTGCTGCCGGAAGCGTTGCGGAATTTGTCGAGCCGCGACAGCGCGCGCTCGGCGGAGTCCTTGGGCAGTTCCGGCTGTTTGTCGTTCGGCGTGAGGATTTCGGCGCAGCGTTGCGCCGCGGCGCGGCCGAATACCACGAGATCGATCAGCGAATTCGAGCCGAGCCGGTTGGCGCCGTGGACCGAGACGCAGGCCGCTTCACCAAGCGCCATCATGCCGGGAACGACATAGTCGGGGTTGCCGTCCTTCTTGATCAGCACTTCGCCGTGATAATTGGTGGCGATGCCGCCCATATTGTAATGCACCGTCGGCACGATCGGCACCGGCTCGCGCGTCAGGTCGACGCCGGCGAAGATGCGCGCGGATTCGGTGATGCCCGGCAGCCGCTCGGCCAGGATCGCCGGATCGAGATGGTCGAGGTGCAGGAAGATATGATCTTTCTTCGGCCCGACGCCGCGGCCTTCGCGGATTTCTATGGTCATGGCGCGCGACACCACGTCTCTCGAGGCGAGATCTTTGGCCGACGGCGCGTAGCGCTCCATGAAGCGCTCGCCTGAGGAATTGACCAGATAAGCTCCCTCGCCGCGTGCGCCTTCGGTGATGAGCACGCCGGCGCCGTAAACGCCGGTCGGATGGAATTGCACGAATTCCATATCCTGCAGCGGCAGGCCGGCGCGCAGCACCATCGCATTGCCGTCGCCGGTTTGCGTGTGCGCGCCGGTGCAGGAGGCAAAGGCGCGGCCATAGCCGCCGGTGGCGAGAATGGTCATCTGCGCGGAAAAGCGGTGGATCGAGCCGTCGTCGAGATTGATGGCGACGACGCCGCGGCAGCGGCCTTGGTCGTCCATCATCAGATCGATGGCGAAATACTCGATGAAAAATTCGGTCGAGTGGCGCAGCGCCTGGCCATACATGGTGTGCAGCATGGCGTGACCGGTGCGGTCGGCGGCGGCACAGGTGCGCTGCGCGGTGCCCTTGCCGTAATGCGTGGTCATACCGCCGAACGGGCGCTGGTAGATCTTGCCGTCTTCGCGTCGCGAGAACGGCAGGCCCCAATGTTCGAGCTCGTAGACAGCTTCGGGTGCGCTGCGGCACATATATTCGATGGCGTCCTGGTCGCCGAGCCAGTCGGAGCCCTTGACGGTGTCGTACATATGCCAGCGCCAGTCGTCCTCGCCCATATTGCCCAGCGCTGCCGCGATGCCGCCTTGCGCCGCGACCGTGTGCGAGCGCGTCGGAAACACCTTGGTGATGCAGGCGGTGCGCAAGCCTGCTTCGCTGGCGCCGACGACGGCGCGCAAGCCTGAGCCGCCGGCGCCAATGACGACGACGTCATAGGTATGGTCTTGGATCGGATAGGCGCCGCCGTTGACGGCCGGCGCCGCGCCTCCGTTAGTGCCGCTCTCTGCCATGCTTACAATCCAAATGAGAGCTTGAGGATGCCGAAGACCGACGCAAGACCGACGGCCCAGCAGAAGAATGTGTTGGCCAGCAACAGCGTAAGCTTCGCCGACTCGCCAGGGACATAATCCACGAGGATTTCTTGCATGCCGATCTTCATATGGACGATCGTTGAGATGATGAAAAGGATCATGATGATGGCGACCGCGGGCGAGCCGAGGATTTGCGCCGCGGCGGCCTGATTGCGTCCTAGCAACAAGATGCCGATGACGATTGCCATGACGGTGAGCGGGATGCCGGCGACCGAGGTAACCCGCTGCAGCCAGAAATCTTCCGTTCCCGATCTGGCGGCGCCGCGTCCGCGTACCTTGGCGAGCGGTGTGCGAAAATGCTTCGGCGTGGCAGTGCTCATCGCGAGCCTCCCATGGCGAGGTAACCGACCACCGCGACAATGAGCGTCAGCGCCAGCGATCCGATGATGGTGGCCGCCGCGAGCCACTCGCGCTCCTGCGGGCCGAAACCTCGACCGGTGTCCCAGATCAGATGGCGGATGCCGCCCAGCATGTGATGGATGAGCGCCCAGGTGTAGCCGAGCAAAATAATCTGCCCGATGATCGAGCCGATAAACCATTGGAACTTGGCATAGCCGTTCGGTCCCGATGCGACCGCCAGAAGCCACCAGGCCAGCAGCAGAGTGCCGAAATAGAGACCGAAACCGCTGATGCGGTGGAAGCCCGACATCAGCATGGTCAGCGGCAAGCGGTAGATTTGCAGATGCGGCGATAGCGGCCGCACGGCGGGGACCTTGGTTTCGGCCATCGTTATTATCCGACTGTACGCGACGCGCGTGCGCCGAGCTTGCATCCGTTCCTATCTAATCCGCGCGCTCGCCGCAATGCAGCAATGCGCAGATCAGTAAAACTCCGCACGGGCATTTTCGCGGTCGGCGAAAGAATAGCGTTGAAAAATTCAAGCGCAATGGGCAATGTTTAAATCCTGACTTCGTATAATGCGAAGGCAGGGATCAGTCCATGCGATTCGACCTCGCCGACCTCAGTCTGTTTCGCCACGTCGTCGAAGCCGGCACCATCACCCATGGCGCCGAGCGCGCGCATCTCGCGCTCGCCGCAGCCTCCACGCGCATCCGTAACATGGAAGACGTGCTCGGCGTTCCGCTGTTGACGCGCGGGCGCCAAGGGGTAACTCCGACCCAGGCCGGCCGCACGCTGTTGCAGCATGCGCGTGCGATCCTGCGCCAGGCGGAGCGCCTGCACGAAGACCTCGGCGCCTATGGCGGCGGGTTTGCCGGTCAGATCCGAGTGTTGTCGAACACCAACGCGCTGACCGAATTCCTCCCCGAGGCCTTGAGCTCGTTCCTCGCCGCGCACCCGAATGTCAGCGTCGATCTGGAAGAGCGCTTGAGCGACGAGATCGTCGGCCTCATCGCCGAGGGCGTCGCCGACCTCGGCATTGTCGCCGGCACCGTCGATGCCGGCGGGCTTGAGACCTATCCGTTTCGCCGCGACCGCTTCGTGCTGGTCGTCGGGCGCGATCACCCGCTGGCAAAACGCGCCAAAATTTCCTTCGAAGAGGTGCTCGACCACGATTTCGTCGGGTTGGATCGCGCCTCAGCCTTGCAGCGCTTTCTCGCCACCAAGGCGGCGCGGATCGGGCGTCCGTTGCGGCTTCGGGTGCAGTTGCGAAGTTTCGATGCGGTGTGCCGGCTGGTGGAATGCAAGGTCGGCATCGGCATCGTGCCGGAGACGACCGCGCGCCGAGTGGCCAAGACCATGGCAATCAAGGTGGTCGCCCTGTCGGACCCCTGGGCGGCGCGCGATTTGACCATCTGCGTGAAGAGCCGCGACGACTTGCCGACCTATGCACGCCAGCTCGTCGAGCATTTGCGGGCGAAAACGTAGTCTCTTTGTTTGAGCTTGATACTGTCCGAAAACAGTTCGCCACAATTCGGGATCATGTCCTAGCGCGGCATCAGCACCCAATAATCGAGGTCGAGCAGCACGGCGGGGTCGTAGTCGTTGCCGGCCTTATCGGGGAAGTCGCCGCACGGCTTGTCGCTGGTGGCGACGGTGCGCAGCCGCAACGCGCCTACGTCGGCGCGTCCCGGCAGTTCGGATTTCGCGATCACCTCGGACCAGGCGTAAATGGTTCCGCCGGCAAACAGCGGCGCCACATGCCGGCCGCCATTGATCGCGGCGACGTGGAAGGCGTTGGCTAGGCCGTTGAAGGACAGCGCGCGGGCGAGCGAAATGACGTGGCCGCCGTAAATCAGGCGGCGGCCGAAACGGCCTTGCTTGGCGGCGAACAGGTCGAAATGGATGCGCGCGGTGTTCTGATAAAGCCGCGTCGCCGTCATGTGCTCGGCCTCTTCGACCGTGATGCCGTCGACATGGTCGATCTTCTCGCCGACCGCATAATCGGCGAACCGATACGGGCTGCCGGCAAGCGCGAGGTCGTAAGCGGCGACGTTGAGCGGCGGACAGGCTTCGCCCAATACTTTCGGGTCGAGCACGGTCGGCAGGCGCGGCACGTGATCGCCGGGCGCCGGCGCCGCCTCGTCGCGTTTGCGGACCATCACCCAGCGCACATATTCAAGCACCGGCTTTAGGTCCTGGTTGTAGCCAGTGGTGCGGACATAGACGATGCCGGTCTTGCGGCTCGAATTTTCCTTCAGTCCGATGACCTCGGATTGGGCGGACAGCGTATCGCCCGGATAGACCGGGGTGCGGAAGTAACAGCCAGCATAGCCGAGATTGGCGACCGCGTTGAGCGAGACGTCGGGCACCGTCTTGCCGAATACGACGTGGAACACCAACAGATCGTCGATCGGCGACCGCGGATAGCCGATGGCCTTGGCGAAGGCATCCGACGATTGCACCGCGAAGCGCGCGCCGAACAGACCGGTATAAAGCGCCACGTCGCCGGTGGTGACCGTGCGCGGCGTGGCATGCCGGATCACCTGGCCGATGCGGAAATCTTCAAAAAAATTTCCGGGACTGTTTTTCGACACACTACTGTTCTTCGACATTCAATACACCTTGCACAATGCACTTTATCAGCGCGGAACCCCGGCATTTGTCAGCGCTTTCCATACCCCACCATTGTGCTGCGGGAAAGTGTTCACGCAGCCGTGAGGACTACGCTGAAACCACCTTGCGAACCATCCGTATCTGGGTGTGACGACGCGAAGGATTCGCGCCGCCGGCGGTGGAGCGCCGCCGTAATTATCAATCGCCAATCCTCACTTGCAATGGAGACTGTCAATGTCCAAGCGTTTCGCGTTATTCGCCACTGCGGCCGTTCTCGTGTTCGGCGCAATGGCCACAGCCCCGCTCGCGGCCCAGATGTCGGAGAAGACCGTGATGGTCGGCGGCGCGGCCATGTATCCCTCGAAAAACATCGTCGAGAACGCCGTCAACTCCAAGGATCACACCACCCTGGTCGCCGCGGTGAAGGCCGCCGGCCTGGTCCAGACCCTGGAAGGCCCCGGACCGTTCACGGTATTCGCGCCGACCAATGCGGCATTCGCCAAGCTGCCGGCCGGTACCGTCGACAATCTGCTCAAGCCCGAGAACAAGGCGACGCTGACCAAAGTGTTGACCTACCATGTCGTGCCCGGCCGCATGACCGCGGTGAACCTGATGAAGGCGGTCAAGGACGGCGAGGGCGAAGCTCACCTCAAGACCGTCGCCGGCGAGGATCTCATCGTCAAGCAAGCCGGCCCCGGCAAGCTTACGGTGACCGACGTTAGGGGCGATGTCGCCGACGTCACCATCGCGGACGTTTTGCAGTCCAACGGTGTTATCCACGTCGTCGACACCGTGCTGTTGCCGATGTGAGGCTAAGCGAGTTGCTCCCTCTCCCCGTCCGCGGGGAGAGGGACCTTGCCCGGTCACGCTTGCGTTAACGCTCTGCGCTGGGCGTGACATGAATGTGAAGCGATAGTCCGCCGGCATTTGCTATAGGTCGACGCCATCGCACCGCCGCGGACCATTACCATGACGATAGAAGCAGCAAACCATTCCCCGATTGCGCGCGGGCTAGCGTCTGGACCGCTTATTCATCCGCTGTGGGTCCGCGTCACCCATTGGATCAATGCGCTCGCGATGTTCATGATGATCGGCTCGGGCTGGCAGATTTACGATGCCTCGCCGCTGTTTCACTTCCTGCATTTTCCAACACAGATCGCGCTTGGCGACTGGCTCGCTGGCGCGCTGCTGTGGCACTTCGCCGCGATGTGGCTCCTGGTGATCAACGGTGTCGTCTATATCGCGCTCGGTATTTTGACCGGACGTTTTCGCCGCAAGTTGTTGCCGATCCGCTTAACCGACGTGGCGAGCGACTTCATCGCCGCCCTGCGCGGCAAGCTCTCGCATGACGACCTCGCGGTGTACAATGCGGTGCAGAAATTGCTTTATCTCGGCGTGCTGCTCGCTGGCGTGGTGATCGTCCTTTCCGGCCTCTCGATCTGGAAGCCGGTGCAATTCAAATGGCTGACCGCCGTATTCGGCGGCTACGATAGGGCGCGCTATGTGCATTTCTTCGCCATGGCCTCGATCGTGGCGTTTCTGACGGTCCATATCGCGCTGGCGCTGATCGTGCCGAAAAGTCTGCGGGCGATGATCTTCGGTCGCGCCGCCGGAGTAAGCTGATGTCCCGCAACCGTAAAAATCCGCCAGGCGTCGATCCGAAGCTCCTGATCAAGGACGCGACAAGACTTCTGTCGGCGCCGTCGCGAAGGCTGTTCCTGCGCGGCGCCGCAAGCCTCGGCGCGCTTTCGATGCTGACCGGCTGCGACATCGTCGATGGCCAGACTTCGGAGAATGCGCTACGCGTCATCTCGCGCTTCAATGACCGCGTCCAGGCGCTGCTGTTTTCCGAGACGACGCTGGCGCCGGAATATCCGGAAAGCGCGATCACGCGGCCGTTCCCGTTCAACGCCTATTACAACGAGGACGAGGCCCCCGACATCGACGGCGACACCTGGCAGCTCGAGATCGGCGGTCTGGTCGACAACAAGAAGCCGTGGACGTTGCCCGAGCTGAACGCACTGCCGGAAGTTTCGCAAATCACGCGTCATGTCTGCGTCGAGGGCTGGAGCGCGATCGGCTCCTGGCAAGGCGTCAGACTGTCGGATTTCCTGAAAATGATCGGCGCCGACACAAAAGCCAAATATGTCTGGTTCCAGTGCGCGGAGGGCTATTCGAACACCATCGACATGCCGACGGCGCTGCATCCGCAAACACAATTGACGCTTAAATTCGATAACAAGACCCTGCCGACCGCCTATGGCTTTCCGATCAAGATCCGCATTCCGACCAAGCTCGGATTCAAGAATCCGAAATA
>PLTE01000185.1 GCA_003164375.1 Hyphomicrobiales bacterium | reverse complement strand
CCGCGCCGGTCTACGGTTTCGGCCGCTCGGAGGAGATCGTCGGCAAGGCGCTCGCGGAAGGCGGCCGCCGCGCCCGCGTTGTGCTTGCCACCAAAGTGGCGCTCGATTGGAATAACGAGCAGCCGTTCCGTAACGCCAAACGCGGCCGCATCATGAAGGAGATCGAGGATTCGCTGCGNNATCGATCTTTACCAGGTGCATTGGCCCGATCCGAGCACGCCCATCGAAGAGACCGCGGGGGCCATGGCCGATCTGTTGCGGGCCGGAAATATCCGCGCCATCGGGGTGAGCAATTTCAGTCCGGCGCAGATGGATGCGTTTCGCGCGGTGGCGCCGCTGCATGCGGTGCAGCCGCCGTACAATCTGTTCGAGCGCGGCATCGAGGCCGACGTGTTTCCTTACGCGCAAAAACAAGGCCTCGCCATGCTCGCCTATGGCGCGCTGTGCCGCGGCTTACTGTCGGGACGCATGACGGCCGAGACCAGTTTCCCAAAAAGCGACCTGCGCAGCGGCGATCCGAAATTCAATCCACCGCGCTATGCCGAATATCTCGCGGCGGTGGCAGCGCTTGACCGTTTCGCGCGGGAGAAATTCGGCAAGCGCGCTATACATCTGGCGCTGCGCTGGGTGCTCGACCGCGCGCCGAACACGATCGCGCTGTGGGGCGCGCGGCATCCGGCTCAGCTTGATCCGGTCCAAGACGTGCTGGGCTGGAAGATCGATGCCGGCGCGATGGCGGAGATCGACAAGATCGTGGCGCAAAACGTGCGCACGCCGCTCGGTCCGGAATTCATGGCGCCGCCGGAACGGGCGGCGGCCTGAGCGATCAGGTTTCGTCTTCGATGGCGTGGGCTGAGGCATTCGTCCCGCGCCATCGCGCATAGCGCCACGGCAGATACCACCGCGCATTCGGGGCCACCGCATTGGGCACGAAATCGAGCCCCGACGTGCCCCACGGCTGGCAGCGTAACAGCCGCGCCAGCGTCATCCATGAGCCGGCCCACAAGCCGAAGCGGTCGAGCGCCTGATCGGCATAGTCCGAACAGGTCGGCAGATGCCGGCAGTCAAAACCGATTAAAGGCGACAGCGTGTAGCGATAGAGTTTCACCAGCCCGCGGCCGAGAAGGCGAGGGGCGTGGCGCCAGGACGAGGCGAGCGGCGCCAATTTACTCTGCCGCGGCGTTTGCGCCGGCCTTAACGCCACGCTTCTTTTCAATCTGGCCGATGGCGTCGACCACGGCGTCGAAGGTCAACAAGGTCGAGGCGTGGCGGGCTTTATAATCGCGCACCGGTTCGAGCACGGCGATATCGGCCCATTTGGCGGCGGCCGGCGGTGCGCCGTTTTCCTTCAGCATTTTGCGTACGTCGTCCCGCAACGCGCGCAATTCGTCGGCCTTCGAGCCGATGACATTGCGGGCCATGATCGAGGACGACGCCTGGCCGAGCGCGCAGGCTTTCACCTCATGGGCGAAATCGGTCACGGTATCGCCGTCCATCTTCAAATCGATGGTGACGGTCGAGCCGCATAATTTCGACAGCGCGGTCGCCGTGGCGTCTGGCTCAGGCAGCCGCCCGATCCGCGGAATCGTGCCCGCAAGCTCGATAATCCGCCGGTTATAGACCTCATTGAGCATTGCGAAATCGCGAATTTACCCGAAAAGGCCAGGGTTTATTGTGTCGCCCCGGCAATCGACTATATAGGCGCTGTTCGGATGGATTTGAAGTTACTGGAGCAACGATGGACGCCGTCATTAAACCAGCCGTCAAGTCATGGCCCCGCGGGCCGCTGACCGATCATGTTCGTTCTGCCCCGGCGCCGGTCGAGACCAGGCCCTCGCGCGAGGAGGCGGAATCAGCCGTCCGGGCGCTGATCGCCTATCTGGGCGACGATCCGTCTCGCGAGGGGCTTGTAGGCACCCCGAAGCGCGTTGTCGCGGCTATGGACGAGCTCTATCGCGGCTACCGCGAAGTGCCGGCCGATGCGCTGTCGCGCACCTTTGGCGAAACCGAGACCTATGACGATTTCGTCCTCCTGCGCGACATCGGCTTCACCTCGCATTGCGAGCACCACATGATGCCGTTCTACGGCAAGGCGCATGTGGCATACCGCCCGGTCGAGCGGGTGGTCGGGCTGTCGAAGCTCGCTCGCCTGGTCGACGTCTATGCGCGGCGCCTGCAAACCCAGGAACACCTCACCTCGCAAATCGCTGCCGCGATCGACGAGGTGTTGAAACCGCACGGCGTCGCAGTGCTGATCGAGGCCGAGCACACTTGCATGTCGGTGCGCGGCGTCGGCAAGCCGGGCGTCTCCACCGTGACGACGCGTTTTATCGGATCGTTCCGCGACTCGGCCGAGGACCAGATGCGCTTTGTCACTTTGGTGCGCGGGGCAGGGGATCGCTCAGGCGAAGTCGCGCGCTGAACAATCGCGCCGGCGAGAGGCGGGGGCTTTGTTGTCGAACCAATTACCATTTGCACCATTCGCACCGCCCGGACCGAGCGCCGATCTTGAAGAAGGTCTGGCGCTGACGCCGAAATTCGATGCCGACGGGCTCGTCACGGCCGTCGCCACCGACGTGGTCTCCGGCGACGTGCTGATGGTGGCGCATATGGATGCGCAGGCGCTGGCAAAGACCATCGCCACGGGTGAAGCCTGGTACTTCAGCCGCTCGCGCCGTACGCTGTGGAAGAAGGGCGAAAGCTCCGGCCACAGCCAGCGCGTCGTCGAGATGCGCATCGATTGCGATCAGGACGCGATCTGGATCAAGGTCGAACAGGTGGCGGGCGCCTGCCACACCGGACGCCGCTCTTGCTTCTATCGCGCCGTGCCGCTCGGCAAAGCCGCTGCCCAACCTGGGGCAGTGACGCTCGAATTCCGCGACGATCGGGTGTTTGATCCGAAGGCGGTGTATCGGGAATAGGGGCCTTGCGCGCGCTAGCGGCCTGGGTAGTTGTACGCACGCTACGGCGCGGCCCGTATTTCACCTCATCCTAACGCTGTTGGCGGAAAGCGTCGTTCGGCAACCTGTCGAATCGAGGCCTCATGCGTTGTCGCAGGGTCGTCGCGACCGAGGCGCTGACCATGGAGTGAACGGGCAGACGACCCGAGCCGACTGCCCGGCGCGAGGGTCTGGGTATCTGTCCCTTCTGCTTACGAACACTGAACTGGCCGCCGGACCCGACCGCGGTCTCGCCCTTCTGGGAGTAAAAGTGTGTCGGAAGCTAAAACGAGCCGAGTTCACCAGGACGCCATTTCCGGGCTGGGCGTGTGGCGCAACCGTCCGATCCGCTATCTCGTGCTTTGCGGGCTGACGCTCATTGCAGCGATTGTGGCTGGCACGGCGATCATGGCCGTCAATCTTCGCGATCGCGCATTGTTTGAAAATGAGCGCGAGCTCAAGAACACCGCGTTGATACTTGCCGAACAGATCGATCGCGTGCTTCTTGGCATTGATTTGGTTCAAAGCGGCGTGATCGAGAAGATACAAGCCCTCGGGATTGCTTCAAGCGAGGATTTTGCGCGCCGGATGTCGGGTGAGGACGTCCATCTGATGCTCAAGACCAGCGTCAGTGGCTCGGCCCAAGCCTACGCTATGTCGCTCATCAATGCCGATGGGCATCTTATCAATTTCTCGCTGTCTTGGCCGGTTCCGTCAATCGACGTCGCCGATCGGGAATTCTTTAACGCGCTTAAATCCGATCCGCGATTGACCGCATACACGAGCCTGCCTGGGCACAATCGCACCGACGGCGCGTGGACGCTGTTCCTCGGCCGCAAGGTCGTGGCAGCGAATGGCGAGTTCTTGGGTCTTGTGCTGGGATCCATCGAACTATCCTATTTTGATAAGCTTTTCGGCGCCGTTTCACTTGGCCAAGGCAGCTCGATCACCTTGTTTCGCAGTGACGGCGCCTTGTTGACGCGATTTCCGCAAATCGAACCAACCATCGGAAAAACGTTTGACGTTGCCGTTGGCGTCGCTTCAGGCGAGAGCAATGGCGGTACCGCGCGTTTCATCGGCGAAATAACCGGCAAGGATCGTCTGCTGGCCGCTCGCCGCCTCGCCCATTTCCCGGTTGTACTCTCGGTCGCCGAGGACACCGCCGCAGCGCTTGCCATTTGGCAAAAACAAACGGACATACTTCTCGGCGCGGGAGGTCTGGCAGCCTTGACGGTGGCGATTATGATTGCGCTGATCGCCCGACAACTGGCGCAAGCCCATACAATCTCAATGCGAAGCTTGGCGCTGGAAAAGCAGCGGCTCGATACCGCCATCAATAACATGTCGCAAGGCTTGGTGCTGTTCGACGCGGCGGAGCGGCTCGTCGTTTGTAATGACAGCTACATAAAGATGTACGGCTTGTCGCGCGAGATCGTCAGGCCGGGTTCCCCATTCCTGGATATCCTTCGCTACCGCGCCGGGGTCGGCGATTTCTTGCGTCGTGAGCCTGAGGACTATCGTGCCGGGCACCGCGCGGCCATGGCGCTGGGCAAGGTCACGACCTTGATCATCGAAGGCGAGAACGGGCGCGAGGTGCAGGTGACGACTTCGCCCACGGCCGACGGTGGCTGGGTTGCCACCCATGAAGACATCACCGAGCGGCGAAAAAACGAGGCGAAGATCGCATACATGGCGCAGCACGATGCGCTGACCGATTTGCCCAACCGCGCGCAGCTTTACGAGCAGTTGCGGCAAGTGCTGGCGAGGCCGAAGCGGGGAGACCAGGTGGCCGTGTTCTGTCTTGACCTTGATCGTTTCAAGGATGTCAATGACGCGCACGGCCATCCGATCGGCGATCTTCTGCTCCAGTCGGTTGCGCGACGGCTGCGCCACTGCATTCGAGACGCCGATATGGTCTCGCGCCTTGGTGGGGACGAGTTCGCCATTGTACAGTCTGGCGCGTCGCAGCCGACAGACGCAACCTCGCTGGCGTCACGTCTGATCGAGGCAATCGGCGCCCCGTATGAAATCGGCGGCCATCAGGTCTCGATCGATTCGAGCATTGGAATTGCCCTTGCTCCGGGCGACGGACTCGATCCGGAACGGCTTCTCAAGAACGCCGACCTCGCATTATATCGGGCCAAGTCTGATGGCAGCGGGCTGTTTCGCTTCTTCGAGCCGGAAATGGATGCCCGCATGCAGGCACGACGAGCGCTTGAGATCGATCTGCGCAAGGCGATCGCGAATGGCGAATTCGAGCTGTTCTATCAGCCGCTGGTCGATATGCAGACCGAGTATGTCACGGGCTTCGAGGCGCTCATCCGCTGGCATCATCCTGAGCGCGGCCTGGTCCTGCCGATTGATTTCATCGCCGTTGCTGAAGAAACCGGTCTCATCGTGCAGATTGGCGACTGGGTGTTGCGTCAAGCCTGCGCGGAAGCCGCGTCTTGGCCGCGCAATGTGAAGATCGCCGTGAATCTGTCGCCGGTTCAATTCAAGAACAAAGGTTTGTTGCTGTCCGTCGTGTCGGCGCTTGCGGCGTCCGGCTTGTCGGCAAACCGTTTGGAGCTGGAAATTACCGAATCCGTCCTCTTGCAGGACGGTCATGCGACGCTCGCCATGCTCCACGAGTTGCGAGAGCTCGGAATAAGAATATCGATGGACGATTTCGGAACCGGCTATTCCTCGCTCAGTTATTTGCGCAAGTTTCCTTTCGACAAGATCAAAATCGATCAATCGTTCATTTTCGACATGTCGGATCACAGCGACAGCCTTGCGATCGTGCGGGCCGTGATCGCCATGGGTAGCGGTCTCGGCATTGCGACCACTGCCGAGGGGGTCGAGACCACCGCGCAATTCAGGCAATTGAAATTGGAAGGATGCACCGAAGTGCAGGGCTTCCTGTTCAGTCCGCCGCAGCCCGCAGCGGAAGTCAGGGGGCTGCTTGCCGCCATCAATCCCGCATTCAAGGCGATCGCCTGATCGATCGCGATGACAAGCGCCGCGAGGCAATCCAGAGCCGCGCCGAGCGTCCCGGTGACGGCGCGGGATTTTCCTAACCCTGCGTTGTCACCGTTTGTCACAATTATTGTAATTACGATCTTGACATTGGTCGCTGATAAAAATACCTTACGATCATCCCGCCCATCGAGGGGCGTCGACCGGTGCCAGCCGAGCGATGGGGCGGGTGCGGTTCCTGCGGGCGGGGCTTGTAACCCCGCTCC
>PLTE01000304.1 GCA_003164375.1 Hyphomicrobiales bacterium | reverse complement strand
GGCTGCGTCGGCGCCATGCCGGCGGTCGCCAACGCGCTGGTCGACGCGCTCTCGGTGCTCGGCATCAAACACGTCGAAATGCCGGCGACGCCCGAAGTGTTGTGGCGGGCGATCCATGAGGCGCGGGGCAAGAACGCCTAGCTGTGCCAGTTTTTTCTTGTGAGTAACACGTAGAAATGTCTTTCTAAACTAATCACATGCGAGCGAGCAACCGGCGATGAGCGGCATATCTGATAAAGAGCGTAGCGTTTTAAGAGCGCTATTGCGTGACAGCCATAAAGCCAGGAAGCAAATCGCTGCCGATTTGCAGCTTAGAGAGCCCGACGTTTCGCGCATAGTCGGTGATCTAACAGCTTCCGGAATCATAAAGCGATTTACGATTGACGTTGATTACAGAAAGCTTGGCTATCCTGAGATGGGTATTTTTATTTTTGGGCTAAAAGACAAAAAATCTATGGGCGATGTTGTACGAAAGCTTCAAAGGTACATCGAGATCGTTGAAATTCAGGAGGTCTTCGGCGACGCTCACGATGTCATAATCCGCGTGATGGCGGAGAATAATGAAAGAATTAGGCAGATTTGCAAGGAAGTCGAAGAGTGGGAAGAGGTGAATAGCGATGCTCGCTCATTCACCCTTATTTTCGCTCTTACTCATAGGCGTGAGCCTGGCATTCAACTGTAATCACTTCCAGAAGGGAAACTTATCCGAAAAGAAGGCTGCGATGTAGTTGCAGAAAAGGCCAGTAATAAACCCGAATATCCAAAAGCCAATCGTTTTCAGCCGGGTTCTCCACGTTCTGATTGGACGAGTAATTCGCTCCAATTGTCGTGCGCGGCTAACCTCATATTGCTCTACCATCACGAAATCATCGCGCTCGCCGCTATACTCGGTAAAGTAGTCGCGATGAGAATAGTCCTTCTCTTCCTGATCTAGTTCCCAAAAACGGTACCATCGCAGGCTTCGGAACCCACGGGCACTTTTTTGGGGCACCTGACGCTTGTCGGACATTGTACGGTTCCGGTGCTATGCTCCTCCCTAGCGGCTGACCTGCGGAACCTTCGCCCGTGAGGTCGAATTATTTAGGTCGTCCGTGGAGAGAAGAGCAGGTGAGACGAATCGGCGGGGCGCGTGCTTTTGGGTTCGGTTTTGGTTGTGCTAACATTTTTTTACCTCTTTAGGTAAGATGGGTTACGGAGCCGCCTCGGAATATTATTCGAGTGGATTCAAAGGTCGGCGGGGAGCGCGCGGTTGCCATAGCTCTTGTTCCTGAGTAAAACTTACTCAGGCAAGGTAACCGAAAATGAGTGGAATGTACTCAAGTATTTCTTGCGGCCGGCAGCCAACTTAGGTAGAGTAAGAAACACTCACGTGTAGGAAAATTGCGGGATGCGCCCAAGAAATCAGAAATCGGCAATTTATTTTCAAAATTTGCTCATTTTGCACCGCGATTTCGGCAAAAAATGCAAAATTTATTGCTTTTTTCTGCATGAAAAAATGAGTAATTACCACTCAACATTCGGCTGATAGCCGATTCTCGAATCAAGGAGCGTAGTCATGCAGGAGAATTCCATCGATTGGGAAAAGGAAAACATACGACTGGCTGAAGGTGAGGCTGCAAACCGGGAGTTCTTGCGCGTTCAAACTGAAAGCGCGAGCGATAGCGAAGTTCTTCGGCAAAGCCTGCGCAATGTAGAGCAGCTGGTCGATGACCACGAGCACCACCGAAAGTTCATGATTCGCCGACCTACTGGCGAGCTCATCCATGTAGTGCCCAGTATGTTTGTCGATCCTCCGATCATTTCAGGATCGATGCTCAGGCGGAGTATGATTCTGCATAAGCGGTCGAGGGGGCGGATTAACTCGCTTCGAGCGAGGTTGGGACTCGAGGATATTTCCTCCGTTGCACGCTTTGCACTACGTTTCTCCTTTCGCATTGTGAAGGAAGCAACAGCAGGCGCGCAGTTTCTTATTGTGGATGAGAACGGCAAGTCGAAAGAGGTACGATTCGGCTCTATTTCTGGTTCCCAGGCCAACGCCCGGGAGCCGGTTACTGATGGACCGAGGACGGAAGACGTTATCACCCCCCCAGTAGCTGGGGGGGTTTTAGTTTCCGCGCCCGACCCGCAGCAAGTTTCTACTGCAATTCGTCGACGTCGTGTCAGAGTATGAATGACGGCACGTCAGATTGCGACCCTAGTCCTCATCTTCTGCTTACAAACGACAAGTCGATGGTAAAATGCGCCGCTTTTGGCCGATTCGATTGATCTCTTATTCAGATGCCACAATCCGTCGTCGCCCATTAGAGCTATGGCCTACTCATGATCGCCGAGCAGAAAAAACAACTTTTGTTGGAACTTCTAAAAGATTCAAGTCTGCCTCAAAAAGTTTTGGCTGATCGGGTTGGGGTTTCCACTACGAAAATGACCAGAATGATCAGCGAACTCAAGAATGATGGAATCATAAAGCGCTTCACCGCCGATTTAGATTATCAAAAACTTGGCTACGCGACTGTAGGCTATTTCATTTGTACCCAAAAAGAAAAAACTGGCACGAAGGACCAAGAAACGATTGACTTCATCAGCAAAATTCACGGGGTGCTAGAGGTTAGCCAAGTCAATGGAAAGGACATCGACTTAATTGCAAAAATACTCACGCACGACAATGAAGAATTTAAAGATGTTGTTGATAAAATACGATCGTGCGAAAATGTAGATAATGCAAAATCATATTCGGCCATCGCATATCACACACAAACGAACGGACCGCGTTTCCTGAATATCTGAACTTTCCCTGGGACCTCACCGCGTTCCACGTCGATTCAAATCCGGTGCCGACCAAGACCAATCCGCTCGGCGTCAAAGGCGCCGGCGAAGCTGGCTGCGTCGGCGCCATGCCGGCGGTCGCCAACGCGCTGGTCGACGCGCTCTCGGTGCTCGGCATCAAACACGTCGAAATGCCGGCGACGCCCGAAGTGTTGTGGCGGGCGATCCATGAGGCCCGCGGCAAGAACGCTTAGAGCCCGAGCGTTCCGTCGTCGCGACGCAAGCCGTTAACTTAAAACTCGATTTCCCGGATTAAGACAACCGAAATTGGTCCGTGATAGTCCTGCGGTGAGACTGCAGTCCCGCGGGCTTTGCCATTAAAACACTTTGGTAATCATGGAAACAACTGCCGCACGCGACATACGCGCACCGGCCGCGCCGGAGACAATCGGCCGCGTGGTGGCCATTACCGGATCCGAAGCGACCGTCGAACTCACCGCGCGCCCGGCCAACGGCAACCTTGCGACCGTCGGAAAATTCATGGCGCTGGTGACGGCGAGGAGCCTCATCGTCGGGCTGATCACCGAGATCGGCGAGCAGACCGTGGCCTCGGCTGGGATGGGGCCGTCCTTCCGCAAGGTCGCCCACATCGACCTGATCGGCGAGATCCGCGTCCGCGCGGGCTCAGCCCACTTCGACCGCGGCGTCTCCGAATACGCCAATATCGGCGACTCAGCGATGATGCTGACCGAGACCGAGCTACGGCTGATCTATGGCGCCGCCAATGCCGACCGCGTCGATATCGGCTCGCTGCAGCAGAATCCGAACGTCCATGTGCACATCGACATCGACCTTCTGGTCAGCCGGCATTTCGCCATTGTCGGCACCACCGGCGTCGGCAAGTCGAGCGGCGTTGCCATCATCCTGCAAAAGATTCTCGATACCAGGCCGAACCTGCGCATCTTCCTGGTCGATCCGCATAACGAATATAGCCGCTGCTTCGGCGACCGGGCGCATGGGCTCACGCCGCGCAACATGCGCCTGCCGTTCTGGCTGTTCAATTTCGAGGAGATCATCGACGCCTTTTTCGGCGGCCGGCCCGGCGTCGACGAGGAAGTCGAAATCCTGTCCGAGGTCATTCCGCTGGCGAAAGGCGCTTATCTGCAATATCGCGCCGGCAGCTCCGATCGTCTCGCCGCCAAGAAGCGCGACCCGCGCGACTCCGGCTTTTCCGCCGATACGCCTGTGCCCTATCGCATCGAGGACCTGATCGGCATCCTCGACGAGCAGATGGGGAAACTCGAAAACCGCTCGTCGCGCATGATCTACCACAAGCTGATTTCGCGGATTCAGACCATCCGCAATCATCCGCGCTACGCCTTCATGTTCGAGAACGCCAATATCGGCGGCGACACCATGGCCGAGATACTCTGCCAATTGTTCCGGCTACCGCCGCAGGGCAAACCGATGACCATCATGCAGCTCGCAGGCTTCCCGGCCGAGGTCGTGGACTCGGTGGTGTCGGTGCTGTGCCGCATGGCGTTCGACTTCGGCCTGTGGAGCGACGGCGTGGCGCCGCTGTTGTTCGTCTGCGAGGAGGCGCATCGCTACGCGCCCGCCGACAGCAAGATCGGCTTCGGACCGACGCGGCGTGCGCTGTCGCGCATTGCCAAGGAAGGCCGCAAATATGGCGTGTTCCTCGGCCTGGTGACGCAGCGGCCGGCCGAGATCGACTCCACCATCATCTCGCAGTGCTCGACGCTGTTCGTGATGCGGCTGTCGAACGACCGCGACCAGGCGCTGATCCGCTCGGCGGCGTCGGACGCGGCGGCGAATCTGCTGGCTTTCATTCCTTCGCTCGGCACCCGGGAAACGTTCACCTTCGGCCCCGGCGTGGCGCTACCAACCCGCATGAGCTTCTCCGAATTGCCGGCAGCGCAACGGCCAAGCAGCGAGGCCACCGGCAATACCCGCTCGGACGCCGGGGCCAATCTCAGCCAGGATTTGATCCCGATGGTGATCGAACGCTGGAGGAGTGCCACCGCCCACCGCGCGCGCGAATTCGAGTCCGATACGCCGCTCGATCCGGTGCCGGTGCAGCGGGTGCCGCCGCATTTGACTCCGCCGCCGGGACCGCCCGTGCAAGCGCCGCCGCTGCAGCCGTCGCGCGCCGAATTGCTCCGCGCGAGCCTCTTGAAGAAGCCGCTCGATGTCGCCGCTTTGCGCGGGACGCCGGGTGATCCGCCGAAGCTCAGATAAGCTCCCCATCCATAGTTGCGGTTCGACGCAAAATCGGCTCGATTGCCGGTCGCGCCGGCCACTCTCTCGTGTCGCGGGCGCGCCGAGGGATGGGAGCATCGCGGATGGCGGTGGCGGACGACACGGCGGATGACCGCACAAACGCCGCCGCGCCGCTTGACGGCATTCGCGTCCTTGAATTCTGTCACACCATCATGGGCCCGACCGCGGGGCTCATTCTGGCCGATCTCGGCGCCGACGTGATTAAGATCGAGCCTGCCAAGGGTGACTCGACCCGGCGCCTGCTCGGCTTCGCCTCCGGGTTCTTTGCCGCTTTCAATCGTAATAAGCGCAGTTTTGCCGTCGATCTCAAATCGGACGAAGGCCGCGTCCTGCTGCACCGTCTGGCGGCAACCGCCGATGTCGTTTTGGAAAACTACGCGCCGGGCACCATGGACCGCCTGGACTGCGGCTATGGCGCGCTGGCGCGGCACAATCCGCGGCTGATCTATTGCGCGCTGAAAGGCTTTTTGAGCGGACCCTACGAGCATCGCCCGGCGCTCGACGAGGTCGTGCAATTCATGACGGGCCTGGCCTATATGACCGGGCCGCCGGGGCAGCCGCTGCGTACCGGCGCCTCCGTGGTCGATATCATGGGCGGCCTGTTTGCCGTGATCGCGATCCAGGCTGCGTTGCGCGAGCGCGAGCGCACCGGCCGGGGCCAACTGGTCAAGGCGGCTTTATTCGAATCGACCGCGTTCCTGATGATGCAGCACATGGCAGGCGAAGCGGTGACCGGCCACGCGCCTCAGCCGATGCCGGCGCGCGACGGCGCCTGGGCGATCTACGAGCCGTTCGCCACCGCCGATGGCGAGCAGATCTTCGTCGGCCTGACCAGCGACGGCCAGTGGCGGCGCTTCTGCGAGCATTTCGCGCGCACCGACCTTTTGCAAAATCCGGCCTACAAGACCAACGAGGATCGGGTGCGCGAACGCGCCGTATTGCGTCCGATCGTCGCCGCCATCGTCGCACGGCATAAGCGCGCCGCACTTGCCGAATTGTTCGACCGCATCGATATTCCGTTTGCTCCGGTGGCCAAACCCGGCGACCTGTTCGACGATCCGCAGCTGAACTTTAACGGCCGCATGCTCGACGTCGCTTTCGCCAACGGCGCGCGGGCCAAGTTACCGCGGCTGCCGGTGGAAATCGGTGAGCACGATTTCGCGCTGCGCCGCCAGGCACCCGTGATCGGTGAGCACACGGTGGAGATTCTCGCCGCGCTCGGCGTGGCGGCAGCCGAAGTCGAGACCTTGATAGAGCGCGGCGTTATCGCTGCCGGACATACTTCATGAGAACAACACGATGAGCGATCTTCCGGCCGCCGTGCATATCACCGAGGAAGGCCCGCGCGAGGGCTTTCAAATCGAGAAGGGCGCGATCCCGACCGCGCGCAAGATCGCGCTGATCGATGCGCTGTCGCAAACCGGCCTCGGCCGCATTCAGATCGTCTCCTTCGTCAATCCAAAGAATGTGCCCGGCATGGCCGATGCCGAAGACGTCGTGCGCGGGATCACGCCGCGACCCGGCGTCGGCTATACGGCGCTATGGCTCAATGAAAGAGGCTTTGAGCGCGCACTTAAATTCTCGGACCGGCTCGCCAATACTGGAACCATCCAACTCGCCGCATCGGAGAAATTTTCGATCCGCAATCAAAACCGCACCGCCGCGCAGCAGCTCGCCGGCCAGCATGCGATCGTCGAGATGTACAAAGCCGCGGGCGTCGCGGTGGAGCGCGGCANNTTCGGCTGCAATTTTGCCGGCGACATTCCGGTCGCGCACGTCATCGCGCTGGTGCAGCAAATCCTCGACGTGGCGCAAGCCCACGGCGTCTCGTTGCATTACATCACGCTCGCCGACACCATGGCCTGGGCAACGCCGCTTGCGGTGAAGCGCTTGGTCGGCGCCTTGCGCGAGCGCTGGCCCGCGCTCGATTTCGCGCTGCATCTGCACGACACTCGCGGCATGGCGATCGCCAACGCCTTTGCCGGCCTGGAAATGGGCGTGACGCGCTTCGATGCCGCGGTCGCGGGGCTCGGCGGCTGCCCATTCGCTGGCCATAACGGCGCCGCCGGCAACATCTGCACGGAAGATCTCGTGTTCATGTGCGACGAATTGGGCATCAAGACCGGTATCGATCTCGACGCACTAGTCGAATGCGGCAAACTCGCGGAAGATATCGTCGGCCATCCGTTGCCCGGTTCGGTGAAGACCGGCGGGACGCTGGCGAAATTCCGGGCGTGACTACGCCTCGCCCAAGATCTTCCAGATGCCGCTTCCCGACGCCACGATGCGGCTGCCGACTTTCAGTTTTGACTCGATGAACAGCACCGAACGGGTCTTGCGCACCACTTCGCAATGCGCCTCGACGAAATCGCCGAGCTCGACTGCGCCCATGAACTGCATATTGAGCTCGATGGTCGCGTGGGGCTTTTCGCCGGTGGCGCGCCGGCCGGTCATACCCATGGCCTGATCGGCAAAGGTCATCAGCATGCCGCCATGCACGCGGCCGATATGGTTGCGGTGCTTATCGCCGGCGACGAAGCCGAACAGGCCGTCGCCGCGGCGCCAAATCGGTCCGACAAGTTCGCCGAAATTGTGGGCTTTGACCCGATCCCAGCCGTTGGCGGCAGGATCGAAAGCGACCGCTCCTGCGGTCGACGGCTGGTCGTTCATGCGGGCACTCGAAACCTTACATAATTGCGAATTCGACGTTGCGGCGGTCGGTCACCAGCATAGCGCCCGGATAATGGGTGATGCAAAATTCCGGCCGGGCCGTGGCGACCACCGATTGCGGCGTCACCCCACAGGCCCAAAAGACCGGGATTTCGTCGTCATGGACCGGCACAGCGTCGCCGTAATCGGGCACGGCGAGGTCGGCAATACCGATCAGCTCCGGCTTGCCGAGATGGATCGGCGCGCCATGCACCGCGGGAAAGCGGGTCGTGATCTGCACGGCGCGGATGGCGTCTGCCGGCTTCATCGGCCGCATCGAAACAACGAGCGGTCCGCGGAACGGACCCGCGGGCTCCGTCGCAATCGAGGTGCGGTACATCGGCACATTGCAGCCGCAGGTCACGTGGCGAAGCTCGATGCCGTTTTCGACCAAGGCCTGCTCAAACGAAAACGAGCAGCCGATGGCGAAAGTGACGAGATCGTCGCGCCACCATCGCACAATATCCTCAGGCTCATCGACCGCTGCGCCGTCCCGCCACACCCGATAGCGCGGCAGGTCGGTGCGGATGTCGAGATCCTCGCCCAAGGCCGGAATGCCCGGGTCGCCCGGCGCCGAGACGCCGATCAGCGGGCACGGCTTGGGGTTACGCTGGCAGAACTGCAAAAAATCCTGTGCCAGCACCTGCGGCAGGATCGCGAGATTGGCTTGCACGAAGCCCGGCGCCAGTCCGGCGGTCGGCCCGGAATAAACGTTGCGCCGAATGGTGCGGCGCACCGACAGCCCGGTCGGAAACGCCCGTGGATCTGCCATCCCCATCGCACTCTCCTGTTCCCGCCAACCGGCAGAACGACTGCCTAATTTATCATCGAACAAACGGAAATGAACACTGCCGCCGCGACGATCTTACGCGGAGCAAGAAAGCGGCGAGCCGCATGCGCGATTGCGAATCCGGTTGAAACTGCCGGCAAGATCGCGTTTGCTAACGCCACGAATAACTTGCCACACGAAGACTTGCCAGAAGCCCGTTAAGGGCCGGTCGGGGAATACCTGAGATCCAGAGGGGAGACTTGCGATGAGCGAGCAATGGAAACACGAGAAATGGGCGCAGGACATCTGGTATCGCGGCAAGGTCACCCGCCGCAGCATCGTCGGTTGGGGCGGCGGCGCGATCGGTGCCATGATGCTGGTGCCGGCACCGTGGCGGGCGGCCTTCGGCGCCGCCAAGCCCTATAAGATCGGTTCGGAACAGCCGCTCTCGGGCGCCGGCGCTGCAGGCGGTAAAACCTCGATCATCGGCTTGCAGATGGCTGCCGATCGCATCAATGCCAGCGGCGGCATCAATGGCCGGCCGATCGAACTGGTGATCGTCGACGACGAGACTTCGCCGGCCGTCGCCCGGCAAAAAGTCACCAAGATGGTGCAAGACGACGCAATCGACGTTCACGTCGGCGGCTTTTTGTCCAACATCTGTCTCGCCTGTATGCCGTTTTGGCAGGACGCCAAGATCGTCAATATGATCACGGTGTGCCTCGACACCACGCTGACCACCTCGGCCTGCAATCGATACACCTTCCGCCTGCACGACTACGCGCCCGCACAAGCGGTCGCCTTCGCGCCGACGCTGACCAAGATGGGCAAGAAGTGGCACATCGTCTTTGCCGATTATTCCTGGGGTCAGTCGACGCGTGACGCCTATGTGGCCGAGATCAAGAAGAATGGCGGCGAAGTGGTCGGCACTACCGGCATTCCGCTCGGCACCGCCGATATGACGCCATTCCTGTCGAAGATTTCCGGCGACTTCGACGGCTTGTTCGGCATCTTTTTCGGCAAGGACGGCGTCACCATCGCCAACCAGGCCTATGACCTCGGCCTGACCAAAAAATACATATGGGCCGGGGACGGCTCGATCTCGGAATCGAGCAATCTGGTCGCGGTCGGCAACAAGCTTGACGGTTTCACCGCCATAAACCGTTACATCCCGGTGTTCGATGGGGTGCTCGACACGCCCTATCTGCATCGTTTTTTCGAGGAGGGCAAAGCCCGCCTCGCCAAGGTCGATCCATCACACCCGTTGCCGGACAAATACGTGCAATCGAACTACGAGGCCTTGAACGCCACCAAGGTCGGCATGGAAAAAGCCAAGTTCGACAGCCGCGACGATTCGGCAAAGCTGATCGAAGCGCTTGAGGGCCTTGAGGTGAAGGAGAGCGACGACTTCCCGCAAGGCGACAAGACGCTGCGCAAGGACGACCATCAGGCGTTCCTGCGCGAGTTCATCTTCACGATCGGCAACGGGACCTATCACCTGCAGCAGGTGGTGGACAAAGATAAGACCTTCGTTCCACCGGCCTGCAAGTTCCAGGCGGCGTGACGCCACTTTACGAAAACACGTTCGGTGCGCGCGCAACCGTCGTCCGACTTAAGCTCCCCGGCGCTTGCCCGGGGAGCGGCGTCGGCGCCCATCCTCAAGATCGAAATGCTGTCCGTCCGGTTTGGCGGGCTTGCGGCGCTGTCGCAAGTCGATTTCGAGCTGGAGCGCGGCACCATCCACGCCATTATCGGCCCGAACGGCGCCGGCAAGAGCACCTTCTTCAATTGTCTGACCGGTGTGCTGCGGCCGACCGGCGGCCGCATCATCTTCGACGGCGAGGAGATCACCGGGCTGCAGTCGAATGCCATCTCGCAGAAAGGCATCGCGCGCTCCTACCAGATCACCAACATCCTGGCCAATGCCAGTGCGCTCGAAAACGTGCGCATCGCGGCGCAGTCGCGCCGCCATGGCTGGAATATGATCGCCCATCACGGCGCCTTTGCCGATATCAACGAAAAGGCCGAGCGCGCGCTGCATTCGGTCGGCCTTCTCGCCAAGGCCGAGGAATTGGCCGGCAACCTGTCGCACGGCGAGCAGCGTAACCTCGAAATCGGCATCGCGCTCGCCACCGAACCGAAGCTTTTATGCCTCGACGAACCGACCGCGGGCATGAGCCAGGGCGAGACCGACGAGACCAAGGAATTGGTGCGGCGCATCGGCAAAGAAAGCACGGCGGGCGGCACCGCGGGTCTCTCCATCCTCATTGTCGAGCACGACATGCAGGTGGTGATGGAGCTTTGCGACCGCATCAGCGTGCTGCACTACGGCGCCATTCTCGCCGAAGGCACGCCGGAGGAAATTCAGAACAATCCTAAAGTGCTAGAGGTCTATCTCAAGACATGAGCGCCGCAGCAACGATCAGCGCGCCGCTCATCCTGGTCGACGCGGTGCACACTTATTACGGCAAGAGTCACATCTTGCACGGCGTCTCGATCGAGGTCGGTCCGGGCGAGGTCGTGGGCCTTCTCGGCCGCAACGGCGTCGGCAAGTCGACAACGCTCAAGACCATCATGGGCCTGGTGCGGCCGAGCGAAGGCACGGTTCGCCTCGAGGGCAACGCCATCACCGGATTGCCGCCGCACAAACTAGCGCGTCGCGGCATCGGCTACGTGCCGGAGGACCGGCGCATCTTCCGCCTGCTCACGGTGATGGAAAACTTGCGCACCGGCCTCGATCGCCACGGCGTTTCCGACGTAAAGCGCCAGGCGCTGCTCGACAAGGTATTCACGTTCTTCCCGGTGCTCGCGGAACGGCGCGGCCAGGCCGGCGGCACGCTGTCGGGCGGCGAGCAGCAAATGCTGGCAATCGCGCGCGCCATGATGCTGGAGCCGAAAATTATTCTGCTCGACGAGCCGACCGAGGGCTTGATGCCGCGCATGGTCTCGCAGATCCGCAAAATCATCGCACTGTTGCACAACGAGGGCGTCGCCATCCTTCTGGTCGAGCAGAACGTGCCATTGACGCTCGAAGCGAGCCAGCGCGTCTATATCATGGAGAAAGGCAGCGTGCGCCACCAGTGCGCCGCTTCCGAAATCGACGTCAACCACGCGATCATCAAACAATATATGGGGGTGTGAGCGATGAACGCGGTCGGCCATTTTTTCCAAACCTTTCCCCTCGACCTCTTGATCATCCAGACGGTGAATGGCTTGGTCGCCGGCATGATCCTGGCATTGGTGGCGTCCGGGCTGACGCTGATTTTCGGCATCATGGACGTGGTGAATTTCGCCCATGGCGAACTGTTCATGTTCGGCGCCTATATCGGCGTCGTGGTCATGGCCGGGACCGGCAGCTTCTGGCTCGCTTTGATTGCGGCTGCGCTGATTGTCGCCCTGCTCGGCGCGGCGCTCCAGATCGTGACGCTGCGGCCGCTGATCGGGCGCGATCCGCTGAATACGATCCTGGCGACCTTCGGCATTTCGCTGGTGTTGCAGAATTTCGCGCTGTGGCAGTTCGGCCCGACCGCGCGCCGCATGCCCGAGCCCATCACCAGCCATTTCAGGCTGTTTTACCTGGATTATCCCTGGTACCGCATCGTCATCGCGCTGTTGTCGGCCGCCATCATCGGCGGCTTCTGGCTGTTCCTCAAATACAGCAGATTCGGCATCTGGATCCGCGCCACGGCGCAGGATCGTGTGATGGCGCAGGCCATGGGCATTCCGGTGCCGCTGGTCTACACCGGCGTGTTCGCCATCGGCGCTGCCATGGCCGCCGCAAGCGGCGTGCTGTTCGCGCCGCTGGTCGGCGTCAATCATGCCATGGGACTGGATTGGGTGCTCAAGGCCTTCATCGTCGTGGTGGTCGGCGGCATGGGCAATCTCGGCGGCTCGATCGCCGCCGCCATCTTCATCAGCCTGCTCGAGTCCTACGCCACGATTTGGGTCGACCCGTCGCAGGCGGTGATCGTCTCTTTCGTCGTGTTGATCCTCACACTGTTGTTCCGCCCCACCGGCCTGTTCGTGTCGACGCCACGATGACAACCGCACCGCTCGATAAAACCAACGCGCTCGAAACCATGCCGATGGGCAAATCGAAGCTGAGCCACACCGCCGTGTTCTGGATCGCCTTCAGCGTGGTGATAGCGGTCCTGATCGCGGCGCCCCTGGTGCTGCCGGAGTTCTGGCGCCGCTTCCTCACCGAAGTGCTGATCTGGGGCCTGTTGGCGATGTCGTCCGACCTGTTGATCGGCTACACCGGCATGATCTCGTTCGGCCACTCGGCCTTTTTCGGCCTCGGCATGTACGGCGCCGCGGGCGCCCTATTGGTGGCGAGCCCGCCCAATCTGTGGCTCGCCGTCCTGTTCGGGCTCGCCGGCGCCGCCGGCGCAGCCCTGTTCGTGGCGTTTTTCTCCATCCGGCTGCGCGACATCTATTTCGCCATCACCACGCTGATCTTCAGCCAGATATTCTACGTCATCATCTTTACCTGGACGGCGGTCACCGGCGGCGAGAACGGGCTGATTTTCACCCGGCCGCATCTGTCGATCCCGTTCCTTTATGACGCGCGCTTCACCACGACGACAATGCACTGGTTCGTGCTCGCCGCGGTGACGGCGTCGTATCTGATCTTGCGGCGGGTCACGCAGTCGCCGTTCGGCATGGTGCTGCAATCGATCCGCGAGAACGAGGCGCGCACCCGCGCCATCGGCTATGCGGTCGAGCGCTACAAGATGGTGGCGGTGATGCTGTCCGGCCTGTTCGCCGGCCTTGCCGGCGTGCTCTACGCCATCCAGAACCAATTCGCCGCGCCCGACTTCGTCTATTTTCTCACCTCGGGCGATACCGTGATCTACAACGTCATGGGCGGCATCGGCACGCTGGTCGGGCCGATCGTCGGCGCCGGCTTTTTCCAGCTCGCGCGCGAATTGCTGTCGCGACTGTTCGGCGACCAGTTCCCCTATCTGATCCCGCTCGGCATCGTTTTCATCGTGATGATCATCTTCCTGCCGCAGGGGCTGCTCGGGTTTGCGCGGCGGTGGCTCAACCGGTAGTTCAGGATCTACCCTTCGCCAAAAACGCAGCCAGCGCCACCGCATCCTTCTTCTCGGTCGCGAAATCCTCGGCGAAGCGCTCGTAGAACTCGGCTGCGCCTTCGTAGAGTTCGCGTGCCGCCGGATCGTCGCCGACGAAACCCGCGATCTCCTGCATCTCGGCGACCCAGCGGTAGGC
>PLTE01000080.1 GCA_003164375.1 Hyphomicrobiales bacterium | reverse complement strand
GCCGTTGCCCGAGGCGATCCCGGGCGGCAATTGCGCGTGATGCCCCAGCCACCAATAATAGGCGCCGCCGGCGCCGCCGCCGCAAAGGGCAAGCGCAAGCGCAGCCCACAGCCACCATTTGCGCACGGGTGAGCGCTTTTGTGCGACCAGCGCCGGCAGGCCAGCCTCCGCCCGCGCCGGCACGAGGTCGCGTGCCGGCGATGCTGGCGGCGTGTCCGGTTCCGTGACATTAGGCCATGCCGCACGGGTTATTTTGCTGTCTTGGTCCATTTCGCGTCCACGCTCGATGCCCAAAACCGTCAGCCCCAAAGGCGTCGCCCCAGTGACAGACTTAACCCACTGCCCCGCGGGTAAAAATTCAGGTCTCGGCCCTAAGGGAATTTACTGAAGCAAGCCATGATGCCCGGCAAAATTGATTTTCGCCGTGCCGAGCTAGGTTTCCGCACGGCGGCGTTGGCAGGCCTCGCGAATGCGATCCACCAACGCGTTGCCGAGTAAGGGCTTTTCGACAATCGGAACATCGGCCATCGCCGCGCGGGCGCTGAGCGTGGCATTCGGATGACTTAGGATGAGGATGGCCGGCGCTAGAACCTGACGTTGGCGCAGCGTTCCGATCAAATCCATTCCATTCATGGCCGGCATTCTTTGGTCGATGACGAAGCAACTGCAATCACCGAGATTGCCGGAATCGAGCAGCTCCGTGCCGCTGCGATAGGCGCGGACCACAAATCCTTCGAGCTCCAGCGAGAACTTCAACGAATTGCAAACGGCCGGATCATCGTCAACAACGACGACGACCGGCTGCTGCACTGCCAATTGAGACTGCGGCGTCATCGCCCGCCCGGACCTTTTAAACGAGATGAACCCTGATGCTTAAATGCGGCGTAATCGGCAAAGCCGCATTGATTTGGCTCAATTGGGGCGGCGGGCGAATGCCTAGGGGCCTTTACCTAATCCCCGCCGGGAGCGCGGCGGACTAGTCCGATCCCAGCATGCCGACAATCAGCGCCATGCGCACCAGGTCGGACAGGCTTCCGGCCTGCATTTTATTCATGAGATTGGCCCGGTAGATTTCCACGGTCCGCGGACTGATGCCGAGATCGAACGCGATCTGCTTGTTGGCGCGACCCGCCACCAGCCCGCCCAGAACGTCGCGTTCGCGGGGCGACAGCGCCGCCACCCGGTGCTCGATCTCCGCGCGCTCGTTCTGGCGCCGGGCCTGCCCATCGTGCTGGCGCAGCGCCGAATTGATGCTGGCCAACAGCACTTCGTCATCGAACGGCTTTTCGAGGAAATCGATGGCGCCAATCTTCATGGCTTCGACGGCAAGCGCGACGTCGCCATGGCCGGTGACCACGATGACCGGAACAACGACATTGAGCTCCTTCAGCCGCCGCAACAGATCGATGCCGCTTAAGCCCGGCATTCTCACGTCGGTGATGACGCAGCCCAGGCTGGTATTGGGCAGCGCGTCGAGGAAGGCTTTGGCGCTCGGGTAGTTGCGTGACTCGATCTGGGCCGTGCGCAATAGAAATGTCAGCGATTCGCGGAGCGCCTCGTCGTCGTCGATGATGTGTACGGTCGCTGCTTCAGACGGCATCGCCGGCCTCCTCATTGGTCACGGCAGGCAAAGTAAAGGAAAACACCGTTCCGCCTCCGGGATTGGGCCGTTGGATGATCGAGCCGCCATGCGCCTCGATGATGGTGCGGGAGATCGAGAGTCCGACGCCCATGCCCTGCCGTTTGGTGGTGACAAACGGCTGAAACAGTTGCGCGCTGATTTCGGGCGCAATTCCCACCCCGGTATCGACGACGTTGATGTCGATCATATTGTCCGGCGCCGCCGCCGTCGAGACGACCAGCTCGCGCGTTTCGGCGTCCTCCATCGCCTCGATGGCGTTGCGGATCAGATTGAGCAGAACCTGCTGAATCTGCACCTTGTCCGCCAGCACGAAATCGAGCCGTGCGGCAAAAGCAAAGCGCACGCGCACGCCCTTGTCCTTGGCGCCGACCAGCGCCAATGCGCTCGCTTCCTCGATCAGCTTCTTGACGTCCTCGACGCGCCGCTCGGTTTCGCCGCGTGCGACGAAATCGCGCAAGCGGCGAATAATGTCGCCGGCGCGCAGCGCCTGATCGGCCGCTTTGTCCATCGCGTCGCGTAGCATTATCGCGCCTTCGTCGGGTCGATTCTCCAACAGCCGCCGGGATCCTTTCATGTAATTGGCGATGGCGGACAGCGGCTGATTGAGCTCGTGCGCCAGCGCCGACGCCATCTCGCCCATCGCGGTCAGCCGTGACATGTGCACGAGTTCGGCCTGCAATTCCTGCAGCCGGGCCTCGGTCTGCTGGCGTTCGGTCAGGTCGCGGATGAAGCCGGTGAAGAAGCGCTGATCGCGGACGTGCATCTCGCCGACCGCGAGTTCCATGGGGAACGTCGAGCCGTCGCTGCGCTGCCCGACCACGACCCGGCCGATGCCGATGATCCGCCGCTCGTTGGTGTGCTTGTAGCGATCGATATAGCCGTCGTGTCCCTCCCGATAGGGCGACGGCATCAAGACCCTGACGTTTTTTCCGATGACGTCAGCGGCGGCGCGGCCGAACAGCCGTTCGGCCGCCGAACTGAACGATTGCATGACGCCGCGCTCGTCGATGACGATCATGGCGTCGGGAATGCTGTCGAGAATCGATTGCAGATGGGCGCTGCGGGCGAACGCCGCATCGGCATTCGTCGCCGCAGCGCGACGAAAGCGCTGCAACAACTCGCCGCGCCACGACACGGCGATGCCGACCAGGACGAAAATCACGGAATTCACCGTGTCCGCAACTGACAGCGCGCGAAAATCCCGGATGAAAAACACGCCGAGTATGAGGCCGAGAATGGTGGCGAGGAGGCCCGGGCCCCAGCCGCTGACGGCCGAGGCAATCAGGATCGCGGGGAGGAAGAGTAGATAGGACGCCTCGCCGCGCAGCACCGATCCCAGCAAGAGCTTGACAGCAAGTCCCGCTGCGATCGCCACGACGGCAACGCCATACCGCCAAACGAGGCTGCGCCGCGCCGGGAGCCGCGCCGCAGCAGCCGGCAAGTAAGATGGTGAAGTGGGGATCGTGTCAGCCATTGCAGAGGCCGGCGCCCGTCGCGTTTTGATGCCGCTCGGATCGGCTGAAATCCTGCGCGATCAATGGCTTGCCTAGCGTGTCCTGCCCTAAGGGAAACCCCTTAGGGTCATTATCTGAATTTTCCGTTTGCCGCCCGCCGTTTAGCAATACCTCCCGAAGCTCCCGGAGGTAAAGGGCCATGCATTCACAAACCGCAGTCCGCAGCGATCCAGTCCGTCGGCCAGCCGCACCGGTCCGCCCCGCAAGTCTTCCCTGGGATGGCGCGATCGACACCGAAGTGCTCGACCAGACGATGCAGCTGATGGGCGCGACGATGGGTTACCCGCGCAATTCCGAGATTTTCGGCGAAAACGAGCCCGCCGATTA
Organism: Hyphomicrobiales bacterium; assembly: GCA_003164375.1. Classification (GTDB taxonomy): domain Bacteria; phylum Pseudomonadota; class Alphaproteobacteria; order Rhizobiales; family Xanthobacteraceae; genus BOG-931. The sequence goes on along the minus strand of PLTE01000080.1, from coordinate 16,162 downwards.
CCTTTACAAAGTGGTCAGTGGCAGCGTGCGCACCTACAAGATTCTCAACGACGGCCGGCGGCAAATCGGCGGGTTTTATCTGCCCGGCGATATCTTCGGTCTCGAATTCGCCGACGAGCATACGCTGTCGGCCGAGGCGATCGCCGACTCGAAAGTTCTGGTGATCAAGCGTTCAACGCTCAACGCGCTGGCCGGTCGCGATGCTTCGATCGCCCGACAGCTCTTTGCGCTTACCGGCCGCGAACTGGGCCGAGTGCAGGATCGCATCATGCTCCTGATCAAAAGCGCGCAAGAACGCGTTGCCAGCTTTCTTCTCGAAATGGCCGCGCGCGTTTCCGGCGACAATTCCATCGAGCTTCCGATGTCGCGCCAGGACATCGCCGATTACCTCGGCCTGACGATCGAAACCGTGTCGCGGACGCTGACCTCATTGGAATGTTCCGCAACAATCGAAGTGCCGTCGTCGCGGCGCATCGTGTTGCGCAATCGCTTGGCGCTAAGCCGCATGAACGGTTGAGCATCGCTGTTCGGCAGAATCGTCGAGGCGGGCACGAGAGGGAAACGATCATGCAAGTCAAAGACGTGATGACGCGGGACGTGATCTCTATTCGGGCCAATGAGCCGATCGTGCGAGCCGCGCGCGTGATGCTGCAGAGCCGGATCAGTGGCTTGCCGGTGCTCGATGCCGAGGGCGAACTCGTCGGCATCGTGACCGAGGGTGACTTCCTGCGGCGCAGCGAGCTCGGCACCCAACGCCGCCGCCCGCGATGGCTTGAATTCATCATCGGACCGGGCCGGCTCGCCCAGGAATATGTCTCCGCCACCGGGAAAAAAGTCGACGAAATCATGACGCCGGACCCCGTCACCGTCACCGAAGACGAGTCGCTAGAAGCCGTCGTCGAGCTGATGGAGCGCCGTCGCGTCAAACGTCTTCCCGTCATGCGGAGCGGACGACTGGTCGGCATCGTCAGTCGCGCCAATCTGATGCACGCGCTGGCGAGTCTCGCCCGCGACGCGGCCGCGCCGGCCGGCGGCGATTTGCAGATCCGCGAAAATATCCTCACCGCCATCGGTCATCAGCAATGGGCGCCGCATGTTAACGTCGTCGTCAAGAACGGCGTCGCCGAATTGTGGGGCGTCATCACCGACGAACGCGAGCGCCGGGGCCTCATTGTCGCGACTGAAAACGTCCCGGGCGTCGAGCAGGTGCACGACCATCTCGTCTGGGTCGAGCCGATGTCGGGCATGGCTTTTCCTCCCGCTGACGATGAACCCAAGGGGCGCGCCGCGGCGTCCTGACGTCGTTTCGCGCTTATGGGCGAATCGTCCGCTGAGCAGAACAAGGCGAGGCCAGTCATGCGTCGGATCGTACCGTGGCACCTGACAGCGATCGGGGTTGCATCGCTTGCGGCGACGCTGGCCTTGACGAGCTTGTCCGCACACAGCGAAGACGTGCTGTCGCCGCCGGCCCAACGCGGCTACGTGCTTTTGCATGCCGATTGCGCAAGCTGCCACGCCATCGGCAAGGTCGACGACAGTCCGCTCAAGATTGCGCCGCCGTTTCGCACTTTGCATTTGCATTATCCGGTTGAAGATCTCCAAGAGCCGCTCGCCGAGGGGATCATCACCGGTCATCCGACGATGCCGGAGTTTCGCTATGACCCCGGTCAGGTGAACGACGTGATCACCTACCTGAAATCGCTCGAACACTGAGTACCCGCCACGGCTTGATCGAGGAGGATAAGAATACCTCCTTGATCTAGGTCAACGGCAACGGGCGTTGCGCATGGTGTGAGTGCTCAATTACGAGATCTCGCGCTAACGGAACCCGCAATGACGCCATCGCACGCAGAATCGAGATTCATGACGCTCGGAGAGGGAGGTTTGGCAGCCGCCATGACCGCGCTCGCGTTCTTTTCGATCGTCGTCGCCGCCAAAGCCTATACGCCCGCCTACGCTTTCCACGCCTATCTGTTCGCGGCGGCGAGCGTGGCGGCGGTGTTTGCCATCCTCAATCGATATTTTGAGGGCAACGGCGAGACGCCCCCGCTCGAGATCGACGGCAAGCCGAACTACAATTTCGGGCCGATTAAGCTCGGCACGATCCTCGCCGTATTCTGGGGTGTCGCAGGCTTCACCGTCGGATTGTGGATCGCGCTCGAGCTCGCTTTTCCGGCGCTTAATTTCGATCTGTCCTACATTTCGTTCGGACGGCTGCGGCCGCTGCACACCTCGGCCGTCATCTTCGCGTTCGGCGGCAATGTCCTGATCGCGACCTCGTTCTATGTCGTGCAACGCACCTGCCGGGCTCGGCTTGTCGGCGATCTCGCGCCATGGTTCGTCGTCCTCGGCTATAATTTCTTCATTGTCATAGCGGGATCCGGCTATCTCCTCGGCATCACGCAGTCGAAGGAATATGCGGAGCCGGAATGGTACGCCGACCTGTGGCTGACGATCGTCTGGGTCGTTTATCTTTTAATCTATCTCGGCACCATCATGCGGCGCAAAGAGCCGCATATCTATGTCGCCAATTGGTTCTATCTGGCATTCATCCTCACGATTGCCGTGCTTCACGTCGGCAATAACGCCGCGGTTCCGGTGTCGTGGTTCTCGCCGAAGTCCTACGTCGTATGGGCCGGTGTTCAGGACGCCATGGTGCAATGGTGGTACGGTCACAACGCGGTGGGCTTTTTCCTGACTGCGGGCTTCCTCGGTATCATGTACTACTTCATTCCGAAGCGCGCCGAGCGCCCGGTCTACAGCTATCGCCTGTCGATCATCCACTTTTGGTCGCTGATCTTTCTCTACATCTGGGCCGGGCCGCATCATTTGCACTACACGGCGCTGCCGGATTGGACCCAAACGCTCGGTATGACATTTTCGATCATGCTGTGGATGCCGTCATGGGGCGGCATGATCAACGGGCTGATGACGCTGTCAGGCGCCTGGGACAAGCTGCGGACCGATCCGGTGTTGCGCATGATGGTGCTGTCGGTCGCGTTCTACGGCATGGCCACCTTCGAAGGACCGGTGATGGCGGTGCGCGAGGTCAACTCGCTGTCGCATTACACCGACTGGACCATTGGCCACGTGCATTCCGGCGCACTGGGTTGGGTCGGCTTCATCTCGTTCGGCGCGATCTATTGCCTGGTGCCGTGGCTGTGGAACCGGCCGCTCTATTCGCTGCGTCTGGTCAGCTGGCATTTCTGGATCGCGACCATCGGCATCGTCGTCTACATCAGCTCTATGTGGGTGTCGGGCATCCTGCAGGGCCTGATGTGGCGCTCCTACACCAATCTCGGCTTCCTCGAATATTCCTTCATCGAATCGGTCGAGGCGATGCATCCGTTCTACGTGATCCGGGCGCTCGGCGGCTCGCTGTTCCTCGTCGGCGCATTGCTCATGGCGTTCAACGTGTGGCGGACTATCGCGCCACGTGAAGCGCTCGCGCCGGCTGCGGCCGGCACGGGCTTGGCTGCGGCAGAGTAGGGGGCGCCAATGGCCACATCTGTGTCATCGTCGTCTTCGCTCTGGCAGAAGCACAGCATCCTGGAGCGCAACTCGATCCTGCTGTTGCTCGGCATTCTGATCGTGATCGCGATCGGCGGCCTCGTCGAAGTCGTGCCGCTGTTCTACCTCAAGAGCACGATCGAAACCGCCGACGGCATGCGGCCGTACACGCCGCTCGAACTCGCCGGCCGCAATATCTACGTCAGCGAAGGTTGTTATCTGTGCCATTCACAGATGATCAGGGCGTTGCGCGACGAGGTCGAGCGCTACGGACATTATTCGCTCGCCGCCGAGAGCGAGTATGACCACCCGTTCCAGTGGGGCTCAAAGCGCAACGGTCCCGATCTGGCGCGCGTCGGCGGCAAATATTCCGACGATTGGCACCGTGATCACCTGAACAATCCGCGCGCGGTCGTCGCCGGCTCGATCATGCCGGCCTATCCGTGGCTGTTCACCACCGACCTCGACTACACGCATATCGCCGAAGACATGAAGGTCCAGGCGCTGCTGGGCGTGCCCTATAACGATGAGATGATCGCCAACGCGATCGCCGATCTGCGCACCCAGGCCACCGCCGATGCCCCGGACGCCGACGCGCTGGCGCGCCGCTACCCGAAGTCTCAAGCGCGCGATTTCGCCGGCACCCCGAACCGCGTCACGCAAGCCGACGCGTTGATCGCTTATCTGCAAATGCTTGGAACACTGGTTGATTTCAAGCTCTACGACGACAAAGCCAACATCCGCTGAGGAGACGATCGTGTCGCCGACCTACGCCTTCTTCGCCCATTTCGCGCAAACCTGGGGTCTCGTCTATTTCGTCGCGCTCTTCGTCGTGGTGCTGGCCTACGCGCTGTGGCCGTCGCGCCAGAAAGAGTTCGACGAATCCGCGCGCGTGCCGCTGCGGGAGGACTGAAATGGACGATCGAACCAAAAAACAAGATGCGCCGGAGACGCAGGTCGGCACGACCGGCCACGAATGGGACGGCATTCGCGAACTCAATACGCCACTGCCGCGCTGGTGGTTGTGGCTGTTTTACGCGACGATCGTCTGGGCCGTCGGCTATTGGATCGTCTATCCGTCCTGGCCGCTGCTATCGTCGTATAGCAATGGCGTTTTGAACTGGCATTCGCGCGCCGTGGTCGCCACCGATCTCGCCGCGCTGCAGACGGCGCGCGGTCCGATGATGGCCAAGCTCGCACAGGCTTCGCTGCAAGATATCGAAACCACGCCGGAGCTGCTCGACTTTGCCCGGGCGCTCGGCCGCCGCGCCTTCGCCGACAATTGCGCGCCGTGCCACGGCTCAGGCGGCGGCGGCGCCAAGGGTTACCCCAATCTCACCGATGACGACTGGCTGTGGGGCGGCACGCTTGCCGAAATCTCGCAAACGATCACGCACGGCGCCCGTTCCGGCGACGATCAAGGCCACCAGGGTTCGATGCCGGCTTTCGGCCGCGACGGTATGCTCAAGCGCGACGACATTGTCAGCGTCGCCGATTACGTGCGCTCGCTGTCGGGACTTTCGACCACGGAGGGCGCCGATCTTGCGCGCGGCGCAAAAATCTTCGCCGACAATTGCGCCCCCTGCCATGGTCCGCAAGGCAAGGGTAGCCGTTCGGTCGGCGCGCCCAACCTGACGGATCAGATCTGGCTCTACGGACCGGATACCAAGACGATTATCGACGGCGTCTGGAACGGCCACGGCGGCGTCATGCCGGCCTGGGGCGGCAAGCTCGACCCCGTCACCATCAAGGCGCTGGCGGTTTACGTTCATACGTTTGGCGGCGGGGAATAACGGATGTGTCCCGGCTCCGCAACGGCGCTCGCCTCCCAGGGCGTGACCGCGGCGCAGCCGGGGCCGCCGCCGCTCGAGCCCGACGACAATGGACCGCTTTATGAAGCCCGCAAGAAAATCTATCCGCAGAATGTTTCGGGCACTTTTCGGCGCTTGAAATGGGCCATGCTCGTCGTCGGGCTCGGCATCTATTATTTCTTGCCGTTTGTCCGCTGGGACCGTGGTCCGAATGCGCCGCACCAGGCCGTGTTGATCGATATACCGGGTCGACGCTTTTATTTCTTCTTCATCGAGATCTGGCCGCAGGAGATTTATTACCTGACCGGCCTTCTCATCATCGCCGCCATGACGCTGTTTCTGATGAACGCGCTCGCCGGCCGGGTGTGGTGCGGCTATCTGTGCCCGCAGACGGTATGGACCGATCTTTACATCGCGATCGAACGCTGGATCGAAGGCGACCGGCGCAAACATCTAAAGCGCGATCAGCAGGGCTGGTCGTTCGAACGCGCGGCGCGAGCGGCCTCGAAGCATTTTTGGTGGCTGATGATCGCGTGGTGGACCGGCGGCGCCTGGGTTCTCTACTTCGCCGACGCGCCAACGCTGATCAAAGGCTTGGCGACATTCCAGGCACCACTCGTCGCTTATGTCTTTATCGGTATCCTGACGTTCACGACCTACACGCTCGCCGGTTGGATGCGCGAGCAGGTCTGCATCTATATGTGTCCGTGGCCGCGGATCCAGGCGGCGCTGACGGACGAATATGCGTTCAATGTCACCTATCGCTATGACCGCGGCGAGCCGCGGACCTCGCTGAAAAAGGCCGCCACGCTGCATGCCGAAGGGCAAGCCGCCGGCGACTGCATTGATTGTCTGCAGTGCGTCTATGCCTGCCCGTCCGGGGTGGATATCCGCACCGGCCCCGAGCTCGCCTGTATCCAATGCGGGTTGTGCATCGACGCCTGCGACGCGGTAATGGCGAAGATCGGGCGGCCTACGCGTCTGATCGCCTACGACACCGACGTCAACATCGAACGCCGACGGGAGGGCCTTGAGCCGGTCTACAAAATCGTGCGGACGCGCACCGTGCTCTATGCCGTTATCATCACCGTAATCGCCGCGGTCATGGCCTATACGATGGCGACCCGGCGCAACGACGGCGTCAATGTCATTCACGACCGCAATCCGCTGTTCGTGCGGCTATCGGACGGCGCGGTGCGCAACGGTTATGCCGTTCATATTCTCAATAAGACGCTCGAGACGCAACGCTTTGCGCTACGGATATCGGGTCTCCCCGACGCCAACGTCGAAGTTATCGGCGGTGAGTTGCACGCCAACGGCGATCCCGTCATCGACGTCGGTCCCGATCAGTCGCGTGAGGTTCGGGTGTTGGTGACGACGCATCAACGGCTCGATCCGGAAGCCTCGATCCCGCTGACGTTTACCGTCGTCTCCAGCGAAGGCGCGGTGGCCGCGAGCGCGGCCGACCACTTTCTGGCACCGTGAGGGAGCAGCTAAGCCATGAGCAATTTCGATCGGGAAATCGAAATGGAGCGCACGCGATCGCCGCGGCGGTGGACCGGACGGATGATTTTGCTGACGCTGTTGGCCTTCTTCGGCGTCGTCTTCGCCGTCAATGGCGTGTTGATCCACGAGGCGTTATCGACATTCGGCGGCGTCGACACCGAAAGCGCCTACCAGGCCGGACGCATGTTCGAGCAGGACGTCGCCATGGCCAAGGCGCAGGACGCGCGGCAATGGCATGTCGACGCCAAGATGACGCCGTCCCCGGACGGCGCGCGGCTCGACGTGACGGCGCGCGACGCCACGGGTGCGCCGCTTCGCGGCATCGACGCGTCGGCTGTGTTCCAGCGTCCGACCGATCGCCGCCTCGATCGGCCGGTCGTCGTCGCCGAAGACGCTCCCGGCCGCTTTCATGGCAGTGCCGATATCGCGCCGGGCCAATGGGATCTCGTGATCGAACTGTCGCGCCAAGGCGAGCAACTGTTCCGGTCGAAGAACCGCATCGTAGTCAAGTGAGCGCCGATCATGGCTGAAATCCTCGATCTTTCCTCGTTCGTGGAGCACGGCGACGCCGGCACGGCGCATATGACGCTCGCGGTCGACGGTGTCGGCTGCGCCGGCTGCATCCGGAAGATCGAGAACGGACTGACCAAGCTGCCCGGCATCATCGACGCGCGGCTCAATTTCACACAACGCCGTCTTGCGGTGGATTGGCGCGACGACGAGATCGACGCCGCGACGATCATCAAGACGCTGGAGGGCATCGGCTACCCAGCCCATCCGTTCGCACCCGAACGGGTCGAGGCCGACGAAAGCCGCCAGGCCAAGCTGCTGCTGAAATGTCTCGCCGTCGCCGGCTTCGCCGCGATGAACGTCATGCTGCTATCGATCTCGGTGTGGTCGGGCAGCGTTTCCGACATGACACAGGAGACCCGCGACCTGTTTCATTGGCTGTCGGCCTTGATCGCGCTGCCGGCTGCCGCCTATGCCGGCCAGCCATTCTTTATTAGCGCGTGGCGTGCCTTGCGTGCCCGCGCGACCAACATGGACGTGCCGATTTCGGTTGGCGTGGTGCTGGCGCTCGCGCTCTCGGTCTACGAGACCGCAACGCATGCCGTTCATGTCTATTTCGATTCAGCCATCATGCTGTTGTTCTTTTTGCTGTGCGGCCGCTGTCTCGACATGGCGATGCGGCGGAAGACCCGGGTGTTTGCCGGTAATCTCGCTTCGCTCAAGGCGGAGTTTGCCCATCGGCTCGATGCCAAAGGCGAGGTGATCCGCGTGCCGGCCGCAGCCTTGCGGCCTGGCGATCGGGTGCTGGTGCGGCCCGGCGAAGTCATTCCGGCCGACGGCGCGATCCTCACCGGCCGCTCCGAAATCGACGAGAGCTTGATAACAGGCGAAACCGTGCCGCGCGCGGTCGACGCCGGAACGACGGTCTACGCCGGCAGCATCAATTGCTCCGGTGCGCTGACAATGCAGATCGCCGCCGCCGGCTCCGGCACGCTGGTCGACGAGGTCGAGCGGCTGTTGCAGAAAGCGACCGAAGCGAAGTCGCGCACCGTACGGCTGGCGGACCGGGCCGCGCAACTCTATGCCCCCGTGGTTCATGCCGCGGCCGCGCTGACGGCGATCGGCTGGCTCATTGCCGGTGCGTCCTTTCACGATGCCATTGTCACGGCGATTGCCGTTCTCATTATCACCTGTCCGTGCGCGCTGGCGCTTGCCATTCCCGCCGTGCAGGTGGTCGCGGCAGGCCAGTTGTTCCGCGCCGGCGTCATTCTCAACTGCGGTGACGCCATCGAACGGCTAGCCCAGGTCGACACCGTGGTTTTTGACAAGACCGGCACGCTGACGTTGCCAGATCCCGCCGTCGACGCATTCGCGATCGATCCCGATCTGCTTGAACGCGCGGCACGGCTCGCTCTATCGAGCCGTCATCCGCTGGCCGTAGCGTTGGCGCGGCGGGCGCGCGAGCGCATTCCTTATCCCGGGGCGGTCGAGGAACCGGGGCAGGGCGTCCGGGCCATGATCGACGGCACCGAAGCGCGTCTCGGCAGCTCAGCCTTCTGCGATCTCGCCGACGAGGACACTCAGTCCACGCCGCGTGACGCCGAAGCGTCGTTTATCATCTTCGCCCATCGCGGCAAAAGCGCCAGCATCCCGATCCGGCAGAGCTTGCGGCCCGATGCTATTGCCGTGACTCAGGCGCTCATGGCGCGCGGTCTCGATCTCATCGTGCTGTCGGGCGATCGGCAGGAAGCAGTCGGACCGGTGGCGTCGCGGCTCGGCATTCGAGAATGGATTGCCGGATTGACGCCGGCGGCGAAAATCGCCGTGATCGAACTTTTGAAAGCGCAAGGCCGCCGCATCCTGATGGTCGGCGACGGATTGAACGACGCGCCGGCGCTGGCGGCAGCGCATGCCTCAATATCGCCGATCACCGCCGCGCACTTGGCCCAGTCCCATGCCGACGCGCTGTTTCTCGGCGAGCGTCTCGCTCCGGTGCTGCGCGCCGTCATCGTGGCGCGACGAGCCCGTTCCTTGATGCGCCAAAATCTCATCCTAACCGTGATCTACAATTCGCTCGCGGTTCCCTTCGCGATCGCGGGACTGGTCACGCCGCTGATCGCAGCGGTGGCGATGTCCGGTTCCTCGATCCTGGTGACGCTCAATGCGTTGCGCGCGCGGCTTGGCATGCCGCAACTGTCAAACGTTGACCCCTTCGCGTCGGAACCTGCGAGGGCTGAGGCCCCTCGCGGCAAGCCGATCGCGCCACTCACCCAGGTCATGGCGGACTTGGCGCCATGAACGTCCTGATTTATCTCGTGCCGATGGCGCTGTTGCTCGGTCTGGCGGGACTGGTCGGATTTCTGTGGACGCTCAAGAGTGGACAATATGAGGATCTCGACGGCGCCGCCGTGCGCATCCTGCCCGACGACGACCTTAAGGCTTGAGCTTCAACGTCACGACGTTGATCGCGTGTTCCTGCGGATCGGCCGCGATCGTAAAGCCGAGTTCCCGGCACATGCCGAGCATCGTCGTGTTCTCTTGCAACACCTGCCCGTGAACGCAGCTTAGCCCTTCGGCGCCGGCATACTCGATCATCAGCTGCATCAATTGCCAGCCGAGCCCGTGTCCCTTCAGATCGGAACGGATCAGAATGGCATATTCGCCGTTTTCGTAGTCGGCGTCGGCGTGAATACGCACGGCGCCGAGCATTTTGCCGGTGGCCTCTTCGATCGCGATGAAGGCCATGGCGCGAGCGTAGTCGATCTGGGTCAGTCGCGCGATGAAGCCGTGATTGAAGTCCTTCACCGGCGCAAAGAAGCGCAGGCGCAAGTCCTGTTGAGTCACGGCCGCGAAGAACGGCGGGAATAATGGCTCGTCCTCCGGACGGACAGGGCGCGCGAGGAATTCGGTCCCGTCCGGCAAGCAGATGCGTCGCTCCCACTCCTTCGGATAGGGCCGGATCGCAAAACGGGGATGGCCCGACGGGCCGCGGCGATGCGGCTCCACCGGGGCGATCGCGACGCGGGCATCGACGGCGATCACGCCTGTTTCGTCGGCGAGCACCGGGTTGAGATCGATTTCGCGGATTTCCGGGAAATCGGCGGCAAGCTGCGCCAGCTTGACGAGCAATAGCGCAATGGCCTGTTCGTCCGCCGCGGGGACGTTGCGGTAGGCCTTGAGAATCCGCGAGACCCGGGTGCGCGCGATGAGGCGGCGCGCCAGCGCGAGGTCGAGCGGCGGCAGCGCCAAAGCCTTGTCGCTGATCACTTCGACCGCTGTGCCGCCTTGACCGAAGACGATGACAGGACCGAAGGTCGGATCATCGGCCAGCCCGACGATGAGTTCCCGCGCCTTCGGTCGGACGATCATCGGAAACACCGTCACGCCGGTAATGCGCGCGTCGGGCCTTGCCGCACGCGCCTGACTCAAGATTTCCGCGGTGGCCTGGCGCACCGCTTGCTCGGTGGTGAGGTTGAGCCGCACGCCGCCGACTTCCGACTTGTGCACGATGTCGGGCGAGAGAATTTTGACGACGACGGCATTGCCCGCGGCGAGGTGCGGCCGCGCCGCAACGGCGGCTTCGTCGGCATCCTGCGCCAGTGCGGCCGGCGTGATCGGGATGGCGTAGGCCGAAAAAACGCGCGGTATTTCCATAGGATCGAGCCATGTGCGCCGGTCGCGCAGAGCGGCGTCGATCACAGGACGCACGGCAGCTGAGTCCGGCGCAAAATCTTCCGGCAAGCTGGGCGGCGTCGCCATCAGCAATTCGCGCGATTCCCGGTAACGCACCAGATGCATGAAGCCGCCGACCGCATCCGCTTCGGTCGCATAACTGGGAACGGCCGCGGCATTGAACGCGGCCACCGCCGGACGGCTGCCGCCGACCCACACCGCAAAGACCGGCTTTGCCGGACTGCGCGTCTTGCGATGCCGCTCGGTCACGGCAATGACCGCCTTCGCGGCGTCCGCGGCAGATGCCAGAGCGGTCGGCACGTTCATGACCAGGATCGCGTCGTTGGCCTCGTCGTCGAGCAATTGCTCAAGCGCCACGGCGTATCGTTCGTCGTCCGCGTCGCCGGCGATATCCACCGGATTGGCGTGCGACCAGATCGGCGGCAGCACCGCATCGAGCTTTTGTATCGCCGCGGGCGATAGGCTAGCCAGTTCGCCGCCGAAATCGGCAAGCCGATCGACGGCGAGCACGCCAACGCCGCCGCCATTGGTCAAGATCGTGAGCCGCTTGCCGACCAGCGTCGTGCGGTGACCGAGGGTTTCCGCGGCGGCGAACAACTCGTCGAGATCGAGCACCCGCATCAGCCCGGCGCGGCGGAACGCTGCGTCATAGACCGCGTCCGAACCCGCCAGCGCGCCGGTGTGGGTCAACGCCGCCTTGGCTCCCTGGGCGTGACGCCCGGACTTGACGACGAGCACCGGTTTTGAGCGCGCCGCTGCGCGCGCCGCCGACATGAACTTGCGCGCATCCTTGATAGATTCGATATACAGCAGGATCGCTCGCGTCGCCCGATCCATCGCGAAGTAATCGAGCAGGTCGGCGAAATCGACGTCGATGCTGTCGCCGATGGAGGCGACGGCCGAAAATCCGATGCCGCGAACCGAAGCCCATTCCACGAGACCCGCGGCGATGGCGCCGGATTGCGAGATCAGCGCCAGATCGCCCGGCCGCGGCATCGACGCCGCGAAGCTGGCATTGAGCTTGGCTTGCGGCACCAGCACGCCGATGCAATTCGGCCCGACAAGCCGCATTCCGGTCGCGCGTGCGGCCTTATCGCATTGCTCGGCGAGCGAACCGGGGCCGTGACCCAGGCCTGCGCTCAAGATGATGCCCGCGGGCGTACCCTTGGCGCCGGCGGCGGAGATAATGCCGGGAACGGCCGGTGGAGGCACGCCGATCACGACCAGGTCTGGCGCGTCCGGAAGCGCATCATAGCATTTGACCGCTCGCACTCCCGCGATCGAATCGTATTCCGGATTGACGAGGTGAACCGCGCCGGCGAAGCCGCCGGTGGCGAGGTTGTTGAGAACGGCGTGGCCCGGCGATTTTTGCCGAGGGCTGGCGCCGACCACGGCGACAGAGTTGGGCGAAAATAACTTGTCGAGGCGGTAGGTTGACATCGCTATTGCCGAACTCGATGAGGCAACGCTTCCGTCACGGTCGCAGTGCGCTCAAGCGCGCGCCGCCGTTCGTGGAATAGCCTGGTTCAGGACTGCTGCTCTCGCGTGAAGGTCGTCATCTGGTAGAGCCCGCCGAAGAACGACCGCGAATCGATCTGGCTCGCCCAGCCAGCCGGAATCCACTTGCGGATGTCGTGGTGCCACAGATCGAGCGCAAACGGTTCGAGCGTCGCCAGCAGCGGGCGCCACGCATAGCGCAGCGGCTGCCACCATCGCGGTCGCGCGTAGTCTACGATCACGACCTTGCCGCCGGGCTTTACGACCCGGAAGACCTCGCGCAGCGTTTGGCGGCGCACATTCGGCGGTTGCTCGTGCAGCAGGAAGAACAACAGCGCCCGATCGTAACTGCCATCCGGCAGCTGCAATTGCGCCGAGTTCATCGCCAACAGCCGTACCGATGTTGCCGCGGGCAATTTCGCGCGCAGGTTCTGCAGTTGAATGGGCAGCACATCGACGATATCGAGACTGCCGCTTCCAGAGGCGACATTCCGCAGCAAGTGGGTGCTGAGATCGCCGTAGGCGCAAGCCACCTGCAACGTTGAGCCCGGCAGCGTGTCGCCCAATTTCGCCAAGGCCGCGTCGCGCAGCCTGCCGTAATTTCCCCACAAGATAAGATTGACCAGCCACTGCCGCTCGAAGAATTTGACGGAGCGAGGATGGATGTAAGCCCACCAATAATGTGTCCGTAGATAATCCGGTACCGCGCCTATGCCGGCGTCCGAACGCGGTCCGGTGAGATCGGCGGAGGATCGGTGGCCCTGCAGCTTCAGGGGGTGCGCGTAGGTTTCGACCATGACGGGCCACCGTACCTTGGGGACGATTTTGGTGAAAAGCAGAAGAGAACGCCATCCAACGCAGTTGAAGGGAAACCGCGGGTTATCGGGGGACTCGCCTGACATCACGCAGTCCCGATACAAGCACATACAGACAAATAAGGATATTGCCCCCGCCGGCCGCCAGCCTTGCGCTAGATCAATGTAAGTCCAATTTCGCGCCGGGATGCAGGCGCCAAGCAGGTAATCGCTTCGGCGCCGAATGGTTCCGCGCTACCCCTTACCGACCTTCAGCTTCAATACCGCATCCGCCGTCTCGTGACTGAGCTTGGCTTTGTCGGCGGGCGCCAGCGCGACATTGTTGAGGAAAGCGCGGCCAGCCTTGTTCGGCGCGAACGGATAGTCGATCGAGAACATGATGCGGTCGATGCCGAATGTCTGCAACGCGGCGAGGAACGGCGGCTGGTCGAAAATGCCGCTGGTGGCGAGCCACACCTGGTCGAGGATGGCGCGGGTGATCGGCCTCTTCAGATGTTCGATGTCGTGCCGAAACACTTGGTCGGCGCGCGCCATCATCATCGGCAGCATCTCGCCCATATGGCCGATGATGAGTCGCAAGCGGGGATGACGATCGAGCGTTCCGGCGATGACCATGCGCAAAAGGTGCACCGCCGTTTCCGAATGCCAGCCCCAGCCGGCGGTTTCCAGTACGCGCGCGGCGCCGTCCGGCAGCTCGGAGAAATAGGCCTGCCGCACCGTTTCGGGCGGAATATGCGGATGAATATAGATCGGCACGTCAAGCTCGACCGCGGCTGCGAGCAGGCCGTCATAGCTCTGGTGATCGAGGAAGCGGCCCTCGGTCGTGCCGTTGACCATGGCGCCGACAAAGCCCAGTTCCTTGACCGCGCGTTTGAGCTCGGCGGGGCAAGCGTCGGGGCTTTGCAGCGGCAAGCAGGCGAAACCGGCGAAGCGGTCCGGATGGCGTGCGATCGCCGCCGCCAAGTGGTCGTTGATTTCGCGCGCGAGCGCGATGCCGTCGGCGCCGGGCAACAGGTCCGGGCCAGGTCCGGCGTTCGAGAGCACCTGGACGCTAACGCCCGCCTCGTCCATCGACTTCAGCCGTATCTCGCCGATCTCGGGCAATAGCTCCATCGGGTTGACTGCACCGGGGGTAATCTTTCTCGGCCGGAAACCGCGGCGGGCAATCACGTCTTTGGCGATGCGGCTGGTGAGTGACGGGACAGAAAAATGTTCCTCAAGTGCGACGACACGCATAGGCGGTTTCCTCCATTCGGGCGTCGGGTTGTTGCATTCCTCATGCCCACCGGCAAGCGCGGCAAGCGGCCCGTCGCAATGTTATAGAGCGTTTCCGCCGACGTCGGGAACGCGAGTTTCCATTTTATTAAGGCTCTGTCGTCGACGGTCCGCGGCCTGTCACAATCGGCCCGACACCGTCTTGCGAAGTATGCGCGTTGCCGCTAAATTTATCACTTCGAGGCTTCGGCCGAATGACTTAGCCACTCAGCGACGATAAGCGCGCCTGACTGACGATCTTTCACCAAAATCTCGAGCGAACCGAGCCGAGCGTATTTGCGCGGCTCACATTGATATGTCTACAAGGAGAGACCCGTGGATAACGGTACCGTGAAGTGGTTCAACGCCCAGAAGGGTTATGGCTTCATTCAACCCGAGGGCGGCGGCAAGGATGTGTTTGTTCATATCAGCGCCGTCGAACGTGCGGGCTTGCGCGAACTGCGCGAAGGTCAACGCGTTTCCTTCGAAGTCGTCGTGGACCGTAAGACCGGCAAGTCGGCCGCTGAAAATCTGAAGACGTTGTGAAGAAGGCGCGGCCGCGTCGGCGGCCGCACTGCTACAGAACTTTAGCCCGGGTTGCGCGCGCGCAATCCGGGATGATCCAGCCCCGGATTTCGCGCTCGATCCGGGCTAAGTGAGACTTTGCACAATCAGCACGATATTGAGAACGAGCACCGCCGCCGTGGCGACGACGGCTGCGACGCGCGTCACTGCGCCGTTGGCGAATGTGCCCATGATGTCGGTTCTGCTGGTGAAGATGATGAGCGAGATCATCGGCAGCGGCAGCGCGATGCTCAAAACCACCTGACTGATGACCAGGGCATTTGTCGTATTGGCGCCAAGCCCGACGACGACGAAGGCCGGCAGCATCGTGACCACCCGGCGCAGCCAGATCGGAATACGAAAGCCGACGAAGCCCTGCATGATCATCTGTCCGGCCATCGTGCCGACCGTCGAGGCCGATATGCCCGAGGCGATGAGCGAGACCAGGAAGACCCCGGCCGCGCCGGCGCCGAGCAGCGGCGTCAGCGTGTGATAGGCGGTCTCGATCTGGGCGACTTCGGGATGGCCCGAGTGGAACGCGCCTGACGCCATCATCACCATCGCCATGTTGACGAGACCGGCAACGGTGAGGGCAACGACGACTTCCCTGTTGGAGAACCGAACAACCATGCGCCGGTCGTCGTCGTCGCGAACCGGAATGCGTGCCTGGGTCAGGCCGGAATGCAGGTAGATGGCGTGCGGCATCACCGTCGCGCCGATGATGCCGACGGCAAGCAAGAGCGCTTCGGCATCGGCGATTTGCGGCGTGACGGTGTGGTAGGCTGCCGAGGCCCAGTCGACCGGCGCGATGAACATCTCGACGAGATAGCAAAGGCAGATCAGTCCGACGATCGAGCCGATGATCAGTTCAAGCGGCCGGAAGCCGAATTGCCCGCACGTCAGAAGGCCGTAGGTGACGATCGCGGTGACCGTCATTCCGGCAAGGAGCGGCATGTGCAACAGCAATGACAGTCCGATGGCGCCGCCGAGGAATTCGGCGAG
>PLTE01000277.1 GCA_003164375.1 Hyphomicrobiales bacterium | reverse complement strand
CGCTGCCGTATTTCATGTCGACCGCAAACAGCGTCTGGTTCCAGCGGTACGACGCGCCCGCCGACCCCGTCAGCATCTGCATGTCGTCGGTGTAGTGATAGTTGGTGAGGAGATAGGCATAGGTCGCGGCGTCGAACAGATACTGGTTCGACTCGACGTCGATGGCCCTGGTGATGTTGTAGGAAAAATTCGCGTAGGCGTTGAAGTTGCCGTTATTGTATTTGAGCTTGAATTCGCCGCCTTCGCTGTAGCCTCGGGCATAATTGAACTGAGTCAGGACCACGGCCTGGCCGAACTGGCCGTCGTCGATCATGTCGCGGGCCATCTTGTAATAGGCGTCGAGCCCCATGGTGAGGCCCGGCAGCACGGATTGATCGACGCCGGCGTCGAAATAATGCGAGCGCTCGGGCTTCACCGGATCGGCCACGGGAATGTCCGGCTGATTGGTGGTGTTAGCGACCAGCGCGAGGTTGGATTGGGTCGCCTGGGCCTGATAAGGCGGCGTGAAATAGCGCGCGTAGCCGGCGTGAATGCTGGTGCCGGCGAACGGCTTGTAGACGACAGCAAAACGCGGACTGAGCTGATTGGCGTCGACGAATTGATACAATTGATCGAACCGCAGGCCGGTGTTCACCGTCAGCTGATTGTTTATTTTCCATTCGTCCTGAACGTAAGTGCCGATGTTCCAGCCGAGCAGCGAGGTCTGATCGGTCACGGCGAACGGCGGTCCAGTGACCGCGCCGATGTCGCCAGGCATGACAGTCGAAACATTGGTGACGTTGGTTTGCTCGCCGGTTACCGCCAAGCCCGACCGTATCGTGTGCTGATCGTTGTAGATGTAAGACATGTCATACTGCGTGCCGGTGAGCGTGCTCTGCCGGATCACATCAGACGCCACGTCGTTGAACACCATGTCGCCGAATATGTCGGGAACGAAGTGAACCTCGGCATAACGCGAAAATACCGCCAGTTGCGCGTCGCCGTCGGTGCCGTGCTTCTGCAGCGCCGCCATGGTGACGGCGTAAGTATCATATTCGTTCTCGTTGAGCGTCGTGGAATCGTAAGTTGTCACGGGCATCACGAACGGAAAATCGCCGATCGGGGTTTGGCCGGGATTATTAGGTATTTGGAATTTGCTGTAGGACGCGGCCGAAATCACGCTGAATCGGGTTGACTCGTCGAGCAGCGTCGACGCATAGCCGAAGAACTTGCCCTGGTCGGTCTGATCGTGAACGGCGTTGATGCCGGCCGTCGGATTCTCAATTCCAAGATCGTTCCAGTTGCCGCGCGCGCTGACAAAATATTCGCTGTTGCCGACGCTGCCGCCGTAATCGAAGCTCGGCGTGAACGTCTGCCGGCTGCCGCCATAGACGCTGACCTCGCCGCCAGGCGTAGCGAAGCTGCGGCTGGTGATGTCGAGGACGCCTGCCGTGCGCAAGCCATATTCGGCCGGCAGCGCGCCGGTAAGGAGCGACATGCTGCCGATGAAATTGGTGTCGAGAAACGGTCCGAGGCCGGAAACGCCCTCGGGGAGAACGACGCCATTAATCCTGATTTGCACATTGGCGTATTCGTTGCGGACATGGAAACTTGGATTGGAAACGGCCGAATCGTAGGACACGCCCGGCATCTGCAGGATGACTTTGTCGATCGGCGTGTTGTCGCCTTGCGGTAATTTCTCAATCGCGTCGCGACCGATGGTGTAAGTCGAAGCGCCGATTTTCGGCAACAGATTGTCGCGGGCCTGATCGAGCCCGGTCATCGTGGCGTCCAGGGCCGCTTGCGCAGCCGTCGTGTTGTTTGCGTTGGATGGGTTGGCCGCCGCTTGCGGTGTGCGCCGTTGCGTCGTCGCTTTGGGCTTGTGTTTCGGCGCGGTGACGACGATTTCCGGCACTTTTGCAGCAGTGCTTGGCTCGCTCTCTTGCGAAGCCGCTTGCCGCACGACGCCCATGCCGATTGCAAAGGCGAAAAGCGCGGTTTCGCGACACAAAAAGCGGCGGCGCAGTTTCGGCTGTTTAAGCGACGGATACACAGTTTAGAACCATAAAAAACTATTGATATTTCAATATTTTCGTAACACTAGAAGTATTGGCACTCAATACTGAAATGTATTTCAAAGGAAGATAGTAATTATAATGATTCAAAACTGGGTCTCGAGCCAATTACATCGATTCTAAACGGGAGTTTCGACGGCAAAATTCTTCTTATTCGTCAGCGTCACACCCGTCGGTAACTGGCATAGAGCGGCTCCCACATCTTGGCGTGCACGGCTGTGGCGAGCGCCTCGTCCGATATGGGATCGGCAACGCCGTCGGCTTGCGCTTGCCGGCCGACGGCAAGCGCCACGTGGAATGAGAGTTTGCGAATCTCGACAAGGGGAGCGAGCAGATTGGCCTCGGGGTCGCGTTTGGCGGGCGATAGTTCGGCGAGAGCGCGTGCGGCCGCGAGGAACATGCCATCGGAAATGCGGCGGGCTTTGACCGCAATCGCGGCAAGACCGATGCCCGGATAGACATAAGCATTGTTGGTTTGATCGACGCGGAAATCCCTGCCGTTGCGCTTTATCGGCGGAAACGGACTGCCGGTGCCGATCACGGCGCGCTCGTTGGTCCAGGCCATCAGATCCTGCGGAGTGGCTTCGCTGCGCGATGTCGGGTTGGAGAGCGGAAAAATGACCGGGCGCGCGACCTTGGCGGCCATGGTGCGCGCAACCTCCTCGGTAAAGGTTCCGGGCTGGCCGGAGACGCCGATCAGCGTGGTCGGGGCGGCGTTGGCGACAACATCGAGCAGGCTTATGCGACCCGGTTGCTCAAGTTTCCAGCCGGCAACCGCGTCGCGCGGCTGCGCAAAGGGGAGCTGAAAACTTTCCAGGCCAGCCATTCCCTCCACCAGCAGCCCGTCGCGATCGACCGCGTAGAACTGGCGGCGCGCCTTGGCTTCCGGCACTCCGGCGTCGACGATCGCCTTCAGCAGTAAAGAGGCGATGCCGCAGCCGGCG
>PLTE01000385.1 GCA_003164375.1 Hyphomicrobiales bacterium | reverse complement strand
TGGGCGACACCGGCGACTTCTCCAATACGATCTACGCCGGCTTCCAAGTCCCAGGCGCCGGCAATACGCTGACGCCATTCCTGGAAAACGACGTGGTGCTGGGCGACGTGGACGAGCACTTTTCTGGAAATTACCTCGACGAAACGACGATCCTGAAACTGGCGCGCGACAAGGGCTATAGCACCGCCTCGATCGGCAAGATCGGGCCTGCTTTGATTTTCGATCCGACCGAACGCTCCGGCGAACAAACTGTGCTGGTCGACGATGCGACGGGCACGCCGAAGGGCATCCCGCTGTCTGCGGAAGTGACCGCGCGGCTTTCGAGCGCAAATCTGTCGCCCGCGGCGCCAAGCCGTGGCGCCAATGGCAGTCCAGGTAACGTTGCCAAAGCCGGCACGTTGAGCGCCAATGTGGTGCAGCAGGATTATTTCGCCGCCGTGGCGACACGCGTCGTCCTGCCGATGTTCAAGGACCGCAGCAAGCCCTTTGTGCTGGTGTTCTGGTCGCGCGATCCCGACGGCTCGCAGCACAACCAAGGCGACAGCTTGAACGCGCTCGTTCCCGGCATCAACGGTCCGACCTCGCTCGCCGCGATCCGCAATGCGGACGACGATCTGTCGCGATTGCGCTCCGCGCTCAACGAACTCGGTCTGCTCGATTCAACCGACATTATCGCGATAGCGGATCATGGCTTCTCGACCATTTCCAAAGAAAGTCAGACCAGCTCAACGGTGAAAACCAAATTTCCCGACGCACTGCCCGGCCATCTGCCGCTCGGCTTCGTCGCGCTCGATCTTGCGCATGCGCTTAGCCTGCCGCTGATCGACCCCGACGACGGTTACAAAACGATCGGCGACGGCGAGCACACCAAATTTGGCAATGGACTCATCGGCGGCGACAAGGACAAGCCGAAGTTGGTCGTCGCCGCCAATGGCGGTTCGGACCTCATCTATATCCCCGACGGCGACAAGGCTGTCGCCAAGCGGGTCGTCGATGCGCTGCTGGCGCAAGACTATATCAGCGGCCTGTTCGTCGATTCAAAACTCGGCAAATTCCCCGGCACGCTCACCCTCGACGACATCGCGCTCGAAGGCTCCGCCATCACCCCGCATCCGGCGATTGCGGTGAATTTCCGCTCCTTCGACACCGTGTGCGGAGAACCGGTGCGTTGCACGGTTGAAGTTGCCGACACGGGCCTGCAACAGGGCCAAGGCATGCACGGCTCGTTCAGCCGCGCCGACACCTGGAATTTCCAGGCCATGCAGGGACCGGACTTCAAATCGCAATTCGTCGATCCGGCGCCGTCGAGCAATGCCGACATCGGCCGCACCATCGCGCAGGTGATGCATCTCGACGTCGCCGACAACGGCAAGCTTGTCGGACGGGTCTTGTCCGAAGCGCTGCCCGGCGGGGCGGTGCCGGAGGTGTCGAGGCGGGTGGTGAGTTCGGAGCCGGCGCCCAACGGCCTTGTGACGGTGCTGGATATGCAGATAGTAGGATCGACACGCTACTTCGACGCCGCGGGATTCCCCGGCCGCACCGTCGGCTTGTCCACGACCGCTCTGCCAGGCGCGACGACGCATTGATCGCCGCCGCGGCGGCCGTTCACATCCACAGCCGGCGAACTCGACGTCCCTCGGCCGCGATCCAGTCGAGGATGGCGACATCGGCCTCATCGAAGCCGGCGGGCAGACGCCGGCTCATCCGCGACCGCGCCACAACCCGAGCGACCACGATTTGCGAGCGCGCAATCACCGCTGCGAGCGTCTCGACGTCGGGGCGCTGTTCGATAGTCGCCGTTGTCATCGCCGTATCGGTCATCGCCGTCGCCACTCCCGGGGGCACTGGAGCAAAACCCGCAAGACCCCGTCGTTGTTCCCACTGGTCCTGCCGCTTGGACACGCAATTTGGGTCGCGCGGCTTGCCAATAGCGTTCAATGGTCCGATGGGAGGGTGGCCCGCGAAGGGCGGCAGTGCGGCAAAGTCGCGGCACCGCGCAACGCTTCGTGAACTTCGCATTGGGACGTGAGCTGCCGTCCCGTCGGTTGGCAAGGGTATGATTTCGCCGGCAAGCGTATTGAAATAATCTTTCCGGTTTCGCCCGGCTGTCGGCTGCTTTATTCCAGTATTGATCGCCATTGCGAACGAATACTGCGCCCGAGAACCGAGCGAATATTGTCGAAACGATGGACTAGTATTGGCGACATTTGAAACGTACATAATAATGGAGCAATAGATTTCCAAACATTGATCCGCGCATCGGATCAGCGCACGTGACGGAGGTTTTCCCATGTCTTTGCAAATTGGCGATATCGCCCCGGATTTCGAAGCCGAAACCACGGAAGGCAAAATCCGCTTCCATGACTGGATCGGCAACAGCTGGGCCGTGCTGTTCTCGCATCCCAAGGATTTTACCCCGGTCTGCACCACCGAGCTCGGCACCGTGGCCCGCCTCAAGCCCGAATTCGACAAACGCGGCGTCAAGGTGATCGGCCTGTCGGTCGATCCTGTCGGCAACCACGAAAAGTGGGCCAGCGATATCAAGGATGTGGTCGGCTTTGCGCCCAACTACCCGATCATCGGCGACAGCGATCTCAACGTTTCGAAGCTCTACGGCATGCTGTCGGCAGGCACCGCCGGCAGTTCAGAAGGCCGCACGCCCGCCGATAACCAGACCGTCCGCAACGTCTTCGTCATCGGGCCGGACAAGAAGATCAAGCTCGTCTTGGTCTATCCGATGACCACGGGCCGCAATTTCGACGAGGTGCTGCGCGTGATCGACTCGCTGCAACTCAACGCCAAGCACCGCGTGGCGACGCCGGCGAACTGGAAGCAAGGCGAAGACGTCATTCTCACTGGCGCGGTCTCGGACGAGGAAGCCAAGAAGCTGTATCCGGGCGGCTGGAAAACGCCGAAGCCTTATATCCGGGTCGTGCCACAACCGCGGTAGCAATTCGTTGGCATTTGCGTAAAGTTAAGGGCGCGGCCATCAGCGCATTGATGGCCGCGCCTTTGTTTTTCAGGACGCCATCATGAATCCCAATGCCGAACTGCAACCGCCGTTCGCCAATTTGATCGGCATGAAGGTCACGCACGTTTCGCGCGACAAGGTTGTGGCCGAGCTGGTTGTCCGCGATGAGCTGAACAACCGGTTCGGAACGCTGCACGGCGGCGCGGTCATGGCGCTTGCCGACAATCTCGGCGGCACCGCCACGGTGGCGAACTTGCCGCCGGGCGGCCGGACAGCGACCATCGAGAGCAAGACCAATTTTTTCGCCGCCATTCCGGTCGGCGACACCGCTTACGCCGAATGCACCCCGCTGCATCGCGGCCGCACCACGATGGTATGGCAGACCCGCATCACCCGGGGCGACGGCAGGCTTTGCGCGCTGGTGATCCAGACCCAGATCGTGATTTTGCCGGTGAAAGCGTAACGCCGCCGGCTCTGCTCAATCCCGCGACTGTCGCTCGACGATCGCGGCGATCTCCAGATCGTCGCCGGCAGCCCGCAAGCCGAGACCTTTCACGACCCCGGCGCGATCCGGCACTTCGCGGTTCTGGCTCATCTTCCATTTGCCTTCGAGCCGCGTGATGGCAAAGCGGAAGCCAATGATGCCGCGCAGCATCGCTTCGACATATTTGTCGGGCGCATCCGACACCGCCCAGGGCTTTGCCTCGTTCTTTTCCTGCTGTGCGGTCAATTCGCCGACGTGGCGGCGCAGCCAATCGGCGTCGTTCATCACCTGCGGGCGGCCATAAGCGTGCACGACCGCATAGTTCCAGGTCGGCACGACTTTGCCGCTTTGCGCTTTGGTTGGATACCAGTTGGGGGTGATGTAGCCCTGCGGCCCCTGAAAGATCATCAGCGCTTCGTCGACCTCCGCCAATTCCTGGCAATGCGGATTGGCGCGCGCGAGATGGCATTCGATGAGACCGTGCGCGCCCTCGTCCTTGAGCACGGTCGGCAAATGGCTGGCATAGAGACCGCTTGGGCCCGCCGAAACGAGCGCCGCAAAAGGCCGCTCACGCATCAGCGCATGCAGCTGCGGCATATCCTCGACACGAAAATGATCCGGTTGGTACATGACGATCACCTTGGGCGCACACCGGCGGGTTTGCCATCCAAACCCGCCAATGTCATCGTTTCCAAAACACAGCGAGGAATACCATGGATGTCCGCGCCGCCGTAGCCTTTGCACCCGGCAAGCCGCTTGAAGTGACCACCGTCAAGCTCGACGGGCCGCGCTCGGGCGAAGTGTTGGTCGAGATCAAGGCGACCGGGATCTGTCACACCGACGAATTCACGCTGTCGTNNCACGAGGGCGCCGGTATCGTCGTCGATGTCGGGCCTGGCGTGACCTCGGTCAAAAGGGGCGACCACGTCATTCCGCTTTACACCCCGGAATGCCGCGCCTGTCCGTCCTGTCTGTCGCGCAAGACCAATCTGTGCACCGCCATCCGCGCCACCC
>PLTE01000237.1 GCA_003164375.1 Hyphomicrobiales bacterium | reverse complement strand
ACGGTGGTCTTGCCGGCACCGTTCGGACCGATCATCGCGGTGATGGCGCCGCGTTCGACATCGAAACTGAGATCGTTGACCGCCACGAGGCCGCCGAAGCGCATGGTCAGGTGCTCGATCCGCAGCGCTGTGCTGCCATCGCGCGCCATCAGCCGCGCCCCTGCTTGATCGGATCGGAAGCGATCGTCTTGCGTGCGCCGAGAAACAGCGACGGCTGGCGCGTCGCGATCAGCCCGCGCGGTCGCCAGATCATGATCAGCACCATGGCTAAGCCGAACAGCAGCATGCGGTATTGGGTCGGATCGAAGGTGGGGCC
This sequence comes from Hyphomicrobiales bacterium, assembly GCA_003164375.1. Taxonomy (GTDB): domain Bacteria; phylum Pseudomonadota; class Alphaproteobacteria; order Rhizobiales; family Xanthobacteraceae; genus BOG-931. Next base: position 2,728 of record PLTE01000237.1, on the reverse strand, counting down.
GAAGATGCTTTTCAGGAAATCGAGTTCGCGCAGGATTTCTGTGCCGCCAATCATCACGATGGCGGCGATGACGACGCCGATCTGACTGCCCATGCCGCCCAGCACCACGATCGCGACGATGGTCGCGGATTCGATGAAGGTGAACGATTCCGGCGAAATGAAAGCTTCTCGCGCAGCGAAGAACGAGCCGGCAAAGCCCGCGAACATGGCGCCCATGGCAAACGCGGTGAGCTTGGTATTCGTCGTGTTGATGCCGAGCGAGCGGCACGCGATCTCATCTTCGCGGAGCGCTTCCCAGGCGCGCCCGATTGGAAGCCGGCGCAGGCGCACAGTCACGAAGCAGGTGAGCAGCGCCAAACCCAGGATAAGGTAATAGAGGAAGATCACGCGATAGAGCGGCGAAAACTGCAGCCCGAATACGGCGGCGAAACCGTCGTCGTTGGCGTTGAAGGGAATGCCGAAGAATGTCGGCCGCGGAATGCCGCTGATGCCGGCGTAGCCGTTGGTCAGCGCGGTCCAGTTGATCAGAATAAGCCGAATGATCTCGCCGAACGCGAGCGTCACGATGGNNCGTAGGAATAGGCGCCGACGGCGTAAAAGGCGACATAGCCGAGATCGAGCAGACCGGCGAGGCCGACGACGATATTGAGACCCCACCCCAGCATCACATAGATCAAGATCTGAACGCCGAAATTGTCGATCCACTTCTGCCCGCCGTTGGTTCCGAGCGTGAAAAAGATCGCCAGCGGATAGGCGGCGACCGCGGCTATGGCAAAGGGAATAAACCAACCGCGAATAAAATCCCGCGATGCCGACGGCTCGGATCGAACCGGCCTGAGCGCCCGCCGCGCCAGCCAGGGCACGATGGCAAAAGCGTGAATGAAGCGGCAGGCGGCTATGATGGCGACGAAGGCAAAGAGCAGCGGCCAGCGCGTCGTCAGCGTCAATTCATTGCTGCCGTTGACGGCGGTCAGGAAGCCGATCAGCGGCAACAACGCGGCAAAAGCGATCAGGCCGGTCAGGCTCGCCGCGCGCAAAGCGGCGCCCAGACCGACGCGTTCGCCTTGCGCGCCGGCCGCCATTTCAGACTTTCTCGACGTCCGGCCGGCCGAACAAGCCTTGCGGCAGGAAGATCAAAACGATCACCAGGACTGAAAACGCGGCGACGTCTTTGTAGTCGATGGAAAAGTAGGCCGACCACATGGTCTCGATCAGGCCGATCAGGAGACCGCCGACCACGGCGCCCGGCAGCGAGCCGATGCCGCCCAGCACCGCGGCGGTGAAGGCCTTCACGCCCGGCACAAAACCGTCGGCAAAACTCACGACGCCATAGTACATCAGATACATCGTGCCGGCGACGGCGGCGAGCGCTGCCGCGATCACGAATGTCATCGAAATAGTGCGGTCGACGTCGACGCCGACCAGCGCTGCCATTTTTTGATCCTGTTCGCAGGCGCGTTGGGCGCGTCCGAGCCGCGTTCTCGACACCAGATACCAGAACGCCAGCAGCAACACACCGGTGACGCCCCAGATGATGAGTTGCTTGTAGGACAATGTGACCGGGAAATTGTTAGTATTGAACAACACGAACTCGCCTTGCACCATCGGGGGAATCGACTTGTTGCGCGGTCCCTGCGTCACCTGGACGAAATTGGACAGGAAGATCGACATGCCGATCGCAGAGATCAGCGGCGCCAGGCGAAATGAGCCGCGCAGAGGACGATAGGCGACACGTTCGATCACCCAGTTGATCAGCGACGTGAATACCATCGCCACGATCAGGACAATGAACAGCGCCACTGCGATCGAAGAGATGCCCAGCCAGGTGGTGACGATCAGAAAAGCGATCAGCGCGATAAAGGCCGACGCCATGAATACGTCGCCGTGGGCGAAATTCACCATGCCGATGATGCCGTAGACCATCGTGTAGCCGATGGCGATCAGGCCGTAGATTGAGCCGAGCGTGATGCCGTTGATGAGCTGCTGGACGAAATATTCCATGCGTCCGCCTTGCGTCCACGGCCTTCCGAATCCCGCCAAAATCTTAACAGGGGTGCACCATTGCGGCAATGTTGCGGTACTTGTGCTGGGGCGGCGACGGGGCCATGGTCGCATAGTTGTCGAGATTGCCGTTGCGGAGGGGGCCCATGGCCCGGGTCAAAAGCGAGGATTTCATCGCCGAGAAGGGCCGGCCATTCACCGGCGCCGAATATCTGGCGAGCCTGCGCGACGGCCGCGAGGTCTATATCTACGGCGAGCGGGTCAAGGACGTCACTACGCACCCGGCATTCCGCAATGCCGCGCGCTCGATCGCGCGGCTATATGATGCGCTTCACGATGGCAAGACCAGGGCGCTTTTAACCGCGCCGACCGACACCGGTTCCGGCGGCTTCACGCACAAATTCTTCCGTGTCGCGCGATCGCGCGAGGACCTGATCGCGCAACGCGATGCCATCGCGCACTGGGCGCGGCTGTCCTACGGCTGGATGGGCCNNTGTTCATGAACCACGCCATCGTCAACCCGCCGGTCGATCGGTCGAAGCCGATCGATCAGGTCAAAGACGTGTTCATCACTATCCAAAAGGACACCGACGCCGGGATCTATATTTCGGGCGCCAAAGTGGTGGCGACCTCCTCGGCGCTGACGCACTATAACTTTCTTGGCCAGAACGCGGCTGTGCCGCTGCACGACACCGATCTCGCGGTGATGTTCATCGCGCCGATGAAC
>PLTE01000302.1 GCA_003164375.1 Hyphomicrobiales bacterium | reverse complement strand
ATGTCGATCTGGATGAACTTCTTCGATCCGGGTTCGCCCCAGGTCTTGCCCTTGCCATGCGACAACAGCCAGTTGAGGCGGGCGCCGATCAGCATCACCACGTCGGCGTCTTTCAGCACGGTCGAGCGCGCCGCACCCGCACATTGCGGATGCGTATCGGGCAACAGGCCCTTGGCCATGCTCATGGGCAGGAACGGCGCGCCGCTCTTTTCGACGAATGCGCGGATCGCGTCGTCGGCTTGCGCGTAGGCAGCGCCCTTGCCGAGAACGATCAGCGGGCGCTTGGCGCTCCTGAGCACTTCAAGCGCGCGCTTGACCGCGGCCGGCGCGGGAATCTGAGCCGGCGCCGGGTCGATTACTTTCACCAGCGACTTCTGACCCGCCTCGGCATCTATGACCTGGCCAAACAGCTTGGCCGGCAGATCGAGATAGACACCGCCCGGACGGCCGGATACTGCGGCGCGGATCGCACGCGCCAGGCCGATGCCGATGTCGGCCGCATGCAGCACGCGGAACGCCGCCTTGCAGAGCGGCTTGGCGATCGCCAGTTGGTCCATCTCTTCGTAATCGCCCTGCTGCAGATCGACGATCTCGCGCTCGGATGAGCCAGAAATCAGGATCATTGGGAAGCAGTTGGTCGTGGCGTTGGCCAACGCCACCAGACCATTGAGGAAACCGGGCGCCGAGACCGTAAGGCAGATGCCGGGCTGTTTGGTCAGAAAACCGGCGATAGCTGCCGCGTTGCCGGCGTTCTGCTCGTGCCGGAACGAGATGACGCGGATGCCCGCCCCTTGCGCCATCCGGCCGAAATCCGTGATCGGGATTCCGGGCACGCCATAGATCGTGTTGACGCCGTTGAGCTTGAGCGCGGCGATGATGAGATGAAAGCCATCCGTCAATTCGCGTTCAGCTGCACCCGCATCGATGCTGGCGGTCTTCTCTTTTACTGCTGCGTCTGCCATGGCACTCTCCCGTTCATTGGTTTCGGCTTGGCATAGTTTGCGTCACTCTCAATCCAAATAGTCCGCGTACTTCGCGACATGGTCGGCGAGGCCGAGCGCGTGATCGCGCACCAGCGTCTCGGCGCGCAGCGTATCGCGGTCTTCCAGCGCCTCGATGATGTGCATGTGATCGCGGATCGAACGGTCGGCGCGATCCTTCTCGCCAATCGTTTTCCTACGGATCATCCGCATATGGGTGAACAGGTTCTCGGCAAGAGCCATCAGCACGGTATTGCGGCTCAAGCGGATGATGGTCTGGTGGAACTCGATATTGAGCTGCGAATATTCGTCGAGATGCGCGCGCACCTCGCCGTTCTCGAAGGTTGCAAACATTCTGCGCAACGAAGCGATCTCGCCGCCGCTTGCGTTTGCGGTGATCAGCCGGGCCGCCATGCTTTCGAGCGCGGCCCAAGCGGTAATAAGTTCGATAACCTCGCTACGGCTCTTGCGCACCACATAGATGCCACGCCGCGGCACCGAGCGGACGAAACCTTCGCGCTCGAGCTGCGCCATCGCTTCGCGCACCGGCGTGCGGCTGACGCCNNGCGCACCGGCGTGCGGCTGATGCCGAAGTCCTGGGCGAGGCTGCGCTCGTCGAGTCGTATCTCGCTCGCGCTGCCGTATACGTCCATCTCGACGATCACCGATTTCAGCGCTGCATAGGCCTTGTTCTTGAAGCTGAAGCCGGTGTCGATCGGCTCCAATCGCGGCCGCTCGATCGCGGCGACATCACTGGTGCCGACATCACTGGTGCCGACGTCGCTGGTACCTACGTCGCCTTTGGCAACGGGAAGTCGGTGCACATCGGAAGACATGAGAGACGCTCGCAACGAAGACGCTTCGCAAACCCTACCGGACGCGATCTTTTGACGAGATTTGAGCCGCGTTCAGGGCCGCACTCATAGCGCACTGTAATACATTATGCCAGAGCGGAATTGACGCATTTTGGACGCAAAACCTACGCGAATACCGATTTGTCGCTTGACGCGGTCCGGACCGATGTGTGCCCGAGGTCAGCCTTGCTTCATGCCGCGCGCGCGCAACGGCTTGAGCACAAACAGTGCCAAGGCCACCACCGCGAAATTCATCAGGGCGGTGACGACGAACACCGCGTGCCAATTGCCGGTCGATGATTTGATCAAGTTGGCGACCGGCACCAGGAAGGCCGAGGTACCCTTGGCGGTGTAGAGCAGGCTNNTGTCGGTGCAGGTCGACGGGAACAGACTGAAAATCTCGCCCCAGGTCAGGAAGATCAGTGCCGCGAAAATGACGAAGGCCCACGGCGCGGCGCCAAGCTCACCCAGCAGCCAGTAAGCGACACCGCCGAGGCCGAAGGCGATTGCCATGGTATTTTCACGCCCGATATGGTCCGAGATCCATCCGAACAAGGGCCGGGCCGCACCGTTGGCAACATTGTCGATGATCAGCGCCGCCGTCAGCGTCGTCGCGCCCCAGAACACGATCTGACCGCCGACATTGAAGTCAGACGCGATCGGCGCGATCTGGGCGGTCGCCATCAGGCCCGAGGCCGACACCATGACAAACATGATGTAGAGCAGCCAAAATACCGGCGACGTCAGCACTTCCCGCGGCGAGAAGCTCTTCGCCGATTGCGCTACCTTCGGCGCCGGAGCCGAAGCCATCTCGCCCGCCTCCGGACCACGCAGCAGCAATGCGAGCACGAACACGACGGCGCCTTGCACAATGCCGAACCAAAGGAAGGCGGTGTTGTAATCGTAATTGTCGATGACGTAGCGGATCGGAATGACGGTGATCGCGGCGCCGGCGCCATAGCCCGCTGCGGTCAGGCCGACCGCGAGTCCGCGCCGGTCCGGGAACCATTTGA
>PLTE01000243.1 GCA_003164375.1 Hyphomicrobiales bacterium | reverse complement strand
TGCCGTGCAGCCCGAGCGCGCCGAGTTGCGGCCACAGCGCGCGCGGAAAGCTGTTGGAGCGATCGATCTCGTCGGCATAGGGCGCGATCTTGTCCTGGGCGAAATCGCGCACGGTGTCGCGCAGCATCTCGACGTCGCTGCCGAGGCCGAAATCAAGTCCGGGCAGACTGTTCGAAAGCATCGCGCTCCCTCCCATCGCCAAGCGAGGCGCGTGGTCATGCCTATAGATAACGGGTCGAAGCCGGCCTGTCAGGATGCCGAAGAGCTTGAGCGGCGCGTTTTGGCCGGCCGCGCCAGGATTTTGTCGATCGCCGTGGCGGCAATGGCCTTGGCGAATAGAAAGCCCTGCATCTCGTCGCAGCCGGCAAGCCGCAGCAACACCCGTTGCTCGTCGGTTTCAATGCCTTCGGCGACCACCTTCATGCTGAGCGCATGACCGAGCGTGACGATGGCGTGGATGATCGCGCCGGCATCGGCGGTGGCGCCGAGCGACGCGACAAAGGCGCGGTCGATTTTGAGCCGGTCGAACGGAAATTTCTGCAGATAGCTCAGGCTCGAATAGCNNGAATAGCCGTTGCCGAAATCGTCGAGTGCGGTGGACGCACCGAGCGCCCGCAACGCTTGCAGCTTCTCCAGAGTTTCTTCCGGATTGTCGATGAGGATGCCTTCGGTGACTTCGAAGACGATGCGCGAGGCCGGCATGCCGGTCTCGGCCATCACGGCACCGACCAGACCGACCAGTCCTGGACTGCGCATCTGCACCGGCGACAGGTTGACCGAGACGAACAGCTCCGGCCAGCGCGCGCCGTCCTGGAGCGCCTGCCGCAGCACGATCTCGCCGAGGCTGTTCATCAACCCGCTCTCCTCGGCGAGCGGAATGAAAACCGACGGCGCGATCGCGCCGCGCGTCGGATGGGTCCAGCGCAACAGCGCTTCGACGCCGCGCATGCCGCCGCCTTCGGCGGCGACGACCGGCTGATAGTGGATCTCGAACGCCTTGTTGTGGATCGCGGTTTCGAGCTCGCGCAGGAAGAACCGGCGCTCGGCGTGCTCTTGGTGGATTTCCGGCACAAAGCGCCGCACCGCGCCGCGGCCAGAGCGTTTGGCGGCGCGCAGCGCCAAGGCCGCGCGGCGCTGCAATTCGTCGCCGGTCGTGCCGTCGTCCGGCGCTTGGACGAACCCGATCGTGGCGCTGATCTGCCACTGCTGGTCCAGATAGATCGGCGCGGCAAGCGCCGTGGTGAGCGTGTCGCCGAGCGTGGCCGCGAGCCGCGCGTCGGTGCCTGTCGCGACCACAGCGAACTCATCATCGGCAAAGCGTCCGAGCAGCGCGCCGGGCGGCAAGGCCGCGTTGAAGCGTTCGGCGATGTTTGTAAACATGGCGGCGCTGCCGGCGCGCCCGAGCGAATCTTCGATCTCATGCGCATTGTCGATCGCGATCACGGCGAAGGCGACGACAGCGGAGCGGCGCGCGGCCACCGCGTCATCAAGCCGCTCCAGCATGACACGCCGATTGGCAAGCCCGGTGCCGGGATCTTGCGTCGTCAGTCTGCCGACGCTCGCCGTACTGCGTGCAAGCGCCGCGACAAGCCGGCGGGTGGCACGCAACGCCAGAATCGCGCACAGCGCCAGCACCAGGCCGACGGCCAAGGCGGTGCCCCACAGCTGATCCATGGCGCGACTGAGCGCGCGGTCGGGCACCCAGCTGAACCAGCCGATGATGCGGCCCTGCGCGTCGACCATGGATTGCGCCTCGCGACCGCTGTCGGCGGCGAGGTCGGCGTCGAAGCGCAGATCGGCAAGGCCCGAGCGCCGCGCGATCAAAGCAAGCTCGCCGGCGGCAAAATGTTCGTCGTCGCCGAACACGGCGCGAAACTCGCCGAGCGCCGTCTGCAGAGCGGCGTGTTGCTCGCTCACAAGCCTGCGGTCGTTGCGATCGGTCACGCTCAGGCCGATCGCGGCGCAGGCAATGACCATCCCGGCCAGGAGCAGCAGCAAGATCGTCGCGACATGCGCAAGGCTGCGGCCGGGCATGGAACCGGGCATGGAACCAGGCATGGTCGCAGCGCTCACGCCGCCGGAGCGCCGCCGTGCCCATCGTTGCCGGGCTGCCGCAGCGGCTCTCATTCCCGCGTCCCTTCACAACCTGCGAAGGTGAAAACCTAAGCGCACGTGATTAACGACAAGGAAAGGCGGCGCTTGAGTTATCAACAATCGTCAGGCGGATCAGCGCCGTTCATCTGCCGTTAACCATGGAAAGCCGTAATATTTTGGCCGGGTTGGCGGCACCCGATGGCGCTACGCCAAACGGCCGGGGTGCTCAAGGATTGAGGATGCGACAGGCTACAGCTGTTCTCTTGGCCGCAACCGTTGCGGCGACGCTCGGCGCACCGCTCACAGCGCTGCCGGCGCACGCGCAAGAAAGCGTCCAGGCCTGTCCCGGCAATCCCGACGCGATCGGCACCAGCCGCGTCATCGCCATCGATCCCGCCGACACTAAGCGTGTCGGCCGCATGCAATATCCGGACTCGCTGCCGCTTGCCGACAAGGAAGTCGTTCTCACCTTCGACGACGGCCCGCTGCCACCCTACTCCAATAGAATTCTCGATATTCTCGCCGCCCAATGCGTGAAGGTGACCTATTTCCTGGTCGGCAGCATGGCGCGCGCCTATCCTGCGACAGTGCGCGCGATCTACGAGCAGGGCCACACCATCGGCACCCATAGCGAAAATCATCCGACCCGCTTCGGCACATTGCCGATCGAGCGAATGCGAGAGGAGATCGACGGCGGGATCGCCGACGTCAGCGCGGCGCTCGGCGATTCCAAGTATCTCGCGCCGTTCTTCCGCATCCCCGGTCTGGCACGCTCGGACACCGCGGAGAGCGAACTCGAGGCGCGTTCGCTGATCGTGTTCTCATCCGACACGGTCGCCGATGACTGGCACCACCGCATCAAGCCTGACCAGATCATCGCGCTGGCGCTGCGCCGCCTCCAGGCCCGCGGCAAAGGCATTTTGCTGCTCCACGATATTCATCCGACCACGGTGGCGGCGCTGCCCGGCCTGTTGAAGGCGCTCAAGGATAATGGCTTCCACATCGTGCAGGTGGTGCCGTCCGCGTCTTATATGATCGCGATGGCGAAAAAGCCGGAAACGCGAATTCTGGCGTCGGCCGCGCCCGAGCAATTCAAGATCGGTGGAGGCATCGACGGCGGCGCCGTGCAACCGGCCTGGCCAAAATCGATCGCCGATCTCACTCCCGAGGCGATCGCGCTGCCGGCGCCTGACGCGTCGGCCTTCCAGCCAGATTCCGGCGTTGCAGACGACGGCAACGACGTCCAATGGCCGGCGCAACCGAAATCCGCGGCCTTTTCGGCCGCCGCGCCGAAGCCGGCACCAAGCGGCAAGAAGGACGCGGCTTCGATCGGGCATGACCGGCTGCATCTCGGTCGGCTGCACTCCCATCAGCGCCAGCGCATACGGGCCGGCGCCGACGACAGCCCACCCAACGTCATGTCGCGGATAAAATCCTTCGCCGCGCTGTTCTCGTCGGCGTCACCCGCGCATTGACGGGAAAGCCGTCTGCCGGAATTAAGAATTATGGCTGGGCGCGGGTGATCCGACTTCTCAGTTCCAGAACCGGTAATTCAGTCCCGCGCGGATGATGTTTTCATTGAAATTGAACGAGATCGGACCGCCGCCGCATTGCGCGTTGCAGCTAAAGCCATTGAGGTCGACATGCAGGTATTCCACTTTGCCCCGCAATGGACCCCAGAGGACAAACTCGACGCCGGCCCCCGCGGTCCAGCCGATATTGCTTGCCGCTTGCGTGCCGAGCGGCGCGCCGACGATATTAGCGTTCATGCCGCCGATCGCCGCACCGCCTGTGACGTAAGGCATGATGCCATCGAACGCATAGCCAAAGCGCAAGCGCGCAGTGGCGAGCCAGGGGACCTTTATCTCGCAACCAGGCGCACAGGATGCCGGCGGCGCCGTCCCCTTGATGCCCGACCAGCCGAGGTCGGCTTCCAGGCCCAGGACATAGGGCTCGCCGGTCTGCAGATTGTAGCCGGCCGTGCCGCCGGCGAGCGCGCCTGAAAGATTTGACTTGCCGGTCCTGAGGTCCGGAACCGAGTTCCAGTCCGTATTACCGATTGCCCCGCCAGCGTTGAGGCCGAGATAAAAACCGGTCCAGTCATAAACTTTGACCACGGGGAACGCCGGCGGCGGCGAGAACGGGCCCGGACTGACGGTCGCGGGGAACGCCGGCGGCGGAGCAAAGGGTCCCGGCGTAACGACGGGCTCGATTTCGGCGGCGAGCGCCGCATTTGCAGCGGCGATCAACGCGACGCTGGCGATCAGGAGCGCCTTCATCGCAGCAGCCCGTCCAAGAAGCCGTCGTGCTTTTCGACCAGCGTGGCTGACTGATCGGTGCCGACGTCGAGGACCTTCTCCGTCGGCGGCACAACGCGGTTCCACCAGCCGCCGCCAAGCGCGGCAAACAGCGCCGCCGTGTCGGACAGACGCGCGGCTTGTGCCTGCACCACCTGGATGACGGCCTGCAGATAGGTTTGTTGCGCATTGAGCAACAGCAGCACATTGGCGTTGCCGGTCTCCATCTGCTGGCGCGCCAGATCGAAACTGATCTTCGCGGCGCGCTCGAAATCGCGCGCCGCTTTCAGCGCATCGGCATCGTTCTGCAGCCCGCGCAGCGAGTCGGTGACGTTTTGCACGGCATCAACCACCGTGCCCTTATAAGTCCACGCCGCCGCGTCATAAGTGGCTTGCGCGCCGCGCAGCGTATGCAGCAGCGTGCCGGCGTCAAATATCGTCTGCGTGGCATTTCCGGCCAGTGTCCACGCCGCATTCGTCGGCGACAGCAGGCCGATGAGCGTCGTATTCATATAGCCGCCATTGGCGCTGATGGAGAAGTTCGGCAGCATGTTGGCTGTGGCAACGCCGATCTGCGCGCTCGCCGCGTGCAATTGTTCCTGCGCCGCGCGAACGTCGGGACGTTGCTCGATCAGCTGCGACGGCAGGCTTACCGGCAGCTCGGTCGGCAACTGAAAATCCGCGAGCTTGAATGTCCGGCGCGGGCCCTGGCTGGTGTAAGTGCCGGCAAGGGCCGCCAAGAGGTCGCGTTGCTGCGCCAGCGCCTTGGCGAGCGGCGGCAGCGTCGCCTTGACCTGCGCGAGGGCGGCTTCCTGCGCCGCCACGTCGCTGCGATTTGCGTAGCCCGCGTTGAGCTGACGGTGCAACACGTCGAGCATTTTTGTATTGATCGAAATGAGCTCGTTCGTGGAGTCGATCTGTCCCCGCAGCGAGGCCTCCGTAATGGCAGCAACCGCCACGTTAGCCGCCAATGTGAGATAAGCCGCTTCGACCTGGAAACGCTGCGTGTCGGCGAGCGCCTGCAGCGACTCCACCGTGCGTC
>PLTE01000256.1:7226-11036 GCA_003164375.1 Hyphomicrobiales bacterium | reverse complement strand
TCGAATCGATGACGCGGGCGCCGTTCGTGATGGGCAAGTCAGGCGAAGCATTCTCGCGTGCGGCTGAAATCTACGACACCACGCTCGGCTGGCGCTTCATCAATCCGCTCTTGAAGGCGCAATACGGCGTCGACTCTATGGCCGAGACGGCCGAGAACGTGGCGCAGGAATTTCAGGTCGCGCGCAAGGACCAGGACGAATTCGCGCTGCGCTCGCAGCAGCGTGCCGGCAAGGCTCAAGCCGCCGGCTATTTCGCCGAGGAGATCGTCGCGGTCGCGGCGTCCGGCGGCAAATCAGGCCCGATCACGGTCGACAAAGACGAGCATCCGCGTCCCGACACCAAGCTCGAGAACCTGCAAAAGCTAAAACCCATCGCGCGCGATCCAGGCTCGGTTACGGCAGGCAATGCCTCGGGTATCAATGACGGAGCCGCTGCCATCATCCTCGCTAGCGAAGACGCGGCCAAGGCGCATGGGCTTACCCCGCGCGCCCGCGTCCTCGGCATGGCGTCGGCGGCGGTGCCGCCGCGCATCATGGGCATCGGTCCGGTGCCGTCGACCCGCAAATTGATGCTGCGGCTTGGCTTGAAAATCTCCGATTTCGATCTGATCGAGATCAACGAAGCGTTCGCGGCGCAGGGACTGGCCTGTCTGCGTCAGCTCGGCGTCGCTGACGACGCCGAACACGTCAATCCGCACGGCGGCGCCATCGCGCTCGGCCATCCGCTCGGCATGTCGGGCGCGCGGCTGACGCTGACCGCGGTGCACGGGCTGGAAAAACGCGGCGGCAAGCGCGCGCTCGTAACAATGTGCGTCGGCGTTGGGCAAGGCGTATCGCTGGCGCTGGAACGGATTTAGTCACAGTCAGGAGAGCGTTTCGTGCCGATGTCCCCGGGTTACGTCCCGTTCCACCCCAATCCGTCGAAGCCAAAATACAAGCCGCCGGCGGGCGCGGTCGATGCGCATTGCCATGTGTTCGGGCCGGAGGCGACGTTTCCCTATGCGCCGGAACGCAAATACACGCCCTGCGACGCGCCGAAGGAGAAACTGTTCGCGCTGCGCGATTTCTTAGGCCTCGACAAGAACGTCATTGTGCAGGCGTCGTGCCATTCGAAGGACAATCGCGCCATGGTCGATGCACTCGATGCCTCGAACGGCCGGGCCAAGGGCGTCGCTTTTGTCGGCGAAGAGGTGACCGACGACGAATTGAAATGGATGGACCAGGCCGGCGTGCGCGGCGTGCGTTTCAACTTTCTCAAGCGGCTCGTGGATTTCACGCCACGCGACGTGTTGCAACGCATCGCCGCGCGGGTGGAAAAGCTCGGCTGGCACATTGTAATCTATTTCGAAATGCCGGATCTGCCGGAGCTTGAAGATTTTTTTACATCGCTGCCAACCGATGTCGTGGTCGATCACATGGGCACGCCCGACGTGAAAAAGGGCGTCGATCACCCGGAAAACCAGCGCTTCCACCGGCTGATGGAGAAGCACAAGAATTTTTGGGTAAAGGTGACCTGTCCGGAGCGCATGAGCGTGGCCGGCCCGCCTTACGACGATGTGGTGCCGTTCGGACGCGCCTTGATCGAGCGTTTCCCCGACCGCGTGATCTGGGGCACCGACTGGCCGCATCCCAACATGAAAAAAGTGGCGCCGGATGACGGCCTCTTGGTCGATTACATCCCCCAGGTTGCGACGACGGCCGCGGCGCAACAGGCAATGCTGGTCGACAACCCGATGCGGCTTTATTGGGGGTAGGCCGCTTACGTTGCCAAGCTTCACTGCGCTATATATGTCAAGCCGAACGGGACAGACGCCCAAACGGGAGATATTCTGATGGCCCGCGAACAACACGATTACGACGATATCCCGGGGACGTTCGTGTTCGACGCCGAACGCTCGCGTCAGGGATTCGGCATCAATATGTTCTGCATGTCGCTGATGAAGGACGACAACCGCAAGGCCTTCAAGGCGAACGAGGCGGAATACCTGAAAAAGTTCAATCTCACCCCAGAGCAGACCGACGCCATTCTTAAGCGCGATTACAACCGGATGCTGGAGCTCGGCGGCAACATCTATTTCACGGCGAAACTCGGCGCCACCGACGGCCACTCGTTCCAGCACCTCGCCGCGGTGATGACCGGGGCCTCGCAGCAGGACTATGCGGCGATGATGCTCGGCGGCGGCCGCCCGGTTGAGGGCAACCGCTCGCGCAGCGGCAAGAATGTGCCGTCCAAGTTTATCTCGGCCGCCGCGGCGAAGAAAGCTGCGAAGAGAGCCGCGGCGACAAAGCCGAAAGCCAAAGCCAGCAAAGCCAGCAAAGCCAAATCCAAACCGAAATCAACCAAGTGGAAGTGAAGCCGTGGCCAGAATCGTCGCAGGAATAGGTTCGTCGCATGTGCCCGCTATCGGGGCGGCGATCGACAACGGCAAGACCGAAGAGCCCTATTGGAAACGGGTGTTCTCGGGTTTCGTGAAGTCGCAAGAATGGATGCGCGAGTTAAAGCCCGACGTCGCCATCATCGTCTATAACGATCATGCCTCGGCGTTCTCGGTCGAAATGATCCCTACCTTTGCGCTCGGCTGCGCGGTGGAGTTTCCGCCGGCCGACGAGGGCTGGGGGCCGCGACCGGTACCGGTGGTGCAGGGCCATCCGGCGCTCGCCTCGCATATCGCGCAATCCGTCATCCTCGACGAATTCGATCTCACCATCTGCAACAAGATGGAAGTCGATCACGGCATGACGGTGCCGATGAACTTGTTGTTCGGCAAGGTCGACAAGGATGCGCATTGGCCGTGCCCGGTGGTTCCGCTCGCGGTTAACGTGGTCATGTATCCGCCGCCCACCGGCCATCGCTGCTTCATGCTCGGCCGCGCTATCCGCAAGGCGGTGGAGTCCTATCCGGAAGACCTCAAGGTGGTCATCTTCGGCACCGGCGGGCTGTCACATCAGATTTCCGGCCCGCGCGCGGGATTGATCAACAGCAAGTGGGACAAGAGCTTTCTCGACAATCTGTCGAAGGACCCGCAAAAGCTCGTCAAGATTCCGCACATCGATTACATGCGCGAGGCCGGCGCCGAGGGCATCGAGATGGTGATGTGGCTCGTCATGCGCGGGGCGCTCGACGATAAGGCCGACGAGATCTATCGCTTCTACACCGTGCCGGCGTCGAACACGGCGGTCGGCCATATCATCCTGGCCAATAGGCCGCGCGGAGCGGCGAAAAAAGCCGCCACCAAGTCGAAACGCCCGGCCGTCAAGCACAAGCGCGCCGCCGCGCGCGTGAAATCGGCGGTGCGCCGGAGCAAGCGATGAAAATCTGCGTGGCGGGGCAGGGCGCGTTCGGGCAAAAGCATCTCGACGCGCTGAAACGGATTCCCGACGTCGAGATCACGTCGCTGGTCGGCGGCAGTCAAGATTCGACCGCCCAGGTCGCCAAGAAATACGGCATCCCGCATTTCACCGGCGAACTGTCCGAGGGCATCAAGCGCGCCGATGCGGTCATTCTCACCACGCCGACCAAGTTGCATTTCCGCCAAGGCGAGCAGGTGATGCGCGCCGGCAAGCATGTGCTTGTCGAGATCCCCGTGACCGACTCGGTCGAGGATGCCGAGGCCTTGGTGAAGATCGCCGAGGAAACCGGCGTCGTTGCCATGGGCGGCCATGTGCGGCGCTTCAATCCGAGCCATCAATGGGTGCACAAGCGCATCCAAAAGGGCGAGCTGAAAATCCAGCAGATGGACGTGCAGACGTATTTCTTCCGAAGGAAGAACATGAATGCCGCCGGGCAGCCGCGCAGCTGGACCGATCATC
>PLTE01000256.1:0-7192 GCA_003164375.1 Hyphomicrobiales bacterium | reverse complement strand
TTCGCTACATCTGCGACAACGGCACATATAAGGCGTTTTACGACGATCTTTCCGATGGCAAGGACAACAAGATCGACGTTTCGAAAGTCGACGTGTCGATGGACGGCATCGAGCTCGAGGACCGCGAATTCATCGCGGCGATCAAAGAAAAGCGCCAGCCGAACGGCAGCCTCGCCCAGGTGCTGCCCTGCATGCATGTGCTCGGCAAGCTCGAGAAGATCATCGACCCGCAGCGCAAGGCGCACGCGTAACACGGCGTCGTCCCAGGCTCTTTGCCGCCCTCGACTCCGGAATGACGGACGGCGGATATCTCCGCTATAGTCCTCCCCAAGAACGAGATATTCGGGAGGACGGCAATGGTCGCGTATCTTCGCGCTTTCTTGACCGCCATTGTGCTTGCGACACTCGGCGCTGCAGAGGCGCAAGCTCAGGACGCCTACCCCTCCCGTCCCGTCCACATCATCGTGCCATACCCGCCGGGCGGTGCGGTCGACATCGTGGCGCGTACGCTCGGCGATGAGCTTTCAAGGCGCTGGGGCCAGTCGATCGTCATCGACAACCGGCCCGGCGCCGGCGGCATCATCGCCGAACAGGCATTGGTGCAGTCGCCGCCGGACGGCTACACGCTGATCATCGTCGCGTCCGGCCACGCTCTGCTCAGTCACTTTTATGACAAGCTGCCCTACGACACGTTTCGGGATTTCACCCCAATCTCCTTGATCGGCTCGTCGCCGAACATGCTTCTGGTGCGTGCCGATTCGCGGTTCAAATCGGTCGGCGAGGTGATTGCTGCTGCGCGAGCTAAACCGGGCCAGCTCGCCTACGGGCACGCCGGCAACGGAACATCGCCTTATCTTTCCGGCGAGCTGTTCAAATACATGGCGAAAATCGAAATCACCTCGGTGCCTTACAAAGGCGGCGCGCCGGCGCTGGCCGATCTGATCGGCGGCTATGTGCCGCTGACCTTCAACAACATCCCGGAATCTTTGGGACAGATTCAAGCCGGCGCCGTGCGTTCGCTCGGCGTGACGACGGCTGTGCGCTCGCCGGCTTTGCCGGATGTGCCGACCATCGCCGAGGCCGCAGTGCCGGGTTACGACTGCGGTGTGTGGTGGGGTCTGCTGGCGCCCGCCGGTCTGTCCGCGGATGTGAAAGCAATACTTGCCAAGGACACCGGTGCAGTCGTTGGGGCACCGACCGTGCGGGCCAAGCTCTTACAGCTCGGCGCTACGCCGATCGGTTCGACGCCCGAGGTCCTCGGCAAACTCATTCGCGACGACTACGACAAGTGGGGTCCGATCATCAAAGCGGCGGGGATCAAGGTCGATTAGGACGGTTGCGGCCGCCTTGTGGTGCGGCGCCGCGGCAGGCCGGCGGCTGCCGCAAAGTGAGGCAATCCGCATGCTGGACAACGGCCTGCCGGGGTGTTGGTATGCGCGCCAACGGGTAAGGATCCAGGGAGGAACCCCATGAAAATCGCGGTAAAACGCAGGTATTTTGTGGCCGCGGCCTGCGCCGCCATGGCTTTCGCGGCAGCAGGCGGCGCGCGGGCGCAAGACAGCGTCAAGATCGGCTTCATCTTGCCGATGACCGGTCAGCAGCAATCGACCGGCAAGCAGATTGCCGCGGCGGCCAAGCTGTTCATGGCGCAACACGGCGACACCGTCGCCGGCAAAAAGGTCGAGCTCATCATCAAGGATGACGGCGCGGTGCCCGACAACACCAAGCGCATCGCCCAGGATCTGATCGTCAACGAGAAGGTGACCTTCCTCGCCGGCTTCGGCGTCACGCCCGCGGCGCTCGCGGTCGCTCCGCTCGCGACCGAGTCGAAGACGCCCGAAATCGTCACCGCGGCCGGTACCTCGATCATCACCGAGAAATCGCCTTATATCGCGCGCACGAGCTTCACGCTGGCGCAATCGGTCGTGCCGATGGCGGACTGGGCGGCGCAGAACGGTGTCAAAAAGGTCGTGAGCATGGTGTCCGACTATGGGCCGGGCATCGATTCCGAGAACTCGTTTAAGGCCGAATTCGCCAAGCAAGGCGGCCAGGTGCTCGACGCCATTCGCTTCCCGCTGACTGCGCCGGATTTCGCGCCGTTCCTGCAACGCGCCGCCGACCAGAAGCCCGATGCGATCTTCGTGTTCGTGCCGTCCGGTCAGGGTGGCGTGTTCATCAAGCAATTCGTCGAGCGCGGCTTGGACAAGGCCGGCATCAAGATCATCGGTCCGGGCGACGTGACTGACGACGACCTGCTCAACGGCATGGGCGACGCCGTGCTCGGCACTATCACCGCGCATATTTATTCGGCCGACCACGATTCGCCGACCAACAAAGCCTTCGTCGCCGCGTTCAAGAAGGCCAACGACGGGCTGCGGCCGAACTTCATGGCGGTCTCGGGCTATGACGGAATGCATCTGATGTACGAGTCGCTGCAGAAAGCCGGCGGCAAGACCGACGGCGACTCGCTGATCGCCGCCGCCAAGGGCATGGCGTGGGAGAGCCCGCGCGGCCCGATCTCGATCGATCCGGATACCCGCGATATCGTTCAGAACGTCTATATCCGCAAGGTCGAGAAGAAGAACGGCGAACTCTATAACGTCGAATTCGCCACTTTCCCGGCGGTCAAGGATCCGATCAAGGCCGCGGAGGCGAAGTGATTCACCTCGCCCCTCCGGTGAGAGGGAGCGCGCCTCAGCAAGAGTAGACCGCGGCGACGGCGGTACGTTTCGTTATGAGGGTTTCATGCGAAGGGCCGCGTTTGAGTAAATCATGCTGACCATCCTGTTCGACGGTGTCGCCTACGGCATGCTCTTGTTTGTGCTGGCCTGCGGTCTCTCGGTCACGCTCGGCCTGATGAATTTCATCAATCTCGCCCACGGCGCCTTTGCCATGGCGGGCGGCTATTGCACCGTCATTCTGGTCAACCGCATCGGCATCCCGTTCGCGCTTGGGTTGCCGATCGCATTTCTCGTCACGGCGCTGATCGGCGGGCTATTCGAGCGCACGCTCTATGTGCACGTCTATGCGCGCGATCATCTCGATCAGGTGCTGTTCACCATCGGGCTTGTCTTCATGTCGGTCGCGGCAGTCGATTACACGATGGGCTCGTCGCAGCAATTCGTGCAGATCCCCGAGGCGCTGCAGGGCCAATTCAACGTGTTCGGCGTCGGCATGGGCAAATACCGGCTGCTGATCATCGTGGTCTGCGGGCTGTTGACCGTCAGCTTGCAATTGATCCTCGCCAAAACGCGGTTCGGCAGCCGCTTGCGCGCGGCGGTCGACGATCAGCGCGTCGCGCGCGGGCTCGGCATCAATGTCGGCGCGGTGTTCGCCGTGACTTTCGCCTTCGGCTCCGGGCTCGCCGGATTGGGTGGCGCGCTCGGCGCCGAAATCCTCGGCCTCGATCCGACCTTCCCGCTCAAATACATGATCTATTTTCTGATCGTGGTGACGGTCGGCGGCACTTCGAGCATCACCGGGCCGTTCCTGGCTTCGATCCTGCTCGGCATCGCCGACGTCGCCGGCAAATATTACGTGCCGAAGCTCGGCGCCTTCGTTATCTACGCCATCATGATCGCGGTCCTGATCTGGCGGCCGCAGGGCTTATTCGCCCGCGCGACGGCGCGGTGACGGACCATGACCGTGAACACCCTGAATGCGAAGAATTTGGCAGCGCCTGCCGCCAACGTGTCGGCTTATCTCAAGAGCCGCGCCCGCTGGTCGCCGTTCGAAATCGCGTTCTGGGTTTTTGCCTTCGCCACCATCTGGCTGTTTCCCGGCAAACATCTGATCTTGAAAGATACCGCGATCCTGGCTCTGTTCGCGCTGTCGCTCGACCTGATCCTCGGCTATGCCGGCATCATCTCGCTCGGCCAGGCGGCTTTTTTCGGTCTCGCCGGCTATTTTGCCGGTCTGGTCGCCAAATACGGCATCGTCAACGAGCCGGTGGTTGCGCTCGTGCTGTCGGGCGTGGTCGCTGCCGCGCTCGGCTTCGCTACCAGCTTTCTGGTGCTGCGCGGCTCGGACCTGACGCGGCTCATGGTCACTCTCGGCGTGTCGCTCATGCTGGGCGAGGTCGCCAACCGCTATTCCAACATCACCGGCGGCGCCGACGGGCTGCAGGGCGTCGATATCGAACCGCTGTTCGGCAGGTTTCGCTTCGATCTCTATGGCCACAACGGCTACGTCTATTGCCTGAGCGTGCTGTTCGTCTGCTTCGTGATCGTGCGCCGCATCGTCTATTCGCCATTCGGCCTGTCGCTGCGTGCGGTGAAGGGCAATCCGCTGCGCGCCGCGGCAATCGGCATTCCGGTCAAATGGCGGCTGGTCGCGATCTATACCGTCTCGGCCGGCATTGCCGGCATCGCCGGCGCGCTTTTGACCCAGACCACGGCATTCTGCTCGCTCGACGTGTTCTCGCTGGAACGCTCGGCCGACCTTTTGCTCGTTCTGATTATCGGTGGCACCGGCTATCTGTATGGCGGGTTGATCGGCGCGGTGATCTATAAATTTCTGCAGGATTGGATCGCCAACCTGACCCCGCAATATTGGCAGTTCTGGATCGGGCTTGTGCTGGTCGTCCTCGTGCTGATCGGCCGCGACCGCATGCGGAACTGGATCGGGACAGTGCGCGGCGCCGTCGCCGGGGTCGGTGTGCGGCTGTTGCCGAGATCGATCACGCTCGGCGGCGCCGCGCCGGACGGTCCTTGACGATGGAACGCTGAGACCATGCCGATCCTGGAAACCATCCGGCTCGAAAAGCGCTTCGGCGGCATCACCGCGAATCACGACGTCAACCTGGTCGTGGAAAAGGGCGCGCGCCATGCTTTGATCGGGCCGAACGGCGCCGGCAAAACCACCTTGATCAACATGCTCACCGGCGTGCTCAAGCCGACCGCCGGCCGCATCATGCTCGAGGGCCGCGACATCACCGACGTCGTTCCGCACGAGCGGGTGCGGCTCGGCATGGCGCGCACGTTCCAAATCAATCAATTGTTTCTCGACCTCACGCCGCTCGAATCGATCGGGCTCGTGGTCTCCGAACGGCTCGGCCTGGGCGCGGACTGGTGGCGCGTGGTCGGCACCAGATCCAGCGTGACCGACGAGATCGTCGAAGTCGTCGAGCGCTTCCGGCTGACCGACGTCATGCACGAGCGCACGGCGAGGCTGCCTTACGGCAAACAACGGCTGCTCGAGATCGCGCTCGCTTTCACCTGCCGTCCGCGCGTCCTGTTGCTCGACGAGCCGGCCGCCGGCGTGCCGGAGGCCGAGCGCCACGAGCTTCTCGCCACCATCGAAGCGCTGCCGGCGGAGGTCACGGTGCTGTTGATCGAGCACGATATGGACCTGGTGTTTTCGTTCGCCGACCGCATCTCGGTTCTGGTCAACGGCTCGCTGTTCGTCGACGGCGCACCCGAAGAGGTGGCGCGCGATCCGCGGGTCAAGGCGGTCTATCTCGGCGAGGAGCTCGATGCCTGACCTTTTGACCATCGCGCGGCTGTCGGCCGGCTATGGCGAGGCCGTGGTGCTGTCGGACGTGTCGCTTAAGCTCTCCGAAGGCGAGGCGCTGGCGCTGCTTGGCCGCAACGGCATGGGCAAGACCACGCTGATCAACTCGATCGTCGGTGTGACTCGTTATTTCTCCGGCACGATTGCGCTCGACGGTGCCGACATCACGCGGCTGCGTCCCGACCAGCGCGCGCACATCGGCATCGGTTGGGTGCCGCAGGAGCGCAATATTTTCAAATCGCTCACCGTGCACGAGAATCTCGCCGCGATCGCGCAGCCGGGACGCTGGACGACGGAAAAAGTCTACGCCATGTTTCCACGGTTGCAGGAGCGGCGGCAGAATCTCGGCAATCAGCTTTCCGGCGGCGAGCAGCAGATGCTCGCGGTCGGCCGCGCACTCGTGCTCAATCCGCGCGTCATGCTGCTCGACGAGCCGCTTGAGGGCCTGGCACCCATCATCGTCGAGGAATTGCTGGCGGCGCTGCGCCGCATCATCCGCGACGAGGGCATGGCGGCCATTCTGGTCGAGCAGAACGCCAAGAAAATCCTGAGCGTCACCGATCGCGCCATCATCCTGGAGCGCGGCGCCGTGGTCCATGCCGCGGATAGCGCCACGCTCGCCGCCGATCGCGCGGCGCTGGAAACCCATCTCGGCGTCACCGATCACGGGCCGCGGCGGATCGGACGGGCGAAGCGGTGAAGTTGACGCTCGGGCTTGCGGCGACACTGTGCGTCGTCATGATGACGGCGGCGGTTGCCGCCTGTTACGATCGGGCGAACGGCGCGCAGCACCGCTTCGTACTGAACGACGGCGAAGCGTTCGATACCAAAACCGGGCTGAGCTGGAAGCGCTGCAGTCTCGGCACGGACTGGGACGGCAAACGCGGCTGTGCCGGCGAATTGTCATTCGCGAGCCTCGACGAAGCCGAGCAATTGGCAAAAGCAGCAGGGCCGCAGTGGCGCGTTCCTTCCGGCCCCGAGCTGGAGAGCATTGTCGATCACAATTGCGGAAGTCCCGTCGTCGACAAGGCGGTGTTCCCGGACATCAGCGTCACCGACGAAGGAACCGCGCAATATTGGACCACCAACGCCGTCGGTATGGCGGATCTGTTCTACGTGTTCGATTTTGTCGATGGGCGCCCTGACGGCCATAGCCGAGGCGTCCACCTCGCGGTGCGGCTGGTGCGAACCGGAAAATAGCGCGGGGCCGTGACTCTGGAACGGCACCGGCGCGGGCGTCTGGTGTGGGCTTGGGCCGGGTCGCGCTTTGGCGTAAACTCATCCCTGGATAGCTCCGGATATGACGCCGTTGGACGGGTCGTAGCCAAAACAATGAGCATCCCTGCGGCCGACCGTAAGTCGCCGCGTCAGTAACCGCCCGGAGGGGAGGAGATCATGACTGTCGCCCAATCGCTCAACGTCCAAGCACTCAACGTCAACGGCAAGAAAGTTTCCGTCAGCGTCGACGATCCCGACATGCCTTTGCTCTATGCTTTGCGGGACAATCTCGGGCTGCACGGCCCGCGCTTCGGCTGCGGGCTAGGCCAATGCGGCGCCTGCACGGTCCATGTCGATGGTGTCGCGGTGCGCTCCTGCGTGACGCCGCTGTCCTCGCTCGACTCTAAAAAGAAAATCGTGACGCTCGAAGGCCTCGGCTCGCCGGAGAAGCCGCATCCGGTGC
>PLTE01000223.1 GCA_003164375.1 Hyphomicrobiales bacterium | reverse complement strand
AGGCGAGCCCCCTCCGTATGTTCCTCGCAACCCGGGAAACATACGGAGGGGGCGCCGCACCCGCTGGTGCGGTCTCTAAGTACGCGCCTGTCGGCGCTCCGCCTCCCTTCTTTTATTTGGGAGGACCTTGGGAATGGCTTGGGTAGAGCAAAATTCGGATGCAGATGCATCGCGAGAACGAAGACGCTTGTCCGCCCCCGCGGTAGCGGGGGAGGGGGACCACGCGAAGCGTGGTGGAGGGGGCGTCTGACTCAAAGCTTCGTTGTCATTGCAGGAGAAAGAAAAATCGTGACGCTCGATGCGCGCCTTTCCAACACACGGCTGACGTCAGCGCCCGCGCCCCTCCCACCGCACTGCGTGCGGTCCCCCCTCCCCGCTATCGCGGGGCGGGATGGTCGCGAGCCACGATGGTTAATCGGGTCTTAACCTCGCCGCACCTATGCTGCTAGGAACCGGCGATGCGGCGGGCGGACCCGCTGTTTGTGATGTACAGGATGACCTCCGAGCCTGCTCCCTCCCCCGTCCGCGCCACCGGCTCGCGCTCGCCCTTTGTGCGGACGCGCGAGCTGCTCGATGGTATTTTACCGGCCAAGTCCGCGATCAGCCTCGCGGTCGGCGAGCCGCAGCATCCGATTCCGCCTTTCGTCGGCAAGATTATCGCCGAGCACGTCAATGAATTCGGCCGCTATCCGGCCAATAAGGGCCTCGACGAATTCGGCCGTGCGGTAGGCCTTTGGCTTAATCGGCGCTTTGCGCTCGAACGGGAGGTCGATCCGGGGTCGGAAGTGCTGGTGCTCAATGGCACGCGCGAAGGGCTGTTTCTGGCGGCGCTCGCAGCGAAGAATTTCGTAGGCCCGCGGGCGCGTCCGGTCATGCTCATTCCCAATCCGTTTTATGCCGCCTATGCGGCGGGAGCGATCGGCGCCGATTGCGAGCCGGTCTATCTGCCGACCACCAGAGCAACAGGCTTTCTTCCCGATCTCGACGCGCTCGACGAGGCGCTCCTTAAGCGCACCGTCGCCTTCTACATCGCCTCGCCGTCGAATCCGCAAGGCGCGGTCGCCGATCGCGCTTATCTGGAAAAACTCACGGCGCTGGCGCGGCGCTTCGGCTTCCTCGTCTTTTCCGATGAATGCTATTGCGAAATCTACAGCGATCGTCCGCCGGCCGGCATGCTGCAAGCCGCCGGCCGGGACTTCACCAATGTCGCGGTGTTCCACTCGCTGTCGAAACGTTCGAGCCTGCCGGGGCTGCGTGTCGGATTTGTCGCCGGCGATAGAAAATATCTCGCCGCCTATCTCGAATTGCGCAATGTCGCAGCGCCCATGGTGCCGACGCCGATGCAGCACGTCGCCATCGCCGCTTACAACGACGAGGCCCATGTCGAGGAAAATCGAAGGCGCTATCGCGAGAAGTTCGACCTCGCCGATCAGATCATCGGCGACCGCTATGGTTATCGGCGGCCGGCCGGCGGATTTTTCCTGTGGCTCGACGTTGCGGCGCAGGGCGGCAGTGAAGTCGTGACGCGGCGGCTGTGGCGCGAGGCAGGCCTCCGCGTGGTGCCGGGCCGCTATCTGGCGCGCGAACAGGAAGACGGCTCAAATCCTGGCGCGGACTATATCCGCGTCGCCATGGTGCATGACAACGCAATCACCGCCGAGGCGATGCATCGCCTCGTTGCGGTTTTGGGCTGAGGTAAACGTAAGCGATGTCGATGATCGATCGCAGCTTGGACGGGATGGCCGCGATGTCCGGCCAGCTCGGCGCCGCTTTGCGGCGGCGGCTGCGCGAGCTCGGCGGCATCGCGCTGATCAGTCTCGCCATGATCGCGGCGCTCGCGCTCGCCAGCTGGTCGGTGCAGGATCCGTCGCTGAGCCACGCCACCGATGCGCCCGTGCATAATCTTCTCGGCATGACTGGAGCTGTCTTGGCCGATCTGTTGATGCAGCTTTTGGGGCTCGGCTCGCTGGCGCTGCTGTTGCCGATCGCAGTGTGGGGTTATCGGCTGCTCGGCCACCGCCGGCTCAGCCACGAGCGATTGCGCGTCGTGCTGTGGCTCATCGGCGCCGTGCTGACGTCTGCCTTCGCCTCGTGCGTGCCGCGCAGCGCGCATTGGCCGCTGCCGTCGGGCCTGGGCGGCGTGGTCGGCGATGCGGTGCTGCGGCTGCCGGTCGTGCTGTTGCACGCCCCGCTCGCCGGCCTGAACCGCTTCGCCGTGGCTGTCATGCTCGGCATCGCGGCGCTCCTTTGTTTCGGTGTCGCCGCGGGCGCGATCTGGGGCGACGCGGTCGACGACAAGCCCACGGCTAAGAAAGCGGAACCGAAAACGGACGAGGACGACGACGAGGACAGCGGCTGGATCTCGCTCGGCCTTTTGGCGCATTACTTTTTGAGCTTGCGTGCCCGGCTGGCGCGGCTGTTTGGCCGCCGGCCGCTCTTGCCGGTGCTGGCGCGCGACGCTGCGGCCATGCCGCGGCGACGGATCGAGCCGCACCTGGGCGATGCTTTGGACCATGCCGCCGACGATGACAGCGATGACGACGAGGCCGAATCCGCGCCGCGTGCCGCGCGCAAGCCGCGTGCCCCCGCAAAGCCGGTGCGCCGCTCGTCGGGCGGCTATGCGCTGCCGTCGCTCAATCTCCTGACCGCGCCGCGCGCCAGCGAGCGCACCACGCTCAGCGCCGATGTGATCTCCGAAAACGCGACCGCGCTTGAAGGCGTGCTCGGCGATTTCGGCGTACGCGGCGAGATCATCAATGCGCGGCCGGGCCCGGTGGTGACGCTTTACGAGCTCGAACCGGCGCCGGGTATCAAATCCTCGCGGGTCATCAGCCTCGCCGACGACATCGCTCGCTCGATGAGCGCTTTATCGGCGCGCGTCGCCGTGGTGTCGGGCCGCAACGCCATTGGCATCGAACTGCCGAATCCGACGCGCGAAAAAGTCTATCTGCGCGAGATGTTGGCCTCGCACGATTATGCCGATACGACGGCCCGGCTGCCGCTCTGTCTTGGCAAGTCGATCGGCGGCGAACCGGTCCTCGTCGATCTCGCGCGCATGCCGCATCTCCTGATCGCCGGCACCACCGGCTCCGGCAAATCCGTCGCCATCAACACCATGATCTTGAGCCTGCTTTATCGGCTGCAGCCGGAGCAGTGCCGGCTGATCATGGTCGATCCCAAAATGCTGGAGCTCTCCGTCTATGACGGTATTCCGCATCTGCTGACGCCCGTCGTCACCGATCCGAAGAAGGCGGTGGTGGCGCTCAAATGGGCGGTGCGCGAAATGGAAGAGCGCTATAAAAAAATGTCGAAGCTCGGCGTGCGCAATATCGACGGCTACAATGCGCGCGTCGCCGAGGCCAACCGCAAAGGCGAAAAACTCAGCCGCACCGTTCACACCGGTTACAATCGCGAGACCGGCCAGGCGATCTACGAGAACGAGGAGCTCGATCTCGAGCCGCTGCCCTATATCGTCGTCATCGTCGACGAGATGGCCGACCTGATGATGGTCGCCGGCAAGGACATCGAAGGCGCGGTGCAGCGGCTGGCGCAGATGGCGCGCGCCGCCGGCCTGCACGTGATCCTGGCCACCCAGCGCCCCTCGGTCGACGTCATCACCGGNNTCAAGGCGAATTTCCCGACCCGCATTTCTTTCCAGGTCACCTCGAAGATCGACAGCCGCACCATTTTGGGCGAACAGGGCGCCGAACAGCTGCTCGGCCAGGGCGACATGCTCTATATGGCCGGCGGCGGCCGCATCAGCCGGGTGCACGGGCCATTCGTGTCGGACGAAGAGGTCGAGAAGGTGGTGCGTCACCTCAAGGCGCAAGGCACGCCGGAATATCTCGAAGCCGTCACCGCCGAGGAGCCGGTCGACGAGGACGGCAATCCGATTTTCGACGCGACCGCGATGGGCGGCGCCGAAGGCGGCGACCTCTACCAGCAGGCGGTGGCGATCGTCACCCGCGACCGCAAGGCATCCACCAGCTACATTCAGCGCCGGCTACAGATCGGCTATAACCGAGCCGCGTCCCTGATCGAGCGTATGGAGCAGGAAGGCATCGTCGGGCAGCCCAATCACGCCGGAAAACGCGAAATTCTGATCGAAAACGCGCAGGACGATGCCTTTTAAGAGCTGGCTTATTGAGAATTGGCCTATTGAGAATCGAGCATTTGCGCCTTAAGCCGGGTAGCCGCGAATTCGCCATATCGCGCGATTAGCGGATGGGTTGTCTTGTGGACGTGAAGAGTGCTGAGCGAGCGCAGAAGCGTTGGTGCGGGAGAGGGTTGATGGCGGCAAACGGCGCAGCTCATATTACATCCGGATACCGCGCGACGCGCATTCTCGCGGCAATGACCTGCTCCCTGGCTTTGACTTTCGGTTTTGTCGGAACAGTTCCCGTCTTCGCCGAAAGCGTGCCGCTGCCGACGCCCGCTCCGCTGCCTAAAACCGGCGCCGTGCCGCCGCCCGCAGCGACCGATAGCGCGCCCGCCGATTCGAACCAGCATAAGGGCTTCTTCCCGTTCTCCTTCCCGTCCGAAAAAGGCTCATCAGGATTGTCGGGCCTGTTCGGTTCGCACGGCCCGTCGGCCACGGCCTTCGACGCCAAGCAGCGCGGCCTGCTCGATCGGGTCAGCATTTATCTCTCGAGCGTGCAGACCATGGTCGGCAATTTCGTGCAGATCGGTCCCGACGGCGGGCGTACCGAGGGTACCTTCTACATTCAAAAGCCCGGCCGGGTGCGGTTCAATTACAATCCGCCGAGCCCGATCGACATCATCGCCGACGGCTCTTCGGTCGTCGTGCGCGACCGCAAGCTGGCGACGCAGGATCTCTATCCGCTGTCGCAGACGCCGCTGCGCTATTTGCTCGCCGACCGCATCGATCTGCAACACGACACCGACGTCGTCAGCGTCACCGCCGACGATACCTTCACCACCGTGGTGATCGAGGAAAAAGAGCTGATGATCGGCACCAGCCGGTTGATGCTGATGTTCGACGCCAAGGACCTGACGCTCAAACAGTGGACCGTGACCGATCCGCAGGGCTTCGACACCACCGTCGCGGTCTATAATCTCGATTCCACGAAAAAGCCCGACCCGAATCTGTTCGTTATCAATTACGAGCGTAATTCGGGCATCAGCAATCAGTAGTCAGAAAATCAGTGGTTGGTCGTCGGAAAGCAGTTGGCTAATCCGCTGCCGAATATTTATATACTGCCTGCGTTGATTGTGGACGTTTGATTCCCGATTGCTGAAATGAAACTCACTCTGACAAGCTGGAACATCAATTCGGTGCGGCTGCGCATCGATCTGGTCGCCAAATTCGTCAAGGCCGCGCGTCCCGACATTCTCTGCCTGCAAGAGACAAAATGTCCGGACGACGCATTTCCGCTCAAGCGCTTCAAGCGGCTCGGCTACGACCATGTCGCGCTCAACGGCCAGAAGGGCTATCACGGCGTCGTGGTGCTGTCGCGGCTGCCGTTCGAGCAGGTCGACGTCCAGAGCTTTTGCGGCAAGACCGATTGCCGCCATGTCTCCGCGGTGTTCGGCGAGCGCGCGGGCTTTCGCGATCCGATCACAGTGCATAATTTCTACGTTCCCGCCGGCGGCGATATTCCAGATCCCACGGTCAATCCGAAATTCGCCCACAAGCTCGCCTTTCTCGACGAGATGCGGACGAGCGAAAAGCTCAAGCCGGCGCCATCGGAGCGCGCGATCCTGGTCGGCGATCTCAACGTGGCGCCGCTCGAGCACGACGTCTGGAGCCACAAGCAGATGATCCGCGTCGTCTCGCACACGCCGATCGAATGCGAGAAGCTTAACGCCGCGCGCAAGGCCGGTGGCTGGATCGATACCATGCGGGTGCTCGCGCCGGAGCCGGAGAAGCTCTACACCTGGTGGAGCTACCGCGCGGCCGACTGGCGTATCGCCGACCGCGGCCGGCGGCTCGACCACATCTGGACCTCCGACGCGCTCGCCGATCGCGCTTCGACGATCAAGATCGCCAAAGACTATCGCGGTGCGGTGCGGCCTTCCGACCACGTGCCGGTGACGGCGACGCTGGAGGTTTAGCGATTTAGCTATTGCGGCCCGGTGCCGCGCGCCAGGGCGGCGCGGACCTTTTCCATTTCGCTCGCCCATTGCTCGGCGCGCGCCGCGATCAATTCGCGCAGCCGCTGCGCGGCCTCCGGATAGCTTTCGAGCATTTTTAGAAACATCGCGCGCGAGATCCGCATTACCGTCGAGGCTTGGCGCGCGGTCGCGGTCGCCGGCCGCAGCGTTTCGGCAAGCAGCGCGGTTTCGCCGAGCAAAGTGCCCGGCTCGGCGATGGCTTCATCGCCGCCGGACCGTTGCGCCGCCAGCGTGAAGGAGCCCTCTTGCACGATATAGGCGCAATCGGCGGCGTCACCGGCCGCGAACAGCATTTGCCCGGCCTCGACGGTGTAGCTTTCGGCGCCGATGGCGAGAATGCGCAACGCGCCGGTGCCGAGCCGGTGCAGCATCGGCACCCGCTCAAGGAATGCGATGTCATCCTCGATCGTCATGGCGATCCGCGATCACGGCACAAGTTTATAGCCGCCGGCTTCGGTGACCAGAATGGTAGGCGCGGCCGCGTCCTTTTCGATCTTCTGCCGTAATCGATAAATATGCGTCTCCAGCGTGTGCGTGGTGACCCCGGAATTGTAGCCCCAGACTTCCTGCAGCAGCGTCTCGCGCGACACCGGCCGCTGGCCGGCGCGGAAAAGGTAACGCAGGATCGAGGTCTCCTTTTCGGTGAGCCGTACTTTGTTGCCCTTGGGGTTGAGCAGAAGCTTCGAGCTTGGCCGAAACGTGTAGGGGCCGATAGTGAAGACCGCGTCCTCGCTCGCCTCGTGCTGGCGCAGTTGCGCCCGGATGCGCGCCAACAGCACGGCGAAGCGGAACGGTTTGGTCACATAATCATTGGCGCCCGATTCGAGCCCGAGGATGGTGTCGGAATCGGTATCGTGGCCGGTCAGCATGATGATCGGCGCCTTGAAGCCGTTTTTGCGCAGGATGCGCACGGCTTCGCGGCCGTCGATGTCGGGCAGGCCTACATCCATGATGACGAGGTCGATCTGTCCGGCCTTGGCGGTTTGCACGCCTTTACTGCCGTTTTCGGCCCCGACCGCTTCGAATTCTTCATGCAGCGACAACTGTTCCATCAGCGCGTCGCGCAATTCGGCGTCGTCGTCGACAATAAGGATCTTACGCGTATTCGGCATAATGTCGGAGCCCCATCGCCGCTTTGCCGCGCCGCCTGGCGCGAAGTAGAACGCTCAAGGATACAGAAGCTTGCTGCAGTTGGGAATCGGGGCCGTGCAGCCTATGCGACAGACTTCGTTCCGCGTCATCCGGATCCGCACCCGGCCGGGCCGGCGATCGCAAGGCTGGCTGTTCGCTGGTCCTCACATTTTGCCCGTTGCGCTGGGCCGTAGCGGAATCAGGGCCGCCAAGCGCGAGGGCGACGGCGGCACGCCAGCCGGAATTTTTCACCCGGTCCGGCTGTGGTGGCGCGCCGACCGGCTGCCGCGGCCGCGCACGCTGCTGCCGCTGCGCCGAATCAGCCCCGACGACGCCTGGTGCGAGGATCCGTCGGATCGCCGCTATAACCGCGCCTTTCGCAAGTCGGCCAGTGAACCAGGCGACCGGCTGCGCCGCATTGACGCCCTCTACGACGCCATCATCGAAATCGACCACAATACGCGGCCCCGCGTCGCCGGATTGGGCAGCGCGGTCTTCATTCATGTCGCCCGGAAAGGCTTTGCGCCCACGGCCGGCTGCGTCGCGCTCAAACGCTCAGATCTGCTGGCGCTGTTGCCGTCGCTCACCCTGAAGACTAGAATCGATATTCATTACTAAGTCAGAGCCGTCGGTCGGGCGCCGAAAATTGCTGTGCCGAGACGGACATGGGTGGCGCCGAAGGCGATCGCGGTGGTGAAATCCGCGCTCATGCCCATCGATAGAAGTTTCAATCCGTTGCGGTTCGCGATCTTGGCGGTCAGGGCGAAGTGCGGAGCCGGCGCCTCGTCGTGCGGGGGAATGCACATCAGACCGGAGATCGACAGGCCATAGCGCTCACGGCAGGCGGCAAGAAACGCATCGGCGTCCTGCGGTAGCAAGCCGGCTTTCTGCGGTTCGGCCCCGGTATTGATTTCCGCGAACAAGAGCGGGCGGCGCCCCTGTTTGGCGATCTCCTTGCCGAGCGCTTCGGCAAGGCTTGCCCGATCGACCGAATGAATGGCGTCAAATAGCGCTACCGCGTCTTTTGCCTTATTCGATTGCAGCGGGCCGATGAGGTGCAGTTCAAGACGGCTATCGGACGGCGAATGGCGCGCCAAGAGCGGCGGCCATTTGGCTTTGGCTTCCTGCACGCGGTTCTCACCGAAGACGCGTTGGCCCGCGGCGATCACCGGTTCGATCGCCTCGGCGCCGAGGGTTTTCGATACCGCTACCAGCGTGACGGTCGCGACATCGCGCCCGGCATCGCGGCAGCCGCGCGCGATGGCGTCGCGTACCGCTGCAATACCGGCCTGTTTAGTCGTGCTTTCCATTTCGTCAATGACCCGTGAATGTTCAAATTTTAGCATTGGCAAGAAGGTGACTTTTACGCATTTCGGCTACGTAGTTGCACTGGGCCGGGGGAGCGCAGAATGTCGGGCTGCCAAGTCAATTTGGAACCGCTGCCGCGGCGGAACAGGCCGATCCTGAGCATTCGCGCCCGGCTGATCGTTCTCGCGTTGCTGGCGATCACTCCCCTGATGCTCGAGCGTGTCCATGGTCTCGAAAAGGCTCGCGCCGAGCGCACCGAACGCGCCCATAGCGACGTTATCGAACTCGCGCGGCGCGGCGTCGAGGCCCAGCGCGAGATCATCTATACGGTTCGCGCATTGGTTCAGATCGTATCCCGCGTGTATGTCAAAATGCCGCCGGAGCCGTCCACCTGCAACCAATACATGACTGACCTGACGTCCAATATTCCCTGGATCCGCAATCTTTCTATCGCCGGAACCGACGGCCGCATCAAGTGTTCGAACGATTCTCTGGCGATCGGATTAAACGTTTCCGACCGACCGCATTTCCAGGATGCGCTGACTTCGCGCGAATTTGCGCTCAGCGATTACATGATCAATCGCCTCAATCAGGTGCCGAGCGTGATTGCCACGTTTCCGGTCATCAAGGACGACGGCTCGCTCGGCGGCGTCGTGCTCGCCGTCATCAATCTGCAATGGATCGGCGATCTCGCCGCGACGGCGGCCAACCATTCGGGCGCGTCGGTCTTGCTGCTCGACGGTGGCGGCTCGCTGATCGCCGGCTCGCCCGATCAAGAGGCCTATCTCGGCAAGCGTTTTGTCCAATATGCTTTGACGCAGCAAATGCTCGCCAACGACGAAGGTTCGATCACCGCGCCCGGCTTCGACGGCGTCAACCGCATCTTCGCCTATGTCCGCGTGCCGTGGACGAAGGCGCGATTGGCCGTCGGCCTCGACGAAAACGCCGTGCACAGCGGGATCGACCATGAGATCGATTTCGCCTACCTCCAGCTGATCGTGTTCGGCCTATTCGTTCTCCTTGTCGCCTGGTTCGGCGGCGAGCAACTGGTGGTGCGACCGATCAGATCGCTGGTGCGCACGGCCGCGCGATTTGGTCGCGGCGACCTTGACGCTCGCGCGTCGCAGGAGCCGTGGGTCGCCGAGTTCGCGCCGCTCGCGGCTGCGCTTGACGACATGGCCGCCAAGCTTGCCGCGCGCGAGGAAGAGTTGCAGATCGCCAACGAGCATCTGGAAGAGCTGGCGAGCCTCGACGGCCTTACGGGGCTCGCGAATCGCCGTGCCTTCGATCGGCAGATCGAGCGCGAATGGCAGCGTGCGCGCGAACAGCGCAAGCCACTTGCGCTGATGATGGTCGATATCGATCATTTTAAGCTGTTCAACGACCGCTATGGCCATGTCGCCGGCGATACCTGCCTGCGCGCGGTCGGCGAGACGCTGTCGCTGGTCACGCTGGAAGAAGCCGTGCTGGTCGGCCGCTACGGCGGCGAGGAGTTCGCGCTGCTGTTGCCTGGCCTCGATGTCGAGCGGGCGGCCGCTCTTGCCGACGAAGCGCGCAAGGCGGTCGAGGACCTTTTCATCAATCACGCCGAATCGCCCTGCAGCTATGTCACGATCAGCGTCGGCGTCGAGTCCATGGTGCCGGAAAAATATCAAACCGCCGCCGATTTGATCGAGGCGGCCGACAATGCGCTCTATGACGCTAAACATCGTGGCCGCAATAATGTAGTCGCCCATATCCGGCCGTTTCTGCGCGCGGCGTCTTGATCCTGCAAGGCCTGGATTTTGCGATACCGGGTCAGGATTTCCGGGTTATCCTGTTCGCTTTCTTCTTGGTGCTCGTGTACGCGTTTTTGCGCCGTGCTGGTGCGCGCTTCTTTTTGGGCGTCCCCCAGATCATACCTTCGAGCGTCATGCCCTCGGGATAGGTGAAATAGACGGCGTAATAATTGCGGTCGTAACATTCTCCCGGCGGGTCGAGGAACTTTAATAGCTTGCGGTAAAATTCCTTCGAGCGCGCGAAGTTGCCGACGCTTAAGACCAGATGGTCAATGCCGACGACACGTGGCATTGAAGGGGCCAATCTGCGGCCGTTGCATAGCAATCGTAGGTGGGTTGCTCCGCTCCGCCTTACCGCAGTAAATATCTCATATCTTGTTTCGGCATGATCTTTTTCGAAAGCCGGTGACCACTCCCGGATCAAGTCCGAGGGCGGGCTTTTTCCGGATCATGCTCAGGGAAACGCCATGCCACGCACATTGTTCGACAAGATTTGGGAGTTTCATTGCGTCGGTCAGCGCGCCGACGGCCGCGATCTTATCTATATCGACCGACACGTTCTGCACGAATTGCATGCCCATCATGCCTTTGCGCAATTGCGCAAGCAGGGCCGCGACGTCCACCGCCCGGACCTGACCTTCGCGGTGCAGGATCACACGGTCGCCACCAAGCCGGGCCGCGACGACGACAGCAATCCGTCGGGGGCAGCGTTTATCAAGGCAATGCGCGACGGCTGCCGCCAATATGGCATCCGACTTTTCGATATCGACGATCCCGATCAAGGCATTTCGCATGTCGTGGCGCCGGAACTCGGCATCGTGCTGCCGGGTGCGACGCATGCGGTCCCCGACAGTCACGCCAGCACCGTCGGCGGCGTCGGAGCGTTGGCTTTCGGCTGCGGCACCAGCGAACTGGCGCATATTCTCGTCACCCAAGTGATGGCGCTGAAGCGGCCGAAACGCATGCGGGTGCGGCTCGACGGCCACCTCGGCGCCCACGTCAACGCCAAGGACGTGGCATTGCGGCTGATCGCAAATCTCGGGGTGTCGGGCGCGCGCGGCTATGCCGTCGAATATGGCGGTGCAGCCATTGCCGCGATGCCGATCGAACAGCGCATGACGCTGTGCAATCTCAATATCGAGATGGGTGGCCGGTCGGGTTTCGTTGCGCCTGACGATGCCACCTTCGCCTGGATCGAGGGCCGGCCTTTCGCGCCGCACGGCGCGCTGTGGGATCGCGCGCTCGGCTATTGGCGCACGCTGGTGACCGACGCGGATGCCGTATTCGATCGCGAAGTCACTCTCGATTGCGCGGCCCTTGAACCGCAGATCACCTGGGGCACCGATCCGAGCCAGGTCGTCGGTATCTCCGACCGCGTTCCCGATGCGGCCACGGTCGAGCCGAGCCGGCGCGCCGCCGCGGAGAGCGCGTTCGCCTATATGGACCTGGCGCCCGGAACGCCGCTCCTGGGTTTGCCGGTCGGTCGTGTCTTTATCGGCTCGTGCACCAATAGCCGGCTGCCGGACTTGCAGGTTGCCGCCGCTGTAGTGCGCGGCCGGCGCGTTGCGGATGGCGTCGTCGCCATGGTGGTGCCCGGCTCGTCTACCGTAAAGCGCGAGGCGGAAGCAGCCGGCCTCGATCGCGTGTTCCGCGATGCCGGCTTCTTCTGGGGCGAATCCGCTTGCTCGATGTGTGCCGGCAGCAATGGTGACCGCGGCCAGCCTGGCGAACGTGTCGTATCGACCACCAACCGTAACTTCGAAAATCGCCAAGGACTGAAGGTGCGGACCCATCTGGCGAGTCCGGCGACGGCTGCTGCGAGTGCTATCGCCGGCCGCATCGCCGATGTGCGGCAATTGCTGGCGGGGGCGGCGTGATGCAACCCTTCACCAATCACACCGGGATTGCGGCTCCGCTGCTAGTGGACGACATCAATACCGACCAGATCGCGCCGATCCTGCAGTCGCGCGGCCTCAAGGACGATTACCGTGTGGTGCTGTTCAACCGGGCGCGCTGGTACGAAGACGGCCGCGAAAATCCGGATTTCGTTCTCAACAAGCCGCAGTTCCGCGGCGCCGGCATTTTGGTGACGGGACATAATTTCGGCGCCGGATCGTCGCGCGAATCCGCAGTGTGGAGCATGCTGGCGAATAACATCCGCGTCATCGTCGCGAAAAGCTTCGCCGACATCTATCGCGAGAATTGTTTGCAGAACGCCCTGTTGCCGGTGGTGCTGCGACCGCAGGATGCCGATGCCTTCATTGCGCGGGTGGTTGCGGTCGATGGCGCGGCCCCGTTCACGGTCGATCTCGTGGCTCAGAGCATCAGCGGGCCGGGCGGCCCGGATATCGTGTTCGACATCGCGGGCCCCGATCGCACGCGGCTGCTCGAAGGTCTCGACGATATCGGGTTGACGCTTAAACATAGCGATGAGATCGCAAGCTGGGAGCGCCGTGCCGCCGCGGCACAGCCGTGGTTGCAGGCGGCCGAGGACATCCGCCGATGAATGAATTTTCTCTCGCCGCAAGTGGGAGCGGTAAGACACGCTTTAATGGAGGAGACGCGCGATGAACGTGCGAAAGAAATTCCGGGAGATTATGGCGGGTAACCGTCTGGTTCTGATGCCGGGCGCCTACGACGGGATGTCGGCCCGCATCATGGAAGCGGAGGGATATGAAGCGATCTGTGCCGGTGGCAATGCCGCCATCGGCTCAATGCTCGCGCAGCCGGACATGGGCCAGTCCAATATGCGCGACTATGCCGATCATTACGGACGCATCTGCGCGGCCGTGGAGATCCCGGTCTATGTCGACGCCGATACCGGGTTTGGCGGCGTCAACAATGTGCGGCAGATGGTGCGCGCCTTTGAGGCCGCCGGCGTCGCCGCCGTCTTCCTAAGCGATCAGGTGTTTCCAAATCGCTGCGGTTATCTCCCGGGCAAGCAGGTCATCCCGGTCGAGCAGATGCTGGCCAAGATCAAGGCTGCGCTCGATGCGCGCCGCGATCCCGATCTTTTCATTGTCGCACGTACCGACGCCGCCGGTGTCGATGGTCTCAGCGCCGCGATCGAGCGCAGTCAGCTTTTCATGGCAGCCGGCGCCGACATGGCGAAACCGATGGGCGTCGACGCGATCGAGGATATCAAGCGGGTGATCCGCGAAGTGGACGGGCCGCATATGGCGACGCTATCGCAGGCTGCTGGCCTCAAACGCAGAAGTCTTGAAGAGCTCGAAGCGGCCGGCGTCGTCGCGGCGACGTTCCCATCGCTTGCGCTATTTGCCGCAGCCCATGCCGTCCGCAACGTGCTGCGGATTCTCAAGCGAGAGAACTCGCTGACCGCGACATTCGACCATCTTCTGCCGCTTGAGGACTATTACGAGCTGGTCGGATTGAAGGATATGCTGGCGCGGGAGGAGAGCTACGACACTGCAGCCGCGGCCCTCGCGCGCAAGCGTGCGGCGGAATAGGCGTTGGCGACCGTAGCGGACAAAAGGGACCGCCAAAAAGAAAAGGGGCCGGCACAAGGCCGGCCCTTCCCCTAGATAACTACCGTATTGGCAGTTAGCCCTTCGTAACGACCGGCGGCGGGGCCTTACCCTTGCCGGTGTTGGCGCAGCCGGCGATGCTGAGGAGAGCGAGCACCGCAGCCGTTGCTAAAGCAAACTTCTTCATGGAGAAAACTCCCCCTTGTCATGACGAGATTAACCATACAGAGGGGGCATCCAATCCTCTAGTGCAGAAAAGACACAGTCTTGATTTGATTGTGCCGCGTATGCGGTTCCACGCGCACGCGAATTAAGGTTTGATTAGGAACTCGTCGCAAAAGGCTCCGCGCGGCACAGTTTAGGGCGCGATTTTGGTCGAAGCCCGATGGTAAGGCCCGCCAACGCGATGATTTCCGCTAGAATAGCCTTGCTCACTCATCGATTCGCCAGACGTTGCAAATATGCCGCACCACGGAAAATCCGGAGTTCGCGCCGAATATTTGCCATCGGGCAATGGCCAATATCTTGCTACCATTAAGGCAGTGGCGATGACCGAATCCGAGTCACGGCGGAGTGGCCACGATCGATCCAGGTCACCAGATCGATTGCCTCGATGGCTGATTGTGGTCACTCGGAGGGCATCATGCGGCGCAGAATGAGCGACCGGGCACGTCGGATGTGGCTGGCAGGGCTAGTCGCCATGGCCGGGCTCGCGGGCCATAGCGCCTACGCGGCCGGGGCGCAGGACAGCCCCAAGCCGCTGGTCAGGGCCGTCAATGCAAAAACGCCCATGATTACCAGCGGTTCCGGGCAGTACTACATCGAATTTCGTTCGCGCTATGCTTGGGATTACGGCCACACGTTTCTTGTCCACGGCCGGGTCGGCGAGACTCCCACCAAGGACAGCGTTGCCGGTCTGTCGCCGGTCGGCGACGACGCGACCGCCTGGGTCATCGGCCATTATGTTCCAGTACCGGCCGAAACCGGATGGACCGACGGCGACCTCGAAGACAAGTATATCTCGGCGCGCTATCGCGTGCTGATGGACAAAGACCAGTACGACCGCGTCGTGGGCCATATCAAGCAAATGCAGTCACAATCGCATGTTTGGAGTGCGGAGCTGTATAATTGCAATGCCTTCGTCGCGGATGTGGCGAAATATATGGGACTTAAGGTGCCGTCTTCGACGCTGATCTATCCGAAGATTTTCGTGAACCATCTGCGCATGTTGAATACCGGGCACCCGGAAGCGGCGGACACGCTCGTCACCGACAATGTCAAGGAAATGAGCAATCCGACGCGCGATGGCCGGGCGATGATCAATAGCGGCGTGCACACCATCCGCCCCGATGCTGCACCTCCAACGGAACCGGCAACGGCGGAGCCGAAAGTCACCATCGGTGCGGTTCGCGTCTCGAACAAGACCGCGTCCCCCGCGGCCGCGTCCGAACCTTCCCCCTAAACGACGGACTAACCGTGCAGCTAACAACATTCAGCGTTGCCGCTTTGGCGGTTGGCCTTGTGCTTTCCGGTTGCGCCACAACTCCGCCGACTCACGACGGCGCCGCGACGGGTGGCACCTATAATCCAGGCGGTGCCGGCACCGCCCCCACCGCCAGCGTCGCGGAGCGCGATCTCACGCCACAAGAGAAAAAGGTGATTGTCGACTCCGTCTCGCAGTCGCTGCGGGACCCGGCATCGGCGAAATACAAATGGGCGAAGTTTCCGGTCGTCGTGACCGAAGATTCGGTGAATTATTGCGCGACGGTGAACGGCAAAAGTCCCTATCCCGCCTATAGCGGCGAACAGGCCTACATCATCGAAGCCAGGATGGTCGGCGGCAAAGTGACTTCCGCCGTTATGGGGCTTATCGCCGGCGGCAAGGACTTCGCGATCGTGACCACCATGTGCGCCAAATACGGTCTCGACCCCAAGAAATCGAGCTGATTTTCCAGATTTTTCGTTTGAGCATGATCTTTTCCGAAAACCGGGTTCCACTTTTCGGGATCATGCTCTAGCTCTGCGGTGTCCACTCCTCGGCGCTGGCGCCGGCGAGTGACTGTACGCGCGCCTCGTCGGCGGCGAGCTCGTCCGCCGGACCGGAATAGACCACGTGACCGTCGTCGAGCACATAGGCGTGGTCGGCGACTTCGAGGCTCATGCGCACGTTTTGCTCAACCAGCAAAACCGAAATGCCTTCCGCGCGCATCTTGGCTACGATGCGGAAAACTTCGCGCACAATCAGCGGCGCCAGGCCTTGCGACGGCTCGTCGAGAATGAGGAGCTTCGGATTGAGCAGTAGCGCGCGCCCGATCGACAGCATTTCCTGTTCGCCGCCGGAGAGCTGACGGCCGCGGTTGAACCTGCGCTCCGCGAGCCTTGGGAACAGGTCATAGATGCTCGCGATCGTCCACGGGCCCGGCCGCTCCAGCGGCACCATCAGGTTCTCCTCGACCGACAGATTTGGAAAAATCTTGCGGCCCTCCGGGACGTAGCCGACGCCCAGCGCGGCTACGCGAAATGGCGGCCAGCCCGTGGTCGCAGTGCCGAAGATCGTGACCCGGCCTTCGCGCGGCGCGGTGAGGCCCATGAGACTGCGCAGCGTCGTGGTCTTGCCGGCGCCATTGCGGCCGAGCAAAGCCGTCACCTGGCCTTCGCCGGCTTCGAGGCTAACGCCGTGCAGGATGTGGCTCTTACCGTAGTAAGTATGGAGCCCCTCGGCAATCAACGCTGCGGTCATGCGACTTCACTCATGCGCTACTCTTGCGGCTTCCCTTGCGGCTTGGCTCACGCCGCTTGGCCCAGATAAGCGGTCTGCACGGTCTTATTGGCGGCGATCTCCGGCGGCGTACCTTCGGCGAGGAATTTGCCCTGGTCGAGCACCATGATGCGGTCGGCCAGATGAAAAACCACCCGCATGTCGTGCTCGATAAGCACGATCGTCAGCTTGGCGTTCTTGTGCAGGCGGCGAATGAGCTGCGTAATCTCATAGGTTTCCTGATCGCCCATGCCGGCGGTCGGTTCGTCGAGCAGCAGCATGCGCGGCTTGAGCGCGAGCGCCATCATGATCTCGGTGGCGCGTTGATCGCCGTGCGAGAGCTCGCCCACCTGCCGTTCCGCCTTGTCCGCAAGCCCGCCCATGTCGAGAAGTTCGCTCACGCGGTCGCGGATCCTTGAGTCGTCAGCCTTCGACAGCCACGCCCGCAGACGCAGGCCGGATGCGACTTCCACCGGGATACGCAGATTTTCCCGCACCGACAGTTCGGGAAAGACCTCGGTGACCTGAAAGGTGCGGGCCATGCCAAGCTGGACGCGGCGCGCCGGCAGCAGATGGGTGATGTCCTGGCCGTCGAACGTGATGTGGCCATATGTCGGCGTGAGAAATCCGGTGATCAGGTTGAAAAAAGTGGTCTTGCCGGCGCCGTTCGGACCGATGATGGCGCGCAATTCACCGTGTTCGACCGTCATCGATACATCGTTGACGGCGATCAGGCTGCCGAAATGTTTCGATACGCTTTCGACCCGCAATAGACTCATGACGTCACCTTACGGCGCACAGCACCCAGAATTCCGCGCGGGAAGAACAGCACCACCAGGACGAAGAATAATCCGACGAACGACATCCAATTTTGGGTCTGGCTCGACAGATAATCCTGCAGCAGAACGAAGACCGCCGCGCCGATCAATGGGCCCCAAAACGAACGCATGCCGCCCAGCACCGCCATGATGACGAAGTCGCCGGACTGAGTCCAATACAGTGCGCGCGGATCGACAAAGTTATTGAGCAGCGCATAGAGCGCGCCGGCGGCGGCCGCGAAGCAGCAGGAGATTACCCAGGACATCCAGATGTGCTGATCGACCGGGATGCCGAGAAAACGCGCGCGCCGCTCGTTCTCGCGGATCGCGATCAGCGTGCGACCGAACGGCGAACGTAACAGCCACGCCATCACACCGACCGACACCGCGAAGACCGCAAGGATTAGATAATAAAAAGCCCGCGTATCGTGCAGGATATCGACAGTGGTAATACCGAAATTGAGCGGCATGCGGGTCCAGCCGTTGAGGCCGTCATCGCCGCCGGTCACCGAATTCCAGCGGAAGGCGATGAAGTAAAAAACCTGACCGAAGGCGATCGTCACCATGGCGAAGTAAACGCCACGCAAGCGAATGATCAGCGGACCGATAATCGCGCCGGCAAGCGTGCCGACCAAAGTGCCGACCAGGATGCCGAGCCCGGTGCTCGGTACCAGGTAGCGGATGGTCATGCCGGCGCCATAGGCGCCGAGGCCGAAATAGGCCGCGTGTCCGAACGACAGCACGCCGGTGTAGCCGAGCAGGAAATTGACCGCCATGGCGGCAAGGCCGAGGACAACGACGCGTTCGCCGAGCTCGACATAGCCGCCGATTGCCGGCAGCCAGAACGGCATCGCCAGTAGCAATAACCAGACCAGCAGATTTGCCGATTGTTTATTGAAGCCGACGGACGTCATTAGAATCGCCCCTCCTCGCCGAGAAGACCGCGCGGCCGAACCAGCAGCACGACCGCCATCATCACGTAAATCACGGCCTCGCTGGCGGACGGGAAAAATACCGTGGTCAGGCCGGAAGCGACGCCGATCAGTAGTCCGCCGAGCAGCGTGCCCGGCAGGCTACCGAGCCCGCCGACAATGATGGCGACGAAGCTCGGCATGATCAGCGACGAGCCGATGGTCGGCTGCAGCCCGAGTTGCCCGACCGCCAACACGCCGGCCAAACCCGCCAAATAGACGCCGAGGCCAAAATTCATGCTGCGCAATACGCGCACATTGACGCCGAGCACCGAGACAGTCTCAAGGTCGAGAGTGCCGGCGCGGATGCGGATGCCTAGTCTGGTGTAGCCGAGGATCACAAACAGTCCGATCACCGCGCTGGCGACCACCAGCACCATGAACAGCCGGTAGCCGGTGAGGAAGAAATAGTCCGTGCTCAGCGGGGTCACCAGCCAGCCGGGGACCTGAAACGGCAGGCTCTGCGCACCCCAGATGAAGCGCGTGCCGTCTTCGAATATGAAGGCGAGGCCGAATGTCAGAAGCAGGCTGTAGAGTGGATCGCGACCATAGAGCCGGCGAATCAGGAATCGTTCCACAACAATGCCGAGAATGGCGGTCAGGACCGGCGCTACGATGAGGCCGCCCCAAAAGCCGATGAAGGGCATCAGCGTGAAGGCGATGTAGCCGCCGATTGCCAAAAACCCGCCATGGGCGAAATTGATCACTCCCGAAAGATTGAGGATCAGCGACAGACCGAGCGCCATCAGTGCATAGAATGCGCCGACGATCAGCCCATTGAAGACGTTAAAAAGAATAAGCTGTGTCATACGCGAGACAACATTTTCGATCTTCGCCCGCCACGCCACAACGGCGTGGTCAGCGCGATACAGTCACCGTTCAAGATCATCTGGCGATGGCCCCCTCAAGCCCCGGCATTCCGGGCGCCGCGATCCGGCGTCCGGCGCGTCCGATCATTGGCAAGCTAAGCCTTAGGCAGGCCACGTGAGCTTGCAGCCAGTGTCTTCCAACGTGCCGGCCACATCGGCGCCCTTGACGACGTTGGTCACTTTGAAGAGGTCGTCAGGCTCGCTGCCTTGGGCCTGCGCGTTCCCGACATAGAGGTTTGGGATCAGCTGGTTCTGGCCTTCGCGGTAGAAGGCTCCATCAGGCATCAGCGCGATTTCAGGCGGCAGCTTGAAACCCTGCAGTGCCTTGGCCATTTTCACCGCCTCAAGCGATTTCGCCGTGTTGGCGGCCAGCGCGCAGGTCCAGGTCGAGACATAACCGAACCACGTCCGTGCGGTCGGAACGCGGCCGGACTTCTTCTTGACGGCTTCGACGAACTCGGCGACGTGCGGCACGTTCGGCTGCTTCCAGTACCACTCGAACACCCAGGTGCCGATGCGCGCTTCCGGCGGCAGGCCTTCGAGCGGTTCGAGCTCCTGCTGCGCGCCGGCAAGATGGAATTTCTTGTCGAGGCCGAACTGCACGGCCTGCTTGAGCGCGTTCACCATGTCATCGCCTTGGGTCAGGAAGATGATGACGTCGGGGTTGGTCGACTGCGCCTTGATCAGGTAGGACGAGAAGTCGGTGGTGCCGAGCGGGGTCAGGTCGCCGCCGACCTCGATGCCGCCGAGCGCGGCCGCGGCTTTCTCCAACCCGGCCTGCAGCGTATGGCCGAAGGAGTAGTCCGGCGTGATGTAATACCACTTCTTGCCGTAGTCCTTGATCAGCGTGCCGGATATCGCGTTGGCTTCCATCTGCGTTGTGTTGCAGACGCGGAACACATTCCAATGGCAGCTCGAGCCGGTGATGGCGTCGGTATGGCCGCCGGGAACGATATGCAGCACGCCTTTCTCGAAGGAAACCCCAGCCATGGCCAGCGCCAGTGCCGAGTTGACGTTGCCGACCAGGAAGTTGATGTGGTCGCGATCGATCAGCTTGCGCGCCTTTTCCACCGCGGTACCGGCATCGCCGCTGGTGGAATCCTCGACCAGCAGCTCAGCTTGGCGCCCGAGTATGCCGCCCTTGGCATTGATCTGCTCGATCGCAAGCTGGCAGCCGATCAGCTCGTTCTTGCCGACCGCCGCATAGGTGCCGGTCAGCGGGTTATCGAGGCCGATTTTGACGGGTTCGTCGGCAAGCGACTTGACCACGAACGGGCTGGCGATTTGCATGGCGCCAATCGCGAGACCGGCCTCAAGTAGCGTTCGCCGCTTTACGGGGATGCTGAAAAGATCCTTGGACATCACGTTCTCCCTGAAGGTGTTCTTGAATGGCTCTGACGGCCCGGTCATCTTTGTCTAAATGACCGTTTTGTTCAATCAAACGAATGTCGCATAACGGCGCGAAATGCAATGTGAATGGGGGGCCGGAGCGAACGCGCAGAGCGTGGCGCAGCCCACTTTTTAGTCACCGCACCGCGGTTCGCCCTTCCGGCGCGTATAGATTTTCGCAATTACGGCAGTTGGGCGCTTGCCCCGTC
Source organism: Hyphomicrobiales bacterium (assembly GCA_003164375.1). GTDB lineage: Bacteria > Pseudomonadota > Alphaproteobacteria > Rhizobiales > Xanthobacteraceae > BOG-931. Next base: position 11,100 of record PLTE01000223.1, on the reverse strand, counting down.
GAGCGGTGAGACGTCGAGTGGTGAGACAAAGAGCCGCGACCCCCGCGCACAAGGGCGCTCGGCGGTCCGTCACGGTGTCACATACATGGTTCGGGCATCGGCGGTGAAGGCCTTACGCGAGTCCGGATCGAGATAAAACATGTGCCCACCGCGATAGAGCTTCAGTGCGGCGCGCTCCTCGCCATCGAACGCCGGAAGGTGTTCGAGCACATAGCGAGAATCGGAGAAGGGCGTGATCATGTCGCTGTAACCGTGGCCGATCATGAGCCGGAATGACGGCGACAGCGCGAACAGCACCCGCAGATCGTCGGCGACGCTGGCTTGCGCGCGGCCCGGTCCCCAGTCCCAATTGTTGGCGATATCCTCGGCGAGTAGTGTGTAGGACATCTCGGTCTTGAAGCCGAGCTCGTCGCGTGCGTAGCCGACGAACGCGCCGCCATAGCCGCGGATGACGCCGTCGAGGATCGGATCCGGACCCCGCGCCACCGGCGATTCGGGATACGGATCGTCGGAAGCGAAGGTCGCGTCGTAGCGACTGACGATCTTGTGGTCGCCGGCATAAAGATTCTTGAGGTAGCTGTCGCGGATGAAGCCGCGTGTTTCGGCCACTGCATCCAGCGACATTCCGGTCATTGCCGCGATCCGCGCGTAAAACGCCTTTGCCGCGTCGCCGTGCGGCGGGGCGCCGGCGAGCGTCGACAGATAGTCGCTAAGCGCGAAACGCTCGGCCTGCGCCAGCGCCTCCTTGTTGAAAGTGCCCTTGCGCTCGAGCTCGGCCGCGGCAAGCGACGGCAGTTGCAACGCGGCGGCGAGAGCGAAGCGGTCGCCGCCGAATTGGAACGCGCCCTCGAGCAGCGGCGACAGCATAAGTATTCCGGAGACCACGATGCCCTGGTCGTTCTGCAAAACACGCGCAACCTTGGCGGCGCGAAAGCCGCCATAGCTTTCGCCCAGAATGAATTTCGGCGAGCTGCCGCGGCCGCTTTTCGCGACATAAAGCGCGATGACTTTGGCCATGGATTCGGCGTCGCCGTGCACGTTCCAAAAGCCATGACCGCCGTCGGCCTTGGCCGCCCGGCTCCAGCCGGTGCCGACCGGATCGATCAGCACCAGATCGGTGAAGGCGAGCCACGTCTGCGGATTATCGACCAAATGGACGTTCGAGCCATCATGACCGTTCATGCCGAATTCGGCGATGCGCGGCCCGACCAGACCGAGATTGAGAAACGCCGATGCGGCTCCTGGTCCGCCGTTGAACACAAAGGTCACAGGCCGCGCCGAAGCGTTGGCCGATTTCGCCACATAGGCCGTATAGAACACCGCGGCCGNNGCGCGCGCCCGATTGATCGAACAGCGAGAACGTTCCGGCGGTTGCCGTATAAGCGAGCTTGCCGGTCGGCACGTCGATGGAGTGCTCGGTCACCGCGTCGCTCGGCAATAGCGAAAGAATTCCGGGCCCGTTTGGCTGGCTTTCGTGCTGTCCGTCGTCCTGTCGATTGGACCGTTCGGCCGCGCCGTGGCGATCCTGCGCGATCGCCGGCATCGCCAAAACGGCGAACATCAGTGCAATAAGCGGGCGGCGAAGATCGAACATTTTAATTCTCCGGCTGGAGGCGTGTGCGCAGCGCCCTTATTCGAGCTCGACGGCGCCCTCGATCTCGACTGCAAGACCGACGCCCTCGACCATCAGCGTCATCCTGGCCGGCAAGGCCTCGGTGCCTTTCAGCCGGCCATCCCCGTTCATGATCGCCTCGCGAAAGTGCCGGAAAGATGGCTATCCATGGCGTCATTTTAGCGGATCGGCACGGCCGGCACGATCGGCTGTGCCGTTTCCGCTGCCGGTAGACAACGCCGATGAGATCGGAGAAGTTCTCTCCCCTCCGGCCAGGACCAGTAACGATTTGGCCGGCAAGGAATTGGCCGGCAATAACCGGTCCAGGAGACGCCAGCATGCCCATTCCCCGCGCTTCGAAAGCCCTCGCACGATTTACCGTGCTCGACCTCACTCGTGTGCGGTCCGGACCGACCTGCGTGCGCCAACTCGCTGACTGGGGCGCCAATGTCATCAAGATCGAGACCCCGCCTGGCATCGAAGAGTCGATGGGCGGCCCGCGGGAAGGACCCGATTTTCAGAACCTGCACCGCAACAAGCGCAGCATGACGCTCAATCTGAAGGCGCCTGAAGGCCTCGCTGCCTTCAAGCGCATGGCGAAGAAAGCCGACGTCATCGTAGAGAATTTCCGTCCCGACGTGAAAAAGCGGCTGGGCATCGACTACAAGACCATCGCCAAGATCAATCCGCGTATCGTCTACGCCAGCATTTCCGGCTTCGGCCAGGATGGGCCTTATGCCAACCGGCCCGGCTTCGACCAGATTGCCCAGGGCATGGGCGGGTTGATGTCGATCACCGGCCTGCCGGGGCAGGGGCCGGTCCGCGTCGGCATTCCGATTGCCGACCTCACCGCCGGCTTGTTCGCGGCGCTCGGTATCCTCGTTGCTTTGCTCGAACGCGATAAATCCAAGAAAGGCCAGCATATCGAGACCTCGCTTTTGCAAGCGCAGATTTTCATGCTCGACTTTCAGGCCGCGCGCTATCTGATCAGCGGCGAAGTGGCGAAACAGGCCGGCAACAATCATCCGACCAGCATCCCGACCGGCGTGTTCAAGACCAAAGACGGCTATATCAATATCGCCACCAGCGGCCAGCGGATATGGCAGCGCTTCTGCGAGACCATCGATGCCCCGGCGCTGTTGCAGAAGCCCGAATATAAGGATGCCCCGGGCCGCTCAAAGAACCGCGATGCGCTCAACGCCGAGATCGACACTTATCTCGCCGGTCGCACCAGCGCCGAATGGGTCGAGCGCTTCAACCAAGCCGGCGTGCCGTGTGGACCGATCTATGCCATCGACCAGATGTTCGCCGATCCGCAAGTGCAGCATCTCGGGATTGCGCAAAGCGTGACCAAGAAGGATAAAACAAAAATACGCCTCGTGGGCCAGCCGGTATCACTGTCGCGCACACCGTCGCGGCTTGTAGCGCGGCCGCCGGAGCTCGGCGAGCAAACCGATGCGGTGCTCAAGGAATTCGGTTTCAGCGCGCGCGACATCGCGACTTTGCACAAGGCCAATGCCGTGTGAAGAGCCTGCTGCGTGAAGGACGGGCCGTGTGATGCGGATCAACCCCCGCGAACGCTGCAGAAGACGAGAATTGAATAAGGAAATTGAATGATGTCTCAAACCGATAAGATGCTCTCGCGCAAGGACGGCGGCGTCGGCATCGTGACCTTCAACAATCCGGAGCGGCACAACGCCGTGTCGCTGGAAATGTGGGAGGCGACCAAGCGCATTCTCGATGACTTCGCCGCCGACAGCGACGTTCGCGTCGTGGTGCTGACTGGCGCCGGCGGCAAGGCGTTTGTCTCCGGCGCCGATATTTCGAAATTCGGAGACGAGCGCGCCACGCTGGAAGCCTCGCGGGCCTACAACGTCAAGTCCGATGCGGCCTATTCCAGCGTCGCCGACTTTCCCAAACCGACTATCGCCATGATCCGCGGCTATTGCATCGGCGGCGGGCTAGGCCTTGCCACCTGCTGCGACTTGCGTATTTGCTCCGACAATTCGCGCTTCGCAGTACCTGCGGCCAAACTCGGTCTGGGTTACGGGTACACCGGGCTCAAGCGGCTAGTCGACATCGTCGGGCCGGCCTTCGCCAAGGAGATTTTCTACACCGCACGCCAATTCGATGCCCAGGAAGCGCTCGCCATGGGGCTGGTCAACCGCATGGTGCCGGCGGCGGAGCTTGAGGCTCATGTTAAAAGCATAACCGATATGATCTCCGCCAATGCGCCGCTCACTATCAAGGCGGTAAAGTTCACGGTCGGACAAGTTGTCAAGGAGGACTCCAAGCGCGATCTCGCGCGCTCGACCGAATTGGTGGAGCAATGTTTCGCCAGCCGCGATTATACCGAAGGCCGCACCGCCTTTATGGAAAAGCGCAAGCCCGTTTTCACCGGCAGCTGAACCGACGCGTCCGATGGTAAGATTTTACATGCCCGAAGTTTGGGGCTGCCCACTGTTGCCCATTGGCGGTTCGTTGCTGGGCGGATCAGGGATGATGGGACGTTTCAACGTCGACAATTGCTTCTCGTCGTCCGGCGTGGCTTGCTAAGCTAAGTGAACGGCCGGCGCTCAATCATATGTCCGGCTCAATAGGCGGGGAGGCGACTTAAGATGTATCGGGCCACTAAAGACATCAAATTGCCGACGACGATCACCGGCTCGCTGCCGCGGCCGAGCTGGTACACGGAAAATCTCGGCACGCGTCATTTTCTCGAAGCCATGGTGAGCCGCCGCTTCCGCGAACAGTATGAGGACGCGATAACCTGCTATCTGCGCGATCAGGAGCTGGCTGGGCTAGATATCGTCACGGACGGGGATGCTCACTTCGACGACGACGTCGGCGGTCAGAGCTGGACCGCCTATCCGCCGAACCATATGACCGGCCTCGACATCGCGCATCCCGAGCCGACGCCGGCCGGCCGCGGCGGCATTCTTTTTCCGCGCGGCCACATCCTGCACGATTATCTGGAATCGCGGGTCATGCCGGTCATTACCGGGCCGATCGGACGCGGCAATCTGCAATACACCGCGATGTGGAAGGCAGCGCAGCGCTACACCACGAAGCCGGTTAAATTCGGCGCGGTGTCGGCTGAGATCGTCGCCTTCGCGTTGCAGGACCGCTACTACAAAAGCGTGCCCGAGCGTCTGTTCGCGATCGCCGACGCCTTTAACGAGGAATATCACGAACTCGCCGATGCCGGTTGCCCGGTGATCCAGATCGAGGAGCCGCAGATTCATCTGATCGCGGTGCGCAAGATTCAGGACAAGGTGATCACGCCGCAATTGATGGTCGAGGTGTTCAATCGCACCGTGAAGGGGCTGCGCGCCAAGACCGAAGTGTGGGCACATTCCTGTTGGGGCAATCCTTCGCAGCAGCGCATGTTTGCCGAGGTGCAGAGCTATAAACCGGCCCTGGAGACCTACAATACTGTCGATGCCGACGTCATCACGTTCGAGTCCTCGAGCTCCGGCGGCATCGATCTTGAAGCAATCGGCAAGACCATCGCGGAAAAGAAAATTGCCATCGGCGTCATCGACCATCACACGCTGCAGGTGGAAAGCCCGGACGAGGTCGCGGAGAAGATTCGTGCCGCGCTCAAATACATTGCGCCGGAACGGCTGGTGATATCGACGGATTGCGGTATGGGTCGCGAGGGCATGAGTCGTCGTCATGCCTTCTACAAGATCGTTTCGCTGGTGCTCGGCACCAATATCGTGCGCAAGGAGCTCGGCATCCCCGAGGCCGGATGCCTCGCGGCGGACGCGCGCTATTCGTTGGTGGCACCGACCAAATAACGATCGCTTTTCCTCAGCGCGATCGGCGCAACGCTCGAAATTTCGGAGACATCATGGCGCACGCGCAGACCGAGCCAAAACTGCTGTTGCCGTTCCTGCGACCGTTTTACGATATCGTCGTGCCGCTATCGTGGCCGATCGTCCGGCTCGCGGTCGGCTGGAATCTCATCGTCCACGGCTGGGGCAAAATCATGCGCGGTCCGGACGCCCAAGCCGCGGGATTTGCCCATGACGGCCTGCCGGAACTGGGGGTGAAAGTCGCCATATTCCTGACGGTGCTCGAGTTCGTCGGCGGCATCTTCATCGCCCTCGGCCTGTTCACCCGCTTCTTCGCCGCGGCGATTGCCATCGAAATGGGATATCTCGTTTGGCCGCATTATTGGGGGAATGGCTTTTCCTGGACCAACCACGGCTACGAATATGTGCTGCTGTGGGGTCTGGCGAGCCTTGCCATCGCGTTGCGCGGCGGCGGCCCCTACTCGCTCGATCGCAAGATCGGCAGGGAGCTCTGAGAACACCCATTTTGCCGCTCTTGTCTCCCGCGTAGACCGCCGCTACATGGGGGCTTCCGGAGAGGTGGCTGAGCGGTTGAAAGCACCGCACTCGAAATGCGGCATACGGGCAACCGTATCGGGGGTTCGAATCCCTCCCTCTCCGCCAATCCCTGTTCATGCGCCGGACGGCGCATGCGACTGACACCGGCGGCTATGCGCCGACCGCTCGAACTCGGTGGTTAGCGTACGCAATTGTACTCGCTGACCGAAATTGCACACCGGGAATAATTCCGAGAACTATGGGGATCATTACGCCGGCATGATTGCGCTCCTCCGCTTGCCGCTCCATGGTAGCAAGCTGCAACGCCGGTGAGAAAATGTCTGCACCCCTTGATTATTTCGACGCCGGTCTTCCCGGCGCCACCCAAGTCGTCCGTATAACGAGCCTCCACGAGGCCAAGATATTCGCACGCCGCTGGGTGATTAGAGACAAGGAGCCGGCTTTGAAGGCGCTGCTGCGGCATCTCGAAAAGGCCAATAGCTCCGCGACCGCGGATGTTGCGATCGAACAATTAAAGCACGCGCTGGCGCGCCGCGGCATGCTTGTCACGGCCAATCCGCGCGCTGACGGTTCTCTACCGACTCCATAATCCGTGCGCCGCGAACAAAAAAACCGCCCCTTGAGGGGCGGTTTCGGTTTGTCGCGTCTTGATAAGAACGTCTTGGCGCGCAGTTGTCTTGACGTTACGCCGCCTGGATGGTGCCGACGGCGATCTTGCCGGTGCGGCGGTCTTCCTGGGTATCGAAGGAAACTTTCTGGCCTTCGACGAGGCCGCGCATTCCGGCGCGCTCCAATGCGGTGGCGTGGACGAAAACGTCCTTGCCGCCGTCATCCGGCTGGATGAAACCGAAGCCTTTTTGGTCATTGTAGAACTTCACGGTGCCCGTATTCATAGAGATATCCTTTTGCTGATCTAGGTGCAGTTGAACCCAAGACGCGCTTTCCCGCGTCCCAAAGCTCGATTCGTCGATGTTTGGAGGGTCTGAACGTGCGCCTGGCATGCAGCAAAGGCGAAACGGCCCGATTGTCCGGCCAAAAGTCGATTAGCGATAACTATGAGATAAGCATGGCCTTTGCAAGGCGGCGCGGCCTCGCGTCGAGAGCCGACCGCTTCGCAAGTCGCCGATCAGACGGCGTCGGTGCAGGCCTGCGCGCCGTTCGCCGCGCCGAACCGCGTCCGCAATTCGCCAAACGAAATCAGCCGGCGAGCCGTTTCGTCCCAGAGCACCAGGCGCACGCAGGCGAGACTCTGGCCCAGCGTGAGCCGGCCGACATTGGCGAGATCGGGGTGGTTACGAAGCGCGAGCGGCAGCCGGTAAAACGGAATGCGGCTGCACAGGTGGTGAATATGGTGCACGCCGATATTGGCGGTGAACCACCGCAATACACCCGGCAGGTCGTAATGCGAGCTGCCATAGAGCGCAGCCGTTGGAAAGCTCCAATCCTGGTTTTTAAGCCAGACCGTATGTTCGAATTGGTGCTGAACATAGAACAGCCACACCCCGATCGCGCCGGACAGGACGGTGATAGGCAGATGCACAAGCAGGAACGGCTTGATGCCGATCGCCCACATCGTGGCGGCGACGACAAGCGCGATCGCGCCGTTTGTCGTCATGGTGCTGACCCAGGGTCCCCAGCCCTGCCGCATCAGTCCGCACGGCAGGCGGTGACGCAGCACAAACAGATAGGTCGGACCGATGCCGAACATGACGAGCGGATGACGGTACATGCGATAGCGCAACCGGCGCCAGCGCGACAGCGCCAGATATTCATCCACGGTCAGCGTATCGATGTCGCCAATACCGCGGAGATCGAGATTGCCCGCCGAGGCGTGATGGACGCCGTGCGCGCGCCGCCAAAAGTCATAAGGCGTCATCGTAAACACGCCGATCACGCGGCCAACCCAGTCATTCGATAGTCGATTGCGAAAAAGCGAGCCATGCCCACAATCGTGCTGGATCATGAATAGCCGGACGAGAAAGCCGGCGGCGGGAACGGACAGCAACAAATAAAGCCCGTATCCGACGGGGAGCAGCAACCACATCGATAGCCAAAGGACGACGAACGGCACGGCCGTAATCAGTATTTCGACGACGCTGCGCTTAGGATTCGGTTCGCGGTAGCGTGCAAGACTTTGTGTCAAAGCGCGCATATCGATCGTCTCGGCGCCCGCGTCGGCTTTCAGTCTATCGTCCAAAATTCTCTCCACGATTGTCGCCGCATGGTTGTCGCCACGGCCGGTGCCTAAAGCCGCCACAGCTATGCGAATTTCCAATCAGAGCAGCCTTATCTGGCCGCAACGCGCCTTTTTTACGCCCGACCTCAGGCAGAGCCCGTGCCAAATGCGCACCCGCTTGATCCGGCAAAGAGCAGGAACGGGGCTGTCGCCAGTTGGTAAAGCCGATTCGCTTACGCCGCCGACGCCGCACTTTACCGGGGACGGCCATGCCGGTCCACACAATGCTCAGAAGATCGGCGGACTTGGATACCGCACGATCTTCTCAATTCCGGACGCGCCGGCTCGTAGCTGGCTGGCAACACTGCATTTTGAGCTTATATTAGTATCGACCTTCGAGTGATGTTCGTTCGGACGATGCTTAGTGTTTTTTGACGAGGATTCGGCCGATGACCGAATTTAACTACAACGCCGCAGCGGAGTTGTTTCCGACGCGAAGACGCCTGCCCCGGCGTCAGCCACTCGCATATAGGCGATTTGCGCAGGCCGCACAGGCCATCCGTTTCGCTATCGAGGACATGCCGGCGGAGTCTCTTGTCGGCGCGTTTCTAGAAGTTGACGAGCAGCGATACGGCTGTGACGAAATCCGTCGTTTATACGAGAGCGCCGAATATCCCTTGAAGCGTCAATCTGCCTTGAAGCGCGATGGCGCACCATCATGACGGACAAGACGATCGACCTCGACCAGCATCGCGGAATGGCCGCCCAGAAGGCTACCGAGCTTCGTCGGATGTTGGCTGAAGTCGAAGAGAACGAACACTCATTGCGCCTTCGGCAAGACGAATTGGAAGCCCATTTACTGGCGGCGCCGGCGGTGCATTGGACTGATGCCGCCGAGAAGGCGCGCTATCTTCTCAGACTGTTCGCGACAACGCCGGCGGCGCAGGATCCGCGGCGACAGAAACTGATTGCTGCGGTACTTGCCGACTTCAAGCGGCTGTCAGGCGAAAGCTAGCGTAACGCAAGCGTTCATCACGGCAAACAGCGAGGACAAAATGGCCAAGGGACAAATGAGAAGCAATCGCGAGAAGAAGAAGCCGAAGGCGGAAAAGAACAAGACGAAGGACGTTCCCGTCGGGTCGCCATTCACGCCCGTCCGGATGACGGGTAAAGATGCCCGCGGCAAGAAATTCTCATAGGCAATCCGGGCCTTAGACGCTCTGGCCTCAAGGATAACCCACCGAAATTGGCGGTCTCATTCGGGGGCCGCGATCCAGCATTTTCGCAAGCCTTCGGTGTCGCGCACCCACCAATAATTGCCGTCCGAATTGTGCCCGGATACGCTGAATGTCTTCAGGTATTTTTTGACGGCAGCCAAGGCCGCCTCACGCGTGGGATAGCCCTGTCCGACCTGGCTGGCCGCGGCCGAACTTGTGCTCTTGAGTTCAAGAACCTTGAACATTGTCGGACTCCTGTCCGGGGCCTTCCGGACACTGCGTCACGGCGTTTGCCGTTACCCTAAGCTGTTGCCTCCGAAGTCGCAATCGTAACTGGATTTCCGTCACTCCGAAAGCACGAGGTCGCTCTCCGCAACCACGCGTTCGTGGGACTCGCTCCGGCTCTTGATCCGATACTGCGGTGTTTGCCCGTCGGCAGGCCGCAGGCTGACGATTTCATAATGCCCTCGTGCGGCCGATCGAAACGTCGATGGGATGAGATCGACGGATTGACCGACCTTGAACTTGTGTGAACGGTCTGCCATCGCGGCTCCTCCTTCAGCGGCGCTGAGCGTGCGATTCGACTAAGAATACGCCAGATTCGGGCTTTCGTCCCGCTTACTCTGGCGCTAAAGCCGAAAACTTAGGTCTTTGCCTGCTGTTTCGCGTCGCCACCGCTATCCGTCGAGGCGCCCGAATCGTGCTCGCGTGTCCAAACCGTTTCCAGCGGAGGTTTGACGGGGGTTGCGTACAGCCGGCTTGCCGAAGCCCGAGGTAAACCCAAGCCCGCATGGCTCACGAAGGCGAAAGCTATGCAACTCTTATTGGACATAGATGTGTTGGATTCAAGGCGTGCAGCAGCGGCCCGGCCTGACGCTTGTGCCATACGGCACCGTCGATGGCATTGCGGCCGGGAAGCGCGCATGGTGCGGCGATGTCGAATCACGCGCCATTGCATTCCCTCGAGATCATCTTTTATTCGACGGCGTTCATGCTCGCCGTTTTCGGCTTGGCTTGGTACGTCCTGCGATAACAAGGCCGAAACGTCCCATACGCGGCACCACCGCCATTCCTTCGTGAAGGTTGGGGGGCGATCATCCAGCAATTGTTTTGCGTGGGGCGCCGCCGGCCTGCCCTCATGCGCCTGCCCGCAGATGGATCGCTGCGGCCCCTCGCGCGTTATTAACGCAGCATATTGGGTTTATCCCGCGGTTGCGCGATGATCACATTAGGTCACGAATCTTTCCGCAAGACCAGGCAAGGTCCTGGATTGTGGTATTCGACCGGGCTGTTGAATGCCATTATTGCTTCCCCGCCCGATGGCGTATCGCCCGGGGGTTCCGATGGGAGCGCCGGTTGATGGATCGGATTGCAAAATAGGGAATAATATCATGCCGATAATTCCCTTACTGAAGCAGGCGGCGTTCGAGCCGGAAATGGTCGAGACCTTGGCTTCGGTATTTGAGGCCGCGTGGCAAAAAGTCGAACAATCGGGCAGCAAGCTGTCTTCGCCGGCCTATAAACGGGCCGCAAAGGAAATCATTGCCAAACGCATCATCGAGATGGCGCAGCGCGGCGAACGCGATCCAAGTGAGCTTGCCGACGATGCGGTAGCTTATTTGGAGCGCTCTTACGCCTAGACACTAATCCAGTTCGATCGAATCGGATCGGGGTCTCAAGTCCAGAGGCAGGCATTTTCAGGATTATGCTTTAAGAGCACGTGCTGTCGTTTAATCG
>PLTE01000418.1 GCA_003164375.1 Hyphomicrobiales bacterium | reverse complement strand
ACATGCTCGGATATTTCGGCGCGTCGGTGAGGTTATAGTCCTGGCCGCGGTTGGCGTAATTGATGCCGATGCAGAGGATTTTCTCCGGCGCCGAAAGCGGCGGCAACAGCTCGACTTCGTTGAGCGGCACGTCGGGCCGCACCCCGTCGGAGGCTGCTTTCGCCTGGTCGAGGGCTTGGCCGCGAAATACCTCGCTGAGCGTGTGAAAACGGTGCAGCCGCGGCCGCAGGTCGACGATGCCCTCGCCCGTGACCGCGCCGAAACTCGGCCGGCCGCGCAGAGCGTAGCTTGCAAGGCGCATGTCAAAACTCCCTCGCTGCTGCGAGAATCGGCGCATTCCGTATTCTCGACAATGTGTTAGAAGTCAGCGCCCCAACCGTCAACGGCCCAGCAATGAAATCGCTCTTTCTCGACTGCAACGATCAACTCGCGCCGGTTTGGCAGCGCGTCGTGCGCGCCGACGATCCGCCGATCGACGTCAATCGCGCGCCGTTCGAGCGCAATGATTTGCCGCGCGTGCTCGAGGGCTACGTGATCTGCATCGACGACCATTCCTATATGCCGACGCCACTGGTCGACCAATGTCCGGCGCTCAAACACATCGTGTTTCTCGGCACCGGGCCGGCGAGCTATATGAGTCTTGCCGACATGGCGGCGCGCGGCATCAAGGTTCACATCATCAGGAACTATGGCGACACGGCTGTCGCCGAGCACACCATCGCGTTGTTGTTCTCAGCCTGCCGCGACGTCGCCCGCATGGACCGCGAGGTACGCTCCGGCGTCTGGGTGCCGCATGGCGGCATGCAGCTTCTCGGCAAAACGCTCGGCGTGATCGGGCTCGGCGGTATCGGCGGCGAGGTCGCCCGCATCGGCCGCGGCATTGGCATGGAAGTGATCGCCTGGAACCGCACGCCGCGGCCCGGTGCTCCGCTGGTGCCGCTCGACGAGCTTCTGGCGCGCTCCGACGTGATCTCGATGAATCTCACGCTCAACGACGAAACGCGGGGCTTTCTCGGCGCCGCGGAGTTTGCGCGCATGAAGCCCGGCGTCATTTTCGTCAACACGGCACGCGCCGGCCTGGTCGACGAGGCAGCCTTCATCGAGGCGCTGCGCAGCGGCCGCATCCGCCATGCCGGGCTCGACGTGTTTCATCACGAGCCGCTTCCGCCCGACAATCCGCTCGCGGCCATGGAGAACGTCACGCTCACGGCGCACGCTGCCTTCCGGACCCTGGAAGCTTCAATGACATTGCTGCGCCGCGCCATCGATATCGTGCGCGGAATTGTCGGCCAAGGCGCCGCGTAGGAGCCGCCGCGCCCGTGGCGCCGCCGTCGTGCGGATGCTATGAAGCTATCAAACGAAAGACCAACCCGGATCGGGTCATGGGAGAGCGCCACATCGACATCGCCCTTCGCGTCAACGGCGAAGACGTGCGCGAGCGCGTCGAAGCCCGCAAGACGCTGGTCGATTTCCTGCGCGATGATTTAGGCCTGACCGGCAGCCATATCGGCTGCGAGCAGGGCGTCTGCGGCGCGTGCACGGTTCTGGTCGACGACGAGGTCGTGCGCGGCTGCCTGGTGCTCGCCGTGCAATGCGACGGCGCCGCGGTCGAGACCATCGAGGGTGTTTCGGATTCCGGCGCGATTGCCGACCTGCAGGACGCGTTCCAACGGCGTAATGCGCTGCAATGCGGCTTCTGCACTCCCGGAATGTTGATCGGCGCGCAGGCGCTGCTCGCCCAAGTGGCCTCATCCAAGGGCGGCGTGCCGAGCCGCGAGGAAATCCGCGAGCATCTGTCCGGCAATTACTGCCGCTGCACCGGCTATCAGGCCATCGTCGATGCGATCGAATCCGTGGCGCAAACGCGGGCGGGAACGAAAGGATGAAAATCGCTGACGACCAGCCATCCGGCCTCACCGCGCTCGACCGGCCGAATTCCTATATCGGCCGCTCGGTACCGCGGCCGAATCTGGCGCGGCTGACGCAAGGGCGCGGTCAATATGTCACCGACGTCGTGCTGCCGCGGATGGCGCATGTCGCCTTTGTGCGCTCGCCGCATGCGCACGCCCGCATCAAAAGCATCGCGACGGCGGACGCCAAAAAATCGCCCGGCGTGATCGCGGTCGTCACCGGCGCCGAGCTTGCCAAAGTCATCACGCCCTGGGTCGGTGTGCTCACGCATCTCAAGGGCATCAAATCGGCGCCGCAACACGCCATCGCCGTCGAGCGCGCCTGCTGGCAAGGCGAGGCCGTGTGCGCCGTCGTGGCGAAGAGCCGCGCCGAAGCCGAGGACGCCTGCACTCTCGTCGGCATCGACTATGAGGTGCTCGCCGCGGTCACCGATGCGGAAACCGCGCTCGACGCCAAAACGCCGGTGATACATCCCGCGTTGGGCGACAATCTCACCTTCGAACGCGTTCTCAACGCCGGCGACCCCGACAAGGGTTTTGCCGAAGCGGACGCTGTGGTCGAGACGACCTTTCTGTTCGGCCGCCACACCGGCGTCACCAATGAGCCGCGCGCGATCGTTGCGGACTGGAATCCCGGCGAGCAACGGCTGACCGTCTATCAAGGCACCCAAGCGCCGCATATGACGCAGAACCTGTTCGCCAAGCATCTCGATCTGGAAGAGCATCAGGTGCGCGTCATCACCAAAGACGTCGGCGGCTCGTTCGGCATCAAGGT
>PLTE01000403.1:156-3466 GCA_003164375.1 Hyphomicrobiales bacterium | reverse complement strand
GCGTCCAGGACGTGTTCATGCCGGAGCGGCTGACCCGGGTGCCCTTGTCCTCGGCCGAGATCGCCGGCGTGCTCAATCTGCGCGGGCGGATCGTCACGGCGATCCATCTCAGCGCGCGGCTCGATTTGGAACATCGCGGTCACGCGGCGGCCACCAAAGATTACGCACCGATGGCGATCGGTCTCGAATACGAAGCGGAATCGTTCGGTCTGCTGGTCGATTTTGTGGGCGAAGTGCTCAAGCTAACGGAGGCGGACCGCGAGCCGAACCCCATCAATCTCGACCGCAAACTCGCGCGCGTGTCTTCCGGCGTGTTTCGGCTCGATGGTCAGCTTCTTGTGGTGCTCGATGTCGGTCGGGTGCTGGATCTCGGCGCCGAAGCTGCGGCGGCGTGAGCGCGAATGAATAGGATTGCAAGCCCATGAACCCGAAAAGCGAGTGCCGGTTTTCCGCCTTCGCGAAACTTGCGTGCGCAAGCGAAGGACGATCGGAAATCATCCGAGTTCCAACACGATCCACGAGTCAGAAAATTGCGGCGACTTCGCCCGTGCAGGGCAGAGCGAGGAAACGATGAAAACGTGCTTGATTGTCGACGACTCCAGCGTCATCCGAAAGGTGGCGCGGCGCATCCTTGAAGGTCTCGAATTCCAGATCGTGGAAGCCGAGAACGGCGAAGATGCGATCGAAACGTGCCAGCGCGATTTGCCGGACGCGATCCTGCTCGATTGGAACATGCCGAAAATGGACGGCTACGAGTTCCTTCGGCTGCTGCGCCGGTTGCCGGGGGGCGACAAGCCCAAAGTGGTGTTCTGCACCACCGAGAACGATGTCGCGCACATCGCCCGGGCGCTGCATGCGGGCGCCAACGAATACATCATGAAACCGTTCGACAGGGATATCGTCGAAGCCAAGTTCCAGGAAGTCGGGCTGATCTAAGGCGCGACCCGGAAAAGTGGAAACCGGTTTTCCGAAGGAACGCGCCCCAGACTGTAATTTCCTGCGGCGCGTCGCGTTGGTCAACTAAGAGTATCGAGAGTGCGCGTAGCATGAGTATCGTCCTCGCCGCTGCCGTTTCCGCGTCCCGGGCCGAGCCGCCCATTCGCGTGATGGTGGTCGATGACGCGGTCGTCGTGCGCAGCCTGCTGGCGCGGTGGGTCGACGCCGAACCCGATATGCGGACCGTTGCATCGTTGCGGACCGGCCGCCAGGCGGTGACGCGGATCGAGCAGAACGACGTCGATGTCGTCGTGCTCGACATCGACATGCCGGAGCTTGACGGCATTTCGGCCCTGCCGCTGTTACTGCAAAAAAAGCGAGACCTTGTGGTGATTATGGTCTCGACACTGACCCGCCGCAGCGCCGAGATCAGCCTGCGGGCGCTGGCGCTCGGCGCCGCCGACTACATCCCGAAACCCGAGACCACGCGCGAGACGACGACTTCGACCGCATTTCGCCGCGAATTCATCGATAAAATTCGCGCCCTCGGCCGCAACCGCTCGCCGACGCAGGCCTATGCGGATAGCCCGGTGCCCGGGACGGTAACGCCGCCGGTGAACCGGCGGTCGCCGGCATTGCGCAGCGCCAAGAACCAGCCGTTTGCAGCCGAGTTCGGTGTCCCGCACTTGCGGCCGTTCGCCTTGATCGCGCCGCGTGCGCTCGTGGTCGGCTCCTCGACGGGGGGGCCGCAGGCGCTGTCGGTGCTGGTCGAAAAGCTGCCCGCCGCGATCGATCGTGCGCCGGTTCTGATCACGCAACATATGCCGCCGACCTTCACCACAGTGCTGGCCGAGCACCTGTCACGCATCGGCGGCCGCGGCGCGCACGAAGCCGAGGATGGCGAACCGGTACTGGCCGGCGGCATCTATGTGGCGCCCGGCGGCCGCCACATGCGCGTCGTGCGCGGGCCCGATGGTGCGGTTAAAATCGTGCTCGGCGACGATCCGCCGATCAATTTCTGCAAGCCGGCGGTAGATGCTCTGTTCACGTCTGCGGCGTCGGTGTGGGGCGCCGCGTGCCTAGGCCTCGTGCTCACCGGAATGGGCGCCGACGGCACCCACGGTGCTGCCGATATCGTAGCCGCCGGCGGCAACGTGATCGCACAGGATGAAGCAAGCTGCGTCGTCTGGGGCATGCCCCGCTCGGTCGCGCAGGCCGGTCTATGTTCCGCGGTGCTGCCGCTCGACGACATTGCACCCAAGATCATCCGGCTGTTTTCGGGAGATCGCGCGTGACGCCGCTCGATTACGACTTCTTGCGCAAATGCCTCAAGGACCGCTCCGGCCTCGTGTTGTCGGCGGACAAGGAATATCTGGTTGAAAGCCGGCTGTTGCCGGTCGCGCGCAAGGCCGGCCTTGCCAATCTCGGGGAACTCGTCAGCGCGCTCAAGGCCGCACCGCAGGACGCGTTGATGACGGCGGTTGTCGAAGCCATGACGACCAACGAATCGTTGTTCTTTCGCGACAAGACGCCGTTCGAACATTTCCGGCTGACAATCATGCCGGCGTTGCTGGCGGCGCGCCGCGCATCGCGCGTCATCCGCATCTGGTGCGCCGCCGCGTCGACCGGCCAGGAGCCCTATTCGCTGGCCATGTCTTTGAAGGAGATGGCGAGCGAGATCGTCGGCTGGCGCATCGAGATTGTCGCGACCGACATTTCCAATGACGTGTTGGAGAAGGCGCGGGCGGGCCTGTATACGCAGTTCGAAGTGCAGCGCGGGCTGCCGATCCAGCTCTTGATCCGGCATTTCACGCAAAGCGGCGAGCTTTGGCAAATCGCGCCGGACATCCGCGCCATGGTGAAGTATCGGCAACTCAACCTGCTCAACGATTTCTCGCAGCTCGGCACGTTCGACCTCGTGTTCTGCCGCAATGTGCTGATCTATTTCGATTCCGAAACCAAGACCGACGTGCTTAACCGCCTGGCGCGGGTCACCGCCGCCGACGGCTTTCTCGTGTTGGGAGCTGCGGAAACCGTCGTCGGCCTGACCGAGCGCTTTAAAATGACGGCCGACAAGCGCGGCCTTTATGTGCCGAATACGTCGGCGCCGCGGCTGGCGACGGCCGGCAAGCCCATGCCGCGCCTTGTTGCGGTCGGCGGGCGTTGAGTGCGGCGGCCCCACTCCTACAAACAAAAAACCCCGGCCAGAGGCCGGGGTTTTGCTTTGTGAGCCCGCGAAGAGGTCAGGCCGGAATTTTTACCTCATCCTCGGCCGGCTCGCGCAGCACGTAACCGCGGCCCCACACCGTTTCGATGTAGTTCTTGCCGTTCGAGGCGTTAGCGAGCTTTTTGCGCAGCTTGCAGATGAAGACGT
>PLTE01000403.1:0-124 GCA_003164375.1 Hyphomicrobiales bacterium | reverse complement strand
CGCGCGCCGTTGACCTCGACGGTCTTGGTGTCGAGATTGACGCACAGGTCGCCGGTGTTGATGACTGACTGGGCGTGACCCTTGGAGCGGCGCACAATAGCGTGGATGCGCGCCACCAGCTCGT
>PLTE01000357.1 GCA_003164375.1 Hyphomicrobiales bacterium | reverse complement strand
ACGGCATCGTCAGCAACTTCAGCCTGGCAGATTACGTCGGAAGCGAGGTGCCCCCGCTGGCGTCGAACATTTATAAGCACGATCAGACGCCGACCGTCAGCAACAGCGGACAGCGATTCCCGATTGCCGAAATCAAATAGCGGAAGGGCATCACGGAGCCGATTACTGCGGGGGTCGCACTACGGTTACGACCGACGGCAAAAATGCGCCGTGCCTTATTAGGGCGCTCATTCACAAATCGAGCTTACTTGGCGCTCTGATTTCGACCCGTTCTGTAATAATCTTGTGGAGTAAAGCGTCGTAATATAATAATTCTTACCAGTTTTCCGTGCGCCTAGAAAAAGAGGAACACTGCATGAACGACAACAAGAATGAGATCGATCAGGCCGACGAAGATATTCTCTGCTATGAAGTTTCCGACGAGGCGTTGGAGGCCTCGGGCTCGGGCACACGGCAGTTTACTTTTTCATTGAGCCAACCTGGCCTTTTCACCTGCGCCGTTGGTTGCTGCTAACCGACGATAATTGATCGACGAATTGAGACGCTGCCCGCCAAGGCGGAATCGCATGCAGCCAATTTGCTTTAGCCCTCACCTATCGCGCGCATAAACTCGTCGAACGGCCTCGCCTTCCTCAAGCTGCGACTGTTCGCATCTGGTTGCGACCGAATGAGTCCCCGCCCTAGTGAGAGTTGAAGTGCCGCCGGTGCTCGAGTTCGAGACTGACAAGCCTCGCGAGCAGCGTTGCCGGGTAAAGCTGGCCGATCACCGATTCGAGGTTGACAAAGCTGCGCAACAAAGGATGAAGCGGCGTGATGTCGCCGAAGCCAGTGGTGGTCAGAGCGGTGAAGCTGAAATAGAGCAGAGCTGCCCCAGAGCCGTATTCTGCACCGCTTTGCGGCAGCCCGGCAAAGGCGTTCGCTATCAGCGTATCCAGGCCCCGATAAAGCGTGAAGAAGAAGAGCGCAAAGTTCAAATAGAGCACAATCGCGCCCTGGATTCGATGCAACGTTACATGTCCGGGCCCGAACACCGCCTTCGCGATCACGACGCTCAATGCCGCGATGGCAAGGAGGCGCGCGCCGGCACTCAGCCATTCCGTGAGCACCGAGGGGTGCTCGGCATGCACGAACGTCCCAAGCGGGCTCAAGGCGACCGCGATGAGCACGACAAAAACAGCGAGATGACTACGGGACGTCACAACGAGCGTCGCGAGCACCAATAGGATGAACATCGCCGGCAAAACAAATGCCGGCATCAGACCCATGCCAGCGAGAGGCGTGGCGATGAAAATCAGCGATACTTCAACGATGAGAAGGGCCGTGAGACCCGGCTCACGCGACGCCTCCCGCCATCTTACGAAGTAATCGCGGAACGTTTCCAGATTCTTCATCACAATCACTTCGGTCGGAAGCGAACACCGGTGTTATTCGATCAGCGCAATGGCCCATGCGCGCAAGATTGGACGTGCGTTTTGCACATATTTTTAAAGTGATGCCGGCCGAGCCGGCTTACAAACCTTAAATCTTCTCAATCTTCGGGTCCCGACGCCTTCCAGCGTTGACATCACGGCCGCCGTCGCTCATTTACCGCGCATGGACATGACTGAACCCATAGTGGCGATCCGCCCCGCGACCCTCCTGCGGAGTGTCGCGCCGACCGCAATTTCGCGGCCGGAGGCGGAGCCATGTCATGCCCAATCTCAAACCATATCGGACCAAGGCCCAAAAGGCTGAAGCGCGGCGCACTGCTCGGAAGGACGCAGACGGCGCGTGGCGCAGCGAGGCGCCCTTTTCCATTCACGGCCAAGCCGGCGAATGGCGCTGGGACGCCGATCACAAGGTGCCCGTTCGGGAGCCGAGACGCCCGTTTGATCCTGCGAAAAAGCGCGACACCGAGTAATCGACTCTCGCCCGATCTCCGGCACGAAAGATTCGTCGTTGCCGGGATCGGAAGCATCGGCGCCTATTGGCTTGCGACGTCGGCGCTGAGGTCCTCGCCTTCGTCCAGACCGAGCAGCGAATGTTGCACCCGGACCTGCAGACAGTTGCCTACGCGGCAAAGCGGTTGGGCATAGACGACTGCTGCTTGTCCGGCGCGACCGTTGCGTCAAACGCCGGAGCCTATCCGAAAAACGCCCCCTTCTGCCTCGTCGACCAAAGCTGGCGCGGCAGAAGGCTTCGTTTGCTGCTCAGTCGGCATTGCGTCGTCGCGATCTGGCACGCTGACAGTGCCGGCGCTCAACCCGGTTGATATCGGGTTCCGATACCGGGCTTGCTTTGTCCAAGACCCGGCAGCTCCCAGACGCCGGCGCCGGCGGGATTGATATCAGCCGCAATGTCGACGTCGATGAGATAGGGCCGATTGGCGGCGATGCCGGTGCGAACAGCCTCGGCCAAATCGCCGGCCCGGTCGACCCGCACGCCTTCGACGCCGGCCGAACGGGCCATCGCGGCAAAGTCGGGATTGTAGCGTTCACCCGTCGTGGGATTGTGGAAGTCGGTCGCGAGCTCGCGGCCTTGCAAATAGCCGCGTTGCAGGCCTCGGATCGACGCATAGGCGTAGTTGTTCCACACCACCCAGACGACGGGCAAATTGTATTCCACCGCCGTGCCCAGGACGTTGGCGTGCATGAAGAACGCACCGTCGCCGCAGACCGAAACACAAGGACGGTCGGGCGCCGCAAACTTCGCGCCCAACACGCCGGCAACGCCGAAGCCCATCGGCCCAAAGCCCATCGAACCGATCAGCGAATCCGGCCGCCTCGGCTTGCAGAAACCCAACAGCCAATTGTGATGCACGCCGATATCGCTGACCAGGATGGCGTCCTCGGGCAAGCCTTTGTCGATCTCGAGCGCAGCCCGTTGCGGATTGATCGGCGAGGTGTCGTCGGAGAAGCCGGGAGCAACGAATTTATCCCATTCCCGGCGATAGCCGTCGATCGCCTGCAGCCATTTTTTCCGGGCGTCGGCGCGTTTGTCCAAATCCGCACGGCGATCAAGTTCCGCCAGCACCTGGCGCAGGAAGGTGCGCACATCCGCCATCAAACCCAATGCCACCGGATAGTTGCGCGCAATCTCTTCCGGATCGATATCGACATGGATGAGCCGCGTCGGCGGGATGGTGAAGGAATAGCCCGGGACCCAGGAACTCGACGTGCGGTCGTCAAAGCGAACGCCGAGCGCCAGCAAGACGTCGGCCTGCCGGGTGGCATGATTGGCTTGGTAATGTCCGGCGCGCGCGACCAAGCCGAGCGCCAGCGGATGATGGGTGTCGATGGCGCCAAGACCGCTGGCGGACGACGCAATCGGAATCTGTAGGCGCTCCGCTAGTCGCAATAGATCGGCGCAGGCACCGCCATAGCGGACTCCTTGTCCGACGATGATCACCGGCCGTTCGGCGCCGAGCAGCATATCGACCGCCCTGACCACGCCGTCTGGATCCGCGCCGCAGCGGCTCGAAATATTGGCGTTCCATTCCTCGGCCCTGGGTGCTTCCTCCGCCGCGGATTCCAGGAAAACGTCGAACGGAACATCGAGCACGACCGGCCCCGGCCGGCCCGTCACCATCGTCTTCCAGGCTTGCCGCACTGCGAGCGGCACCATTTCGCCGCGCGTGGGCTGGAACACTTTTTTGCAATACGACCGGACGGTGGATGGAAAATCGGCCTGATAGTGGCGATAGAGCTCCTGGAACGCACCGCGATTGAACTGGCTGGTCGGCACGTTGCCGGTCACCGCCATAAACGGCACGGAGTCCAGGAAGGCATTGCCGAGCGAAATAGGCAGGTTTGCCGAGCCCGGCCCGCACGACGTGAACGTCGCCGTTGGTCGCCCGGACACGCGATAGTAGACATCCGCCATGAAGCCGGCGACGCTCTCATGATGTACGGAGATCGTCTTGATATCGTGCGAGCGCTCGTACAATGCATCGATGAATTGAATATTGCCGTGGCCGCACAGACCAAAAACGTTCGGCACCTTTTCCTGAATCAAGTAATCGACAATAACCTGCGCTCCGTTGAGCATATTGCGTGTCGACATCAATCGTACTCCCTTAGATCGCGCGCGAAGCTATTTCTCATGATGCTGTACGTCAATTGATATTGTGGTATTTGTTTCCACACGGAAGATGCTGCACCGGTAAGCACCCTGCCGGGGGCGCAACGCAATGGCAACCGAACGAGAATGGTTCTTCCGCAAAGCCGCCGCGGTTCGCTGGCACCCGTGGCGCTGCTTGGAGACGAACGGATGAGATCGCGAACCAAAACGAGGGCGACGGAAAAGCTGACNNCGCCGAGGACCGACAGCGCGTCGGCGTGCAGTCACTCGGCCGCGCCTTCGCGATTCTTGAGGAAGTCGCGCGCCGTCGCGAAGGAATTGGCCTTGCCGACCTCAGCAAACGGGTTGGCCTGCACAATTCCACTACGTTCCATCTCGCCAAGACCATGGTGTCGCTTGGTTACATTCGCCAAGAAAGGGATTCCAGGCGCTACCGCATCGGCCGACCGTTGTTTGCTCTGGCGGCGAGCGCCCTCGACGAGATTGAAATGGTGAATGCCGAGACCCCGGTGCTCGAGGACTTGTCGCGGGAAACTGGTGAAAGCAGCCATTTCGCCGTGCGTATGGGCGATGCTGTGGTCGTAATTGCCCGCACCAGCGGGCCCGGCGCGTTCCAACTGACCGACCGCGTCGGCGTCGTCCGGCCGGCCCACTGTACCGCACTTGGCAAGGTGATCCTCGCCTCGCTGCGCCCGGATCAACTGGAGCGTTTTCTCAAACGGGTCNNGGCTAATGCCATCCACCGAGAAATCGATCACCGACCGTCCGGTGCTGCTCCGCGAAATCGAAGAAGTCCGACGCACTGCCATTGCTTTCGACGACGGCGAATTCAACCTCGAAGTCCGTTGCGTGGCAGTCCCAGTCAAGGATTTCACCTGCAAGACCGTCGGCGCGCTCGGTATCTCCGGGCCGGTCTGGCGCCTCCCGAACCAAGCCGTCCAGGGCCGTGCTA
>PLTE01000219.1 GCA_003164375.1 Hyphomicrobiales bacterium | reverse complement strand
CTAACCAACTGAGCTACAGCTGCACGGGCCCGCAGTCCGCAAGCGCGCGGAACCTATGGGCAACGCTCCAGTTTGGCAAGGCAGTCCCGATCGGGCCGCTAAAAAAGCAAAAGCCCGGGTCAAAACCCGGGCTTTCCCATCGGCGTCGCAATCAACGGAGTGGCCGCAGCGATCAAGCAACCTTGCTCAGCGCCTTGTTCATGCCGGACTTGATCGGTTCGGCGGTCTCGGTCGCGACTTTCTGCGCCAGAGCGCCAAGTTCCTTGCCCTGCTCGGTCAGCGCTTCGAATTGCTTGCGCGCATGCGCGCTCGACAATTCGATCACTTCCGACAGGGTTTTCGCCGTGAGCAGTTCGCCGGCGAAATCGAACGCCGCATTGGTGTTCAGGCGGGCCGTTTCGATCACCTTGAGACCGTAATCGGACGCGCCCTTGGTGGCGGTCGAATAGGTGGTCTCGAGCACGTCGGTCGCCTCTTCGGCAGCGGCCTTCATCTTCTCGTAGGTATCCTTGCACTGCGCAACGCCGCGCTCCGCGAATTCGCGGAAAGCTGCCGGCATTTCGACCTTCGGAATCTCGAATTTCGGCATTTCGAATTTCGGCATTTCGAAGGGGCTTGCCGCCGGTTTGCTGGTCTTCACTTTGGGAGGAGTCGTAATCGCTTCCGCCATGACACTTGTCCTTGATTTTGATCTTTGCTCTTGGGCTGTCTCGCTAGGGAGCATTTTCTCATTGGAGGGCTTTTTTTTGCTTGGCTTCGCCGCCCGTTGCGCGTTGCCTGATATTGTCTCGCGATCCCGCGGCTGAAAGCCGTACACTCGGTCTTAGCCCGGGCACCTGCGCATATTTAAATAGCAAGTTTTTTGGTGCATTGCAATAGGAAATATTGCAATGCACAAAATATAACAAGTGATTGTAATGATTTGATTTTATACCAAGCCGCCGGCTCGGCTCACGTCTTAGGCTTGGCAGCCTCTACCACGATCTTGGCGGCACTTTGCCCGAGATCCTGAACCTGGGTCGAAAGCACCTGCATCTGGCGGCTTAAATATTCCGACTGCAGCCCCATCAGTTCCGCAGTGTCCTTGGCGTGCATCAGTTTCTGGGCGAAATCGAATGTCGCCGCCACATTTTGCTCCGCATAGGACATCGATTTATGCGCGATTTCGGCAGCGCTGCTGTGTGCCGCCGCAGCGCGGCCTTGCATCTGCCCCACGGCCTGGTTCGCCGCCTGGATAAAGCCGTCGAAAGCCTTGCGCGCCTGCGCCACGCTCTGTTCGGCAAAACTACGCATCTCGTTCGGGATTTGAAATTGCTCGAATGGATCTTTGGCCATCACACACTCCTCGTCGCTCCGGCGAATCGATCCTAGCGCGAAATTGCGACCGGCATGCAAGGGAAACGATGCAGTCCGCTAAACCTCGGAGCCATTAAGGTTATCTCGGCAAGTCCGGCGGCGCTCCGGCCGCCGCCATGGACGCCGCACACGCCCGGCACTATTAAGAATTCCTTAAGGCAAGGCGTTCCGTCGCACATGGCGACGTGGTTGCCGACCCAGATGCCGACCGACATGTCGATCGTGGAGCAAGAGTTCGCTTTGTTGCGTCATCCCCGTCTCGCAACGCTCGCAACGAGCGCCTGGCCGGCTTGGCTGTGGAGCGCCGACGGTTCGCGAATGTTATGGGCGAACGCCGTCGGCGCGGCGATTTTCGGCGCCACCACCGTGAACGCCTGCGCGCAACGTCGTTTCGACGTCCGCGATACTGCTGCCACTCAGATCGCCCGTCTTGCCGCGACGCTGCCTTCGGGTGCGCAGGAGCGGCTCGAACGGCTGCGCGGTTTCGGCGCCGGCTTTAACCGCGCGCTGACCTGCGCCTGCTCGCGCATCGTGGTCGGCGACGGCAAGGCTGCGGTGCTGGTCGCGGCAATAGAGCCGGCAGGCCCGGCGTTGACGCTTGCCGAGCGCGTGCGGCGTCTACTTGCCGACGATGAGGACGCCATCGCGGCCTTCACGCCCGATGGCACGCTGCTTTACGCTAATGCGGCCGCGCAGACGCTACTTCCTGCGGCAACCACGTTGCCGGCACTCGGCATCACAGCGCTCCCGGCTACCGCGCTGGAAACCTGGAGCGCCGTGGGCCCAACGCGCTTGGGCGAGACTGCCGTCGATGTCGCTGCCGCGCGGCTCGGCAAAGACCAAACGTGCGTGCTGGCGGTCACCTTGACGCCGCGGCCCACTGATGAAGCGCGCAGCCCACGGGGTAGCCCGCAACAGGCGCCGCCAGTGCGCAGCGAGGCGGTCCTTGAACCTCGACCGCAGCCGCCGCTTGAGGCCGACACTGCCGCTGCCGTCGTTGCGCCGCCGGACGCGACGGCATCGGAGCCAGGCACCGCGCAGGACGACCCGACCGCGGAACGGCGCCATCCCTTGCGTTTCGTCTGGCAGATGGATGCTGACGGGCGCTTCGGCGTCGGCTCGGACGACTTCATCGAATTGGTCGGTCCGCGCACCATGGCCGCGTTCGGCCGGTTGTGGAGCGAGATCGCCGCCGAGTTGAAGCTTGATCCGGACAATCGGGTCGCCCGCGCTGTGGCGACGCGCGAAACCTGGAGCGGGCTCGTCATTTCCTGGCCGGTGGACGATACCGACGAGCGCCTGCCGATCGAACTGTCGGGGCTGCCGGTGTTCGATCGCGACCGCAGTTTCCGCGGCTATCGCGGCTTCGGCGTCTGCCGCGAGATCGATCGCATCAACGCATTGGCACGGGCGCGCCGAGTACGCCCGATCGGATTCATGCCGGCGGCGGAGACGCCACCGCAACCGGCCGAACCGGCGGTGACGACGCCCGCTCCAAATCCGATGCAGAGCGTGGAACCAGCGCAAGCTGCCGAGCCGGTGGAAGCGGTCAAAGCTGCGCCGCCGCCGGAACGCGCTGCGCCGAGCAGCGCACCGGCTGCCGCCAATGTGGTGCCGTTTCGCCAAGCGCCGCCGGCGCTGCCCGAACCGAAAGCGACGCCGACTTTGAGTCCGGTCGAACGCAGTGCGTTCCGCGAACTAGCGCAGGAGCTGACGGCGCGCTTGCGCGGCTCGCAGCAGGCGCCGGCCGCCGCCGAGAGCGACGCCCAAACTCTAGCTGCCGTACCGGCGGAAGCCGGCGAAACCGCCGCGGCACCGTCGGCCGAGGCCGCCGCTGAACACGGGCTGCTCGATCGCATCCCGATCGGCGTCTTGATCTACCGCCACGACGCGCTGCTCTACGCCAACCGTCATTTCCTGGAATGGAGCGGTTACGAGAACCTCGACGCAATCGCGGCGGCAGGCGGCCTTGATACGCTCTTTGTCGAGCCCGGCACCGGTGCGCTTGCGGCAAGCGGCGGCGCCCAGTCGCTGTCGATCTTGACCCAGCGCGGCGACAAGCTTCCGGTCGAGGGCCGCATGTTTACGGTGCCGTGGAATGGGTCGCCAGCGCTGGCGCTGATCCTGACCAATGGCCAAAGCCACAGCCAAGCCGAAACCGCGCAACGGACCGCCGAACGCGCGCGCGACGCGGTCGAGACGGAAAACCGCGAACTCAAATCGATCCTCGATACCGCGACCGACGGCGTCATCACGCTCGACGCCGAGCACCGCATCGTCGCTGTCAATGCCCGCGCCGCTTCCTTGTTCGGCCGGGCAACGGACGATCTCGTCGGCCGGATTTTCGGCGAACTCTTCACCGCCGAAAGCGAAAACGCGGTGCGCGACTATTTCGACCGCGTCGCGCGGGGCAGCAATGTCCTCAACAACGTCCTCGACGTTGACGCACGCGTGGCTGCCGACCGGCTCGTTCCGCTGGCGATGACGCTGGCGCGGATCGGCAGCGACCGGTTCTCCGTGGCGTTCCGCGACGTCACGATCCGCAAGCAGATCGAGGAAGAATTGCGCAACGCCAAGCGCGAGACGCTGCGGGCGGCGGCGTCCAAAGCGGAATTCCTCGCCAAGATCAGCCACGAGATTCGCACCCCGCTCAATGCCATGACCGGGTTTGCCGAGGTCATCATGGCCGAGCGCTTCGGCCCGATCGGCAACGAGCGCTATCGCGAATATGTCAGAGACATCCTCAACGCCGGGACGCATCTTATTTCAATGCTCAACGACCTTCTCGATCTGTCCAAGATCGAGACCGGCCAGATCGAGCTTGATCTGGCCAATGTCAATCTCAACGACATCACGCAGCAATGCGTCGGCATCATGCAGCCGCAGGCGAACCGCGCGCGCATCATTATCCGCACTTCGTTGACGCCGGGCCTGCCGCTCGTCGTTGCCGACGAGCGTTCGCTGCGCCAGATCGTGCTCAATCTGCTTACAAATTCGATCAGATTCACCGGGCCGGGCGGCCAGGTGATCGTGTCGACGGTGTTTTCCGACGCCCACGAAGTGGTCCTGCGAGTGCGCGATACCGGCGTCGGCATGAGCGAAAAAGACATCCAGGCGGCGCTCGAGCCGTTCCAGCAGACGGCAACGTCGGGCAGCTGGGGCTCCGGCGGAACCGGCTTTGGCCTGCCGCTGACCAAGGCGCTCGCCGAAGCCAATCGCGCCAATTTCAGCATCAAAAGCGCGCCGAACGCCGGCACGCTGGTCGAGGTCGCGTTCCCGCCGAGCCGGATCGTCGCGGATTAGAGCGTCGCGCCCGGGAATCGGCTAGACTGTCGGCACCACCCGCTTCGGCTCGGCCAGCGCTAGCGAGAGTTGCTTCGGCTTGATCTGGCGCCGTCGAGTTTTCGCCGTGTTTTGCGGCGATGCTTGGTGAGGTGCGGCGATGCGCATAGTCAAAATCCTCCTCGCCTTGACCTTCGCCGGCGTTGCCTTGCAACCTGCGGCAACGCGTGCCGGCGACGACGTAGACCTGCTATTGGTGCTGGCAGCCGACGTGTCGCGCAGCATCGATGCCGGAAAATTCCAGCTGCAACGCGACGGTTACGCCGCCGCCATGTCCGACCCGCGCGTGCTCCATACGATTCAATCGGGTCATAACGGCCGTATCGGCGTGACCTTCGTCGAATGGTCCGGCATCGGCGCGCAACGCGTGGTGATCGATTGGATGACGGTCGGCGACGCAGCGTCGGCGAAGGATTTCGGCGACCGCCTGAGCGAGGCGCCGCGGTCGTTTATGGACCGCACCTCGATCAGCGGCGTCATCGAATTCGCGATGAATGAATTCGACCGAGCCCCGTTCACGTCCGTGCGCCACACCATCGATGTTTCGGGCGACGGCACCAATAATGCCGGCCGCGACGTCACCGCGCTGCGCGACGAAGCCGTCGGCAAAGGCATCACCATCAACGGTCTGGTCATCCTCAGCGACAACCCGATGTCGTGGAATCCGGACCATACCAATCCGCCGGGCGGCCTCGACAATTACTATCGCAACAACGTCATCGGCGGTTCCGGCGCCTTCGTCATGGTCGCGAAAAACTTCAACTCGTTCGGCCAGGCCATTATCAACAAGATGATCGCCGAAGTGGCGCAGGCCGGCGCGCCCAAGTCGTGGCGGGCGTCGGCACGCTAAACCATGGTCCGATTCGTTCGATTAGGATCTGGGTCGAACGTGCGACGACCCCGGCCACGAAAGCGACACAGATACCCGGCAGGTTTGAAACCTCGCCTGCCGCCCGGTATATTCGGCCGGCTTCACAACAATCGGAAACGTGTCCTGTGACCGCGGCCATTGGCTTGAAACGCCTCGCGATTGCCGTTGCCGCCATCGTTGCGGCGGCGTTCGTCACGCTGGTTGCGCTGTCGTTTCTGATACCGGCCGCTGCGGTGCGCGACGCGGTTAAGGCGGAAATTCACGCCGTGACCGGGCTCGACCCGCTATTGGGCGACGACATCTCGCTGTCGCTGTTTCCTTCCGGCAGCGTGCGCTTTCGCAATGTGCTGCTTGGCGACGACCGCACCGGGGAACCCGCGGTGGCGGCGGACGAACTGACGGCGCGGTTGCGCTATTTCCCGCTGTTGGCCGGCCGCGTCGAAATTGCCGACGTTACGCTGGTGCATCCGACCATCACGGTAACGTTCGCGACCACCGGGCAGTCGAATTGGTCGGACTTGATCGCCTCGCTGGCGCAGGCCTTACAACCGGTCCCCCACCGCACCGCCTCGTTCTCGGAGATCGGCATCCAGGACGGCACGGTCGTCGTGCACGACGCCGGCAAGGGCGTCACCGAACGGCTTGAACATGTCGACTTTCAGGTCGCGTGGCCTTCGATCTCCCGCAGCTTCGGCGCCAACGGCCGTTTCGTGTGGCACGACGAGCCGGTCGAAGCGAGCCTCACGCTCAGCGATTTTCTCGCAGCGCTGACCGGCGAGCGAACGGGTGTCAAAGTGCGGCTCTCCGGCGCGCCGCTCCAGATCGCCTTCGACGGCGCGGCGAGCGATCGACCGACGCTGAAAATCCAAGGTACGCTCGACGCCGAATCGCCGTCGTTGCGCGACGCCATGCGCTGGACCGGCGGCAGCAAGCCGCCGCTCGGCGGCTTCGGCCATTTTTCGCTGCGGGCGCAGAGCGACATCGGCGGCGGCGCGATGTCGCTCTCTAACGTCAATGTCGAGCTCGACGGCAATTCCGCCGAAGGAGCGCTCACGCTGTCGAGCGACGGCCATCGCCTGGTACAGGGCACGCTGGCGGCCGAGGCGCTCGATTTGACGCCTTATATTTCCGGCATTCGCCTGATGGCCAAGAACGAACGCAACTGGGATCGCCTGCCGCTCGGGGTCGACGGCTTCGGCGATAT
The DNA here is from genome assembly GCA_003164375.1 of Hyphomicrobiales bacterium. Taxonomy (GTDB): domain Bacteria; phylum Pseudomonadota; class Alphaproteobacteria; order Rhizobiales; family Xanthobacteraceae; genus BOG-931. Next base: position 3,563 of record PLTE01000219.1, on the reverse strand, counting down.
GAATCTCGATCTGCGGCTCTCCGCGGCGAGCATTAAGATCTCGAACGCGCAAGTGGGCCGTACCGCGGTCGCCGCGACGATGCACGACGGCAAACTCGATCTCACTGTCGGCGAAGCGCAGGCCTTTGGCGGCATTGCCAAGGGCACGTTCGGACTCGCCAATATCGGCAGCGGCGTCGCGGTGAGCTCACACATGCAATTTCTCGATGTCGATCTGGAGAATTGTCTCGGCCAGCTGTTCGGCCTGCACAGAATCGAAGGTCACGGCAATCTTGTAGTCGCCGTCGACGGTGCGGGCTCATCCGTGCTGGCGTTGACCCATACGCTGAACGGCACGGCGACGCTGAACGCCCAATCCGGCGCGCTGACCGGCATCAATGTCGAGCAATTGCTGCGCCGACTCGAGCGCCGCCCGCTGTCCGGCAACGGCGACTTCCGCTCCGGTCGCACCCAGTTCGACCAACTTGTCGTCAATCTCAAGGTCGACCATGGCGTGGTGTCGGTCGACGACATGCATATCGACGGCCCGGCCGTCCGGCTCGAGGTTGCCGGCCACGCCTCGGTGCCGGCCCGCGACCTCGATCTCAAGGGTGTGGCGACGCTGGTTTCGACCGCTACGGCCGACGAGTTCGACCTGCCCTTCGTGGTGCAGGGCCCGTGGGACGATCCGATCATGTTGCCGGATCCTCAGAGCTTGATCCGCCGCTCAGGCGCCGCCGCGCCGCTGCTCGATGCGGCCAAGACGCGTAATGCCGGCGACGCGGTGCGCGCCGTGATCGACCAATTGCTGGCGTCGCCGGCCGGACCGCCAGCTGCGGCACCGACATTATCGCCAGCCGCGGCACCGGCCGCGCCCAAAGCTTCGCAGTAGGGCAAGTCTTACCAATAGCGCAAACCTTCCCGATCGTAGCCGCCCGCCAGCTTGAGAAAATGGCCTCTGACGGCGCGGCCGGCGTGCCGCTGCGCGCAGCTTTTAACTTTTTGTTCTATGATTCGCGGCGCCCGAATCAGCGCGGCATATTCCTCCGCGGCTTTAGGGGCAGGATGCTCGTTGATGCTCAGCCGCCTCACGCGAACGATGCTCAAGGTGCTGATCGCGTCGCTGATCGTCGGCACCGTGCTGGCGCATTTCGGCATCACCACCGACCAGCTGGTCAAGACCGCCGGCCTGTCGCCGGAGCGGATCGAGGACCTGGCGCGCCAAGGCTTAGCCTGGGCGCTGCCGAATTTACTGCTCGGCGCGCTGGTGATCGTCCCGGTCTGGTTCGTGCTCTACCTGTTCCGGCCGCCCGGCGAGAGCCGGGATTGATCAGACCCGCGCCGGGGTGCCGCGGGCCGCGCTGAGCCTGGTCAGAAGCGAGGCGACGATGACGGCGACGCCGACCACGGCGACCATGATGCTGCACACCGCATTCATCTCCGGGCTCACGCCGAGGCGCACCTGCGAATAGATGCGGATCGGCAGCGTGGTCGCGCCCGGCCCGGTGGTGAAACTCGCGATCACCAGATCGTCGAGCGACAGCGCGAAAGCGAGCATGAAGCTTGCCGCGATAGCGGGCAGGATCAGCGGTAAGGTCACCGCCAGGAAGGTCTGCAGCGGCGAGGCGCCGAGATCCATCGCCGCCTCTTCGAGGCTGACATCGAAATCGACCAGCCGCGATTGCACGATCACCGCGACAAAGCACATCGCCATGGTGGTATGGGCGATAACCACGGTCCAGAAGCCGCGGTCGATCGAAACGGCGACGAACAAAAGGAGCATCGACAGGCCGGTGATGACCTCGGGCATGACCAGCGGCGCATAGATCATGGCCGCGAACGGCAGCCGGCCGCGGAAACGGCCGAGGCGAACCAGCGCCACGGCCGCCAGCGTGCCGAGCACCGTCGCGGCGGCGGCCGACACGAGCGCGATGCGCAGGCTGATGAAGGCGGATTCCAGCAGCGGCGCATCGCCGGCGAGTTCGTCGTACCAGTGCAATGACCAACCGCCCCAGACCGCGACCAGACGTGAGGCATTGAACGAGTAAATGACCAGGATAACGATCGGCAGATAAAGAAAGGCGAGGCCGAGGCCAAGCGCCGCAAGATTGAACGAGGAGGCCTTTCGCATCACGAGCCGCGCTCCGCGCCGCGTATCGACTGGTACTGGAAGACGACGATCGGAGTGACCAATAGGCACACCAAGACGACGGCGACAGCCGCTGCGGTCGGCCAGTCTTTGTTGGCAAAGAATTCGGTCCATACCGTTTGTCCGATCATCGAGGTCCGCGAGCCGCCGAGCAGATCGGGAATGACGAACTCGCCGACGATCGGAATGAAACACAACAGCGCGCCCGCCAGCACGCCCGGCGCCGACAGCGGCAAGGTCACGAGCCAAAACGTCTTCCAGCGCGGGCAGCCAAGATCGGCGGCGGCTTCCAGAAGCGACTCATCGAGCTTTTCCAGCGTGGCGTAGAGCGGCAACACCATGAACGGCAGATAGGAATAGACCAGACCGATATAGACGGCGGTATCGGTGGCAAGCCACACCGGCGGCTCGCGCACGAGGCCGAGTGCCAGCAACAGCCGATTGAGCGGCCCGTCATGCTGCAGAATATTCATCCAAGCATAGATGCGGATCAGGAACGAGGTCCAGAACGGCAGCACCACAGTTAACACCAGGAACGCCTGTATCCGCCGCGGCGTGCGCGTAATGGCGTAGGCGATCGGATAACCGATGACGAGCAGCAACAACGTCGAGAACGCGGCGATCTCCAGGCTTTTCATGTAGGACAAAACGTAGAGCGGATCGGTGCCGAGGAACGCGTAATTTTCGAGCGACAGGCCGGCGAAGAAATCGCGCAAACCGTGCCAACCGGCGGCAAGCTCGAACACCGGCGTATAAGGCGGCTGCGCGATCGCGGATTGCGACAGGCTGATCTTGAGCACAATCAGAAACGGCAGAAGGAAGAAGGCGACAAGCCAGCCGTATGGAATCCCGATCGCGAACTTCGCCATCAACGAGCGTTGCCGTTGCGGGTCGATCATGCGCGCAACCCCTTCTTCATCGCGTCAGCACGATCGCGGCATCGGGTGGAAAGCTCGCCCACACTTTATCGTCCCAGCCGATCGCGCTCTCGGCGAGCCGGCCGGTATTGGCGAGCGCCGCTTTGACCGCTACGCCGGCATCGGTGCGCAGCTTGTAGATCGACAGATCGCCAAGATAGCCGATGTCGACGACCGTTGCGGCGGCGCAGTTGTCCGGTCCGGCCTGCGGCTCGCCGGGCGTGATCCGCATCTTCTCCGGCCGCACCGCGACCCAGACCGTGGCGCCCACTTCCGCATCGATCTTGGCGGCAACGCGAATTCGTCCGAGCGCGGTGCCTTCGACGCTCGTGCCGTCGTCGCCGACCCGGCCCTCGAACAGGTTGACCTCGCCGACGAAGTCCGCGACCCAGCGTGAATTCGGCTGCTCGTAGATGGCGGCCGGCGGCGCGACCTGCACGAGCCGGCCGCGGTCCATCACCGCGATCCGGTCGGCCACCGTCATCGCTTCGCTCTGGTCGTGGGTGACGATGATGAAG
>PLTE01000368.1 GCA_003164375.1 Hyphomicrobiales bacterium | reverse complement strand
AAAGACCAAGAACCATGCGATGAATGATTCCAGCCCGGCTATCTGGTCGCAGGATGACAGCGAACCTGAAGCGCATGCCGTTGCAGACGCACGTTGGTCGTGGCCGAGTGTCATCAACACTATGAACTTGCCCTCGGCCGGTCAGAACGTCCTCGGAATCGATGCCACGTCCGACGAGTGCTCGGTAGACTATTCGCAGCTGGGTCGCGACGGCGACATGAAAGTCCCTTAAAGGAAATCCGGAAAGGCACGGAGTACACCGAAAGAAAACTATGGCGCCTCGCGCAATCTGGTTCAACTGTCTTGCATGAAGCGACCAAATACGCCCCTCCTTCCTTTCGATGTAATCCGTGCCTTTTCTGTGTAATCCGTGTTGGCCTTGATTGCTTCCTTGCAAACATAACAGCGCCAGCCACGATCGACATCGGACTCACCGCTAGATCAACCAGGCGCCGAACCACCCCGCATCAGGCCACGCACATCCGCTCATTCGATTATCGTTGGGCAACGCCCCAAACCATGCTCCGCCCTGACGCACGCATCGTCGATGACCGGACCTCGGTCGCCAAGACTCAACCGCACCACCAAATCCGTCTTCGCCGCACCCAACGGACATCAACCTGTAAGGAGCGCGAACCAAGGCAGACCCGACATTGCGCTCGGAATCAGGCGACCGTCACCGGTCTGTGACCAGAACGAACCAGCCAAAAAGCTTGACCCCTGGCCGGGGCCGTGAATGATGCTACCCGACGCTTTGATTGGGAATGTAACTTAGCCGCTCGCGCACACCGTTTGTGGCCAACCCAGCAGGCACAGCACGCAGTGATGTCCGGAACCACCGACAATTAACGCGCGAATTAAACCTTTAAGGCAGAGGGCCACGCACGATCCCGCCTCGTCCCACGACGCGCGGCACATGACCAGGCTGTCATCGCCACAGCCCGGCGCCCGCAGTGCCGCTCACTCACGTTCGCCCTCGCGGCGTTCGCTGCTCGGCGCCGTCATGCTCGCCACGCTGCCCGCGGTGGTCTCCCGGCGTCCGCCGGCGCTCGCCGCGCCGCCAGTGCGCATCGTCTTCGACGTCTTCGAAAACCCGCCGCTGATAGACGGTAACGGTACCGTCATCGATCCGGTGAAACCAGGCCTGACGATCGAGCTGCTGCGCATGGCGAGCGAACGAGCCAACATCCCAATCGCACTCTCCCGCACCCCATGGGAGCGCGGGCTATATCTGATCCAGACCGACCAGGCGGATGCCATCTTCGCCGCGAGCTATGTCGAGGACCGGCTGCGCTATGGCGTCTATCCGATGCAGGATGGCCACCCGGACACGCGCCGGAAACTGTTTGACCAGTCCTATCGCCTGTATGTCCGCACCGGCTCCCGCATCGTCTGGGATGGCAAGATGCTGACCAACCTGCATGCGCCGGTCGGCGCGACGCCGGGCTACGCGGTGGTGCCGGTCCTGCGCGCGATGGGCGTCGCGGTCGACGAGGAGCCGAGCCACATCGCCAATCTGCGCAAGCTCGTCGCCGGCCGCATCGACGCCTATGCCGAGCTCGACACCCATGTCCGGCCGTTGCTGCGCGGCGATAAGGCGGCGTTCGGCGGCATCACCGAGCTGTCGCCACCGATCCTGACCAAACCCTACTACCTGATGTTCGGCAAAACCTCTTATGCTCGGACGCCGGACCTTGCCGAACGGATCTGGGATGCCATCGCCCTGGTCAACGACTCTGCCGCCTATCAAACTCTGCTGCATGGCAAATATGCGGACTGAGTCGTCGTGATGGGATCGATCGTCAACCGATTGTTCCGGGTTGCGTTCGGTTTCTACATCATCGTCGCAATCATCCTGAACACCCTGCTGGTGGTTCAGGAATACGTCGATACCAAGGCGGCGATCCAGCGCGAGCTGGCGATGTATCAACAGGTCTTCGAGACCTCGCTCGCGGACGCGTTATGGTCGATGGACACCGGCAAGCTCGATACGATCGCCGGCGGCATCGTCGCGATCCCGGAGATCACCGGGCTGCGCGTCACCGATCCGGTCAACGGCCACCTCTTTGTCAGCGCCTTGAACCAGGACGGCACCACCGCCATCGCCCTTGATGCGCGGGACGAGGACGCCTGGATGCAACTGGCGAACACGCCGGGTTCGAGCCTGCACGGCTTCGACATCGTCTACCGCCACGGCGCCGGCAGCAGCGTTGTCGGACACGCGGAATTCCTCTCGGGGCGGCAGCATCTGATCGACCGGATCAAGCGGCAGGCGATCCTGACCATCGGGATCGTCGTGCTAAAGGAAGCCGCCTTGTGGGGAATCTTCGTGTTCGTCGGTCGCCGTATTCTAAGCCGCCCGTTGCGCGAGCTGTCCCGCGCGATCGACGCGACAACGCCGGAGAACCCGCGGCCGATCACGCTTGGCCGGTCGTCCGAACGGACGATCGCCGGCACCGAACTGACCGTCATCCGCGATTCGTTCAACGGCCTGGTCGCGCGGATCGAGAGCAACCGGGGACAGCTCGCGGCGCTCAACGCCAGCCTCGAGCAAAAGGTCGCCGCGCGCACCGCCGAACTCGCGCGGGCGACGGCGCGTGCGGAGGCCGCACGCGAGCTGGCCGAGGCAGCAAGCCTCGCCAAGAGCCAGTTCGTCGCCAACATGAGCCACGAGATCCGCACGCCGATNNGAAATCCGCACGCCGATGAACGGCGTGCTCGGGATGACTGGTCTGCTGCTCGACACAGCGCTCGATCAAGAGCAGCGGGACTACGCCGAGATGGTGCAGCGCTCCGCCAAGGCGCTGCTGCGCATCATTGACGACATCCTCGATATCTCGAAGCTCGACGCCGACAAGCTCGAGCTCGAAACCATCGATTTCGACCTTGTCGACACCGTCGAAAGCGCGATCCACCTGTTCGAACCCCAGGCGCGCGCGAAGGGCATCGCGCTGGTTGTTTGGATCGACCCGAATGTGGAGCGGTTGCGCCGCGGCGACCCGACGCGCCTGCGCCAGATCGTGCTGAACCTGGTGGGGAACGCCATCAAGTTCACCGAGGTCGGAAGCGTGGCGGTGAGGGTGGTAACGGCTGATACCATCACGCACGAAGCGGGAACGGCGCAGACCGACACCCCGCGGCGCATGCGGTTCGAGGTGAGCGACACCGGCATCGGCATCGACGAAGCCGAACAGACACGGCTGTTCGAGGCATTCAGCCAGGCGGACAGCTCCATCACCCGCCGTTACGGCGGGACCGGCCTGGGCCTTGCCATCTGCCGCAAGCTCGTCGCGCTCATGGGGGGTGAGATCGGGGTCTCGAGCCGGCGCGGGCTCGGCTCAACCTTCTGGTTCGAGCTGCCGCTGGCGCACACTGCATCCGCGGTCGCGCCACAAGCCGGCACGCCCCCGCCTGCGCCGCACCCGGCGCCGCGGACGCTGTCCATCCTGGTCGCCGAGGACAATGCGATCAATCAACGATACGTCGCGACCCTGCTGCGCCAGGCCGGTCACAGCGTGACCGTCGTCGAAAACGGGCATCAGGCCGTCGCCGCGGTCCGCGACGGAAATTATGACGCCGTGCTGATGGATGTGCAGATGCCGGACCTCGACGGCGTCGAAGCCACGCGGCAGATCCGCGCCCTGCCGCCCCCTCGGAACCGTGTCCCGATCATCGCGCTGACGGCGCACGCGATGACCGGTGCGAAAGCGGAATATATCGCATCTGGCATGGATGATTTCGTCGCCAAGCCGATCGAACCGACGCAGTTGCTGGACAAACTCGCCCACCTGCCGGCCCAATCGTCGCCGCCGGCACCAACGACGCACGCGGCGCCCGTCGCCGTTGCCACCGAACGCGATGATGACGGTCCGACATTCGACCCCGCCCGGCTCGAGGCGCTGGCGGGTTTCATGCAACCCGACCAGCTGCGCGACTTCGTCCGCCTGTATCTGGACCATGCGGCCCAGTGCGCCGGTCGCGTCACCGCATTCGGCGTTGCCGGCGATTATGCGGCGATGGGCGCGGAAGCGCACCAGCTCGTCGGGCCCGCGGGTCATGCCGGTGCGTTGGAAGTCTGCCGCCTTGTCCAGGCGCTTGCCGCTGCCGGCCGGGCCGGCGACACAGCTTCGTGCCAGCGCCTCGCGGCACTGCTGCCGCCGGCGACGGAGCATGCCGCCGGCCAGCTGCTTGCGTGGCTGGCCGAGCAGCACCCGGATGCCGCCGCGCGGTCGGCGTCCGCGACGGCCGCAAGCTGAGCGCGCGGTGATGCACGGTATCAGTATCCATGGCTTGTTCTGACGCAGCAAGTGGACATTCTGATATCGGTACGATTATGTGCGTCACATTTGCCCTGCGGCGTTTGCTCCGCAGCAAGAAAGCAAGGTTCCAACACAGAGAAAACAGGGAGGGCGATGAGATCGCAGAGAAGATTAAGGACTCTGGCGCTTCGCGCGGAGTTCGATGAGGCACCTATGCCGCATACTGCAAACGTGGCGCTGCCCCACACACCGCGCGAAGCGCCAAAATCTTAATCTTCTCCGTGGCTTCATCGCCCTCCCTGTTTTCTCTGTGCTAACCACCTTGCTTGCGGACCATGCGCGCCACGGACCCCGACTGAACCGGCCACCTTCAAAAGCAAGCGGCAGCGGTGCGCAATCGCAATAACCTGCACCGTTACGAAAGCGCCACACCCGTCAGCCGCGATAGCGCAGCGCATTGACCAGCAACGTGAACGCCGGCGTCGGTTGGCGCCGGCTCGGGTAATACAGGTGATAGCCTGGGAACGGTGGACACCAATCGGCCAGCACCCGGATCAGGCTGCCATCCGCGAGATGCGGCTGCACGCTGTCCTCCGGCAGGTAGGCAAGTCCGAACCCCGCCAGTGCCGCGTCAAGCATCGGGGTGGTGCCGTTGAACACGAGCTGCCCCTCGACCCGCACCCGCAGCTCGCGCCCGCCCTTCGCGAACTCCCAGGCATAGAGGCCGCCATGCGTCGGCAGGCGCAAATTGATGCAGATGTGGTTGGTCAGGTCGCGCGGCGTCTTAGGCCGCGGCCGTTTCGCGAAGTAGGCTGGCGCGGCGACAACCGCCGAGCGCATGTCCGGCCCAATGCGCATGGCAATCATGTCCTTCGCGACCATCTCGCCCACACGAATGCCAGCGTCATAACGCTCGGTGACGATGTCCGTCAGGCCGTAATCGATAACGATCTCCACCTTGATGTCCGGATAGTC
>PLTE01000116.1 GCA_003164375.1 Hyphomicrobiales bacterium | reverse complement strand
CAATATAAACGGATCAGACTCTAGACCCCGATCCGATTTGATCGGGCTTTAGATTCCCCTCGGGACAGCGCCCGGTCAGGTCTGCGGCCGTTCGGGCGCCACGCCAAGCTTCTTCTGCAGGCTCGACGAGGATGTCGTGTACTGAAATACCAGCCGCTTTTCCGGATAGATGTAGCGGTGCGCCCTCTGTGCCATCAGCGCGCCTTCGTGGAAGCCCGACAGAATGAGCTTGAGCTTGCCGGGGTACCAGTTGATATCGCCAATGGCGAAGATGCCGGGCACGCTGGTTTGAAAGCTCTCGGTGTCGACCGGAATCAGCTCATTGTTCTTGAGTTCGAAACCCCAATTGGCGACCGGACCAAGCTTCATGGTCAGACCGAAGAACGGCAGCAACGCGTCGCACGCGATTTCGAACGTGGAGCCGTCATTGGTCTTGACGAAGGCCTTGCTGACCTGACCGTTGTCGCCGGCGAGCGAGGTGACTTGTCCGAGGACGAAATCGATTTTGCCCTCGCCGACGAGCGCCATCATTTTGTTGACGCTGTCCGGCGCGGCGCGGAATTCACTGCGCCTGTGCAACAGCGTGAGATGCGTCGCGATCGGCGCGAGATTGAGCGTCCAATCGAGCGCACTGTCGCCGCCCCCGACGATGAGAACGCGCTTATCCCGGAACGCTTCCATTTTGCGCACCGCGTAGAACACCGACGTGCCTTCGTAAGGTTCGATGCCGGGGATCGGCGGACGCTTGGGCTGGAACGAGCCGCCGCCGGCGGCGATGACCACGACCTTGCTCTCGAACACCTTGCCTTGGTCGGTCGTCACGCGGAACAGCGGATCGCCGATTTTCTCGACCTTCTCCACCATCTCGTTGAGATGAAATTGCGGATTGAACGGTTTGATCTGCTGCAACAGCGCGTCGACGAGGCCGTGCGCGCTGGTGAAAGGAATCCCGGGAATGTCGTAGATCGGCTTCTCCGGATAAAGCTCGGCGCACTGGCCGCCGATCTTGTCGAGAATGTCGATGAGATGACATTTCATATCGAGCAGCCCGAGCTCGAACACGGCGAACAGGCCGATCGGCCCCGCGCCGATAATGACAACGTCAGTTTTGATAGGTTCGGTCATGGCGTATCCGTATTCGATTTAAGTGCGGGTTTTTGGTGAGGTCGCGAGTGTCTAGCGTGGCAGGTTCGGCAGGGGAAGAGGAGGGTTGAAAAATTGCGCGGCCAGGCATGATACCGGGCCTTAAGCTGTGCCGGTCAGTTTTGATACTCTAGGCTTGGCGCTCCGGAGTCCGTACCGTAAGCCCATCTAACTCCTCGCGCACTTTGATCTGGCACGCCAGCCGCGAATTCGGCCTGATCTCGAAAGCAAAATCGAGCATGTCCTCTTCCATCGGCGCGGGCTCGCCGACTTTTTCGCGCCATGCCTCATCGACATAAACGTGGCAAGTCGAACAGGCGCAGGCACCGCCGCATTCCGCCTCGATCTCGGGCACGCCGTGCTTAATTGCCGTTTCCATCACGGTGGAACCGACTTCGCCCTCGACGGTCCGCGTTACACCTTTGGAATCGATGAATGTGATCTGGACCATGGCGGAACGAGTGACTGAAAACCGTGCGGGCTCAATGCGACGCCGGAGAAATTCGTCAAGCGGAAGGCGGTCCGGCCGGCCACTTCTATCGGCTCGCGACGGACAGCGCCAGTCCTAGAAATCCGGACCGTTCGGGAGGCGTCAACGATCCCGCGCAAGCTCGGTCAACAGGGTCGTCAAGCGTGCGGCGATTGCGGCACTGGCCTCGAGGCTTGCGGCTTTAAGTTCCGTGATCGCCTCCACCACGTCGTCTTCGCCGCCAACCGCACCTACGGCTTGCTCCAACAATTCGGCCGCCCGCGCCACACGCCATGCTCCGATGCCGCGCGCAGAGCCCTTGAGCGTATGGGCCGCGGCGGCAGCCAGCGCCGGCTCCGCGCCCACGATGCGAGTGAGCATGATGGTGGTCTGGCGCACGAAAAGTTCAAGGACTTCGCGCTCCAGCCGACGGTCCCCGAGCGTCATGCGCTCAAGATGGCCGCCGTCGATGACGGTCGGCCTCCGATCGCCGTCTGCTGCGGCCGATAAGCTCGCTACGGTCATGACGTCCTCCCCGCCGGCCCAGTGCTTTGAGCTGGGTATGATTGGCATGCAACACGACCAAGACAGCACAAATCCTCTATGCAACAGATGAATCGAGCACGTTCATTCGCCTGAGCAGTAAGCAAACTCTTACCCGATCCGCCGCGCCGCCTACCCCGGCGACCGGATCCAACCGGCCCGCATTCGGCCCCATTGTTGGCCCCACAATGGCAGCTTCATCCGCCCCCAAAGAACGTGAAGACCTTGCGGGGACAGGGTGAATAAGCCGTTAACGATGATTAAAAGGACGTTACCGACCCAGTTTTCTTCGATCTGCCAGACCGATAGGATGGGCTATGCAGTAAGACGTAAAGGTTCGCATGTGGGCTTGATTGGGGAGCCCTGCAGCCGGTGAGGAATTAAACGATCACGCGCTCGTGGCGCGACCTGAGCCCTCTTGAGCTTTCTTGGGAGCGTTCTCGGCGCGTCCTAGTCCAGCGTAACACGCGAGGCGACGACCGAAATGGCCAATTATCCGAAGAAGATGACGGATCCGACCGAGGCGGCGCTGTCGGCGATCCAGGAAGCACTCAATATACGCGACGACGAGGAGCAGGCGGCCGTTCAGCCCGAGGTTATGGCCGACCTTCTGTCCGGCGCAGCCGTCGGCGGTCCGTCAAGCGCAGCCGCGCCGATCTCGGACAGGGAACTTTTCGACTCCGACGCCATCGGCACGCGCGAACTCGCTGGACCGGCCACGCGCCCGGCTAACGACGATCAGCAGTCGATCGGCCAGATCCTGCAGGCGCTGCAGCGCCGCCCGGTACGCTCATCCTATTTCGTCGCCACCGTATTTTCCTGCGCCTGGATTGTCGGCTGTCTGTCGTTGTCGTGGGGCTATCTGTCGGACCTCAACACCGTGCTCGGCCCCGGCCATTCTCCCGCCGCCATCATGATCGGTCTTGGCGCCGCGGCATTATTGCCCATCATTTTCTTTTTCGGCGTGGCCCACATGGCTTGGCGCGCCCAGGAATTGCGCCTGATTGCGCAATCGATGGCGCAGGTTGCGATGCGACTTGCCGAGCCCGAGAGCGTGGCGCGCGATTCCATCGTCAGCGTCGGGCAGGCAATCCGCCGCGAGGTCGCAGCCATGGGCGACGGCGTCGAGCGGGCGCTGGCGCGCGCAAGCGAACTCGAATCGCTGGTGCAGAACGAGGTGGCGGCGCTTGAGCGCACCTACAGCGACAACGAAGTGCGGATGCGCGGCCTGTTGCAGGATCTCGCCAATCAGCGCGACACGCTGGTCGGACAGGCCGAGCAGGTGCGTTCCGCCCTCAACAACGTTCAGATCGATCTGACGCAGGATCTGTCCACCATCGGCGATTTGGTCGGCCAACAAGTGAACGACGCCGCGCAACGCATTACCGAATCTCTCGCGGAGCGCGGCGAACAGATCACGCTGACGCTCGGCCAGATCGGCGACAATATGATCCAGCAGTTGAGCGAGCGCGGCGGCGATCTGCTCGATCGTCTGGAGACCACGAGCGACGAGAGCTCGCGCGCCATCGCCGCGGCTAGCGAGGAGAGCACGCGCGCCATTACCGAGGCGAGGGAGGAGACTTCGCGCGCTATTGCCACGGCGAGCGACAGCCTCACCTCGAACCTCAACTTCAAGACCAACCATATCGGCGAAGAATTTGCCGCAATCGCCACCGGTCTCGAAGACATGATGACGTCGCGCCTCGACCGCGTCGTCGAAAGCTTCTCGGACAAGTCGCTCGCCGTTGTCGATCTGATGATCGGACGTTCGCAGGAGCTTACCGACGCCATTGTCGAGACTTCGAGCCAATTGGCCGAGACGATTGCGACCCGCGCCGACGAGGTCAACAGTACGCTAAGGAACTCCGGCGACTCGCTTCTCCTCGACCTCGATCTGCGCGGCGGCGAAGTGGCGACGCGGCTCCTAGAGGCCGGCAACAGCATCGCCGAAGCCCTCATAGAGCGCAGTTCCACAATGACCGATTCGGTTCGCGAAAGCGCCGAGCACGTGGCGAGCGTCATCACGACGCGTAGCGATGCCGTGAAAGAGATGCTGGCGACGCGCCTTGCCGCCTTCGAGGAAATGTTCAACCATACCGGCGCCGAGCTCGGCGAAAAGATTTCGCGCGATTCCGCCACCCTCGGCAATCTGATCACCCGGCATCTCGCCGAATTCGACCGCACCGTGAAGACTTACGGCTCGGAACTTGTCGAGCGGCTCGGCGCACGCACGCAGGATGTGACGGAGTCCATGCGCAGCTACGTCGACAATTTCGACAGTCGCGTCACATCGAAGGCAAACGAGATCACCACCGGCCTCGATGAGCGTCTCGTACGTTTCGAGGAAGCGCTCGATGGCCGCACGAAGACGCTCACCGACAACCTGTCCGCCCGCGTCGTCGATATCGCCAAGTCGCTCTCCGAAGGTGGCACTCAAGCCGTCACTTCGCTCGACAAGCGCATCGGCGACATCACGACGCTGATCGATACGCGCGCGGCCAAGTTTGCTGACGCCATCGGCGAACGGATCACCAAGATCGACTCGACCCTCGGCCGGGGCGCGCTTGACGTCGCCAACACGCTCGATACCCGGATTGACCATTTGGAGCAGCTCCTGGTGGGCCGCGCCGAAACCGTCGTCCAGCAAATCGAAGTGCGAAGCCGCACCGCCGCCGATCTCCTCAACTCGCGCCTCGAAACGCTATCGGAATCGCTCAAAACCAACTCGGCGAGCGCCGAGCGAGCCCTGACGCAACTTGCCTCCAATACCACCGAAGCCCTCGCCAAGAGCGCGGCGGCGTCGACGGCCGCGGCCGAAACATTGAATCGCAGCGCCGAGGAAGCGACGGTATCGCTCAACCGCAGCGCCGGCACGCTGAGCAACACGATCGGCAAGGCCGCCGCCAGTGCCAACGAAACGCTCGGAAGGAGCGCCGCCACCGCCAACGATACGCTCGGCAAGAGCGTCGCCGCGGCCAACGACGTCATCGCCAAGAGCGCCGCGGCCGCCAACGAAGCGGTCGGCAGAACGGCTGCGACCGCCGCCGATCTTTTGAGCAAGAGTGCGTCATCCACGACCGAAGCGATCGCGCGCAGCGCCAGCGAGGCCGAGCGCAAACTGGTGGGGATGAGCACCGAAGTTTCGCGCACCATGGTTGGCAAGGCCAATGAGATTAACACCGCCATGACTCAGCGGGTCGACGAGATGACGCGTTTGCTCGACGCGAATTCGAGCGGCTTGATTACCGCACTGACCAGCAAGAGCGATCAGTTCGCCGGCGAAGTCGGCCGCATCACCGAGCATACGGTGAGGACGATCGAATCCAAGGGCATGGTCTTCACCCAGTCGATGCTGGACAAGAGCGAAGAGATTGCCCGGCAGATCAACGACGCCAGCCTCAACGCGACCGCTGCGGTTACGCGTACGCTCGGGCAGATGCAGGAAGGCACTCAGGGCGTCACCGAGGCCGCCAAGGCGACGATTTCGCGAACGCTCGAAGAGCTACACCGGGCGACCAAGACCGCGATCGAGGACTCCAAGCGGACGGCAGCTGCGACCGTTGCCGAGATGATGGAAACGCACACGATGTTGCGTTCGGACTCCACCGCGTTGTTCGAGCGCCTGCGCGAGGCCAACATTTTGCTGCAGGAGGTGCTCAGCGGCGCGCAGGAGAACATGAACTCGATCGAGCACACGATGGCCGCTCGGGTTTCCGAGTTCGTCGCCGCCATGAGCGATCTGAGCAGCAAGAGCGGCGCCACCACTGCGAAAGTGGAACAGCACCTCGGCACTTTCAATACCGTCACCGTCAAGGTGTTGCACGACCTCGGCGACCTCGCCGACCAATTCAGCTCGCACGGACGCACGCTTGCCGATGCGGTGGAGTTGCTCGAGGCGAGCAACCAGCGAACGGAGACTTCGGTCGCCGATCGACACGCCACCATGGAGACGCTGGTCGCGACGCTCGATGCCAGAACCGAAGATTTCGGACAGCGGTTGGCGCGGTTCTCCGCCCTGCTCGAGGAATCGCTCGACACCGCGACGACGCGGGCGCGCGAGATCGCCGGCATCATCGCCGATACCAGCAACGAGAGCGTACAAACCATCGAGCAGCAATACGACCTCGTGCGCAAGACCTCGGAAGACGAGCGGCTGCGCACCAGCGAGGCGCTCAACGCGGTTTATGAGGAGTCGTCCGCCGAAGTTCAGGCCATGTTCAGCCAGTCCGCCGGACGCTTCACAGAGATCATGCAGGGCATGAAACAGATGGCCGCGGAAATGCAGCAAGAGCTCGAGACGACGCGCACAGAATTGCGCCGCGGCATTCTCGAACTGCCTCAGGAGACCGCCGAGAGCGCGGCGCAAATGCGGCGCGTCATCGTCGACCAGATCGAAGCTCTGGCTGAGCTTAACCGTATCGTCGCCCGCCATGGGCGTTCGCTGGACGCGGTAGAACCGGTGCGGCGCGAAGCCGAGCCGCTCTACGCCGCAGCCGGTGGACGCGCTCAAGCACGCCCGGTGCGGACCGCCGAGATCGCGGCGCCGCCGCAGCAACAGCCGCCGCCACGCGACATCACCGGCGCCCCGGCGCGCCGCGGCAGTCCGCCGGCGCTCAGCCCGGTTCCGGGCGGCAAGGATGACAGCAATGTGCGTAACGGCGGCTGGCTATCCGACCTTTTGACCCGCGCCTCGCGCGACGACGCTCCGTCAATTGCGCCGGTAGCTTCGCGCGAACCGGCTCGCGAGGAGCGACCCCGCGATAGCGTCGATTCGATCGACACGCTTTCGGTCGATATCGCGCGAATGATCGACCACGACGCCGCCGCGGAATTGTGGGAACGCTATAAACGCGGCGAGCGGGGCGGGTTCACCCGGCGCTTGTACACGCAGCAGGGTCAGAAGGCATTCGACGAAATCCGCAATAAGTACCGAACCGATCCCGAGTTCCGGCAGACCGTCGAGCACTATATCCACGAATTCGAGCGGTTACTCGACGACGTCTCGCGCGGCGACCGCGGTCCGGCTGTGGCGCGCAACTATCTCACGTCGGACACTGGCAAGGTCTACACCTTGCTGGCGCACGCCGCGGGACGGTTCGACTAAGACGCAGCGGAATTCCGGGAAAATCCTGCTCCATCAACATGCTGGAGCGTCGGTGGCCTAGACCTAAAGCGACCGCGCTCCGGTAATGCCCTTGCTTGCGACACGATCGCGGCGCTACCGTGAACGCTATGGACGCCCCGGTTGCACTGCCCACCGCCGCGGATGTCGATGAGGCCGCCCGCCGACTGGCCGGCGTTGCCCTGCATACGCCGCTCTTGACCTCGGCCGCGCTCGACGCGGTGACCGGCGGCCGAATTTTCCTCAAAGCCGAGACGTTGCAGCACACCGGCTCCTTCAAATTCCGCGGCGCCTATAACAAACTCGCGGCGATCCCGCCGGACCAGCGCGCCGGCGGCGTGGTGGCATTTTCATCCGGCAATCACGCGCAAGGTGTCGCGGCGGCGGCGCGGTTGCTCGGCATGGCTTGCGTGATCGTGATGCCGCGCGACGCGCCGCGGGCGAAACGCGAGCGTACCGCGGCGCTCGGCGCCGAAGTCGTGCTCTATGACCGCGCGCTCGACGATCGCGAGGCGATTGCCAAAGATATCGCGGCACGCCGTGGCGCCATTCTGGTGCCGCCTTACGACGATGCGTTGATCATTGCCGGCCAAGGCACGGCCGGCCGCGAGATCGTCGAAGATCTCGGCGCGCTCGGCCTTACGCCGGACGTCGTGGTGGTGACTGCCTCCGGCGGCGGGCTGACTGCCGGCATCGCGCTCGCCATCAAGGCGCGGGTTCCGATGGCGGCACTCTACACCGCCGAGCCGGCGGGTTTCGACGATCACGCGCGATCGTTTCGCAGCGGACGGCGCGAAGAGAACGCCGCGCTGACTGGCACCATTTGCGATGCGTTGATGGCACGCATGCCGGGCAAGCTCACATTCGCGATCAACCAATCGCTGGTCGGAGCCGGCGTCGCGGTAAGCGACGACGAAGTCACCGCCGCCGTCGCCTTTGCTTTCGCCGAATTGAAGCTTGTCGTCGAGCCGGGCGGCGCGGTCGCGCTCGCCGCATTGATGACCGGAAAAATCGACGTCAGAGATAAAATAGCCGTGGCCGTCCTCTCCGGCGGCAATGTCGATCCGGAACTGTTTTCACGACTCGTCGCGTAACGGCGTTTCGTCGACTTGGTCGCTTAACTCGGCCGATAATTACGCACCGGCGCCGGGCAGGAAACAACGGATCTGCGTGGCGCCGTCGCTGTCCTGGTACGGCCAAACGACGGCCGGACCGAACCGATTGGGCTCAGTCACCACCGCCGATTCAGGCACGACAACCCATTGTCCTTGGATGCGTACGCGATAGCGTCCGTTATCGGTGTCCCAATCGACGTTTTCGACGCTGACGCCGTCGGCAAAGGAACAGCAAAGGCCCTTCCCGCTGGCAAGTTTGTCGAACCACTTATGCAGTTCGGGATTCTCGCTGGCGTAGCGGCCGTCGTCACGCGCAGACACACGGTTCGGAACCAAGAGAAGCATGCACAACGCTACAACCGTCAAAACAAGACAGGTTCGTCTGTGCATAGTGACCTCCAGATGATCAACTTTTGCGGACCGCGAACGAATGGCCCTGCAGACCCGGAGCACTCAAACCAGCATTGCCTGCACTTCCTTGTCGATCCGCATGAGCTCACTCACAAGCAACTTCTGTGCCGTCCTCGATCGGTGTAACGATAAGTTAATGCCGTCCGCCACGCGTATTACCACCTACACCGGCGCATCGAGCTAACCGAACAACGCGATCAACTCTTCGGCACTGAGGTCGCGCAGCGCGGCAAGTGAATCGCTGGGCGAGGCGCGCGTAATGACCCGTACCGGCGGACCGTTCGAGATGCGAAGCAGCGGCGGGGGGGCTTCCGCGACCGCAGGCATTGCAGCGAACGACGACGGCACGGCGAACGACGCTGGCGCCGAAATAGGCGCAACGGCATCTTCGAATATGTCGGCCGGTTCGCCCTGCGGCCCCACTTGCAGCCGCGTTTCCGGCAACAGCGCATAGGTTTTCCCGGACGCGATGGACGGCTCGCGTTGCTCCGGATCCGATCCCGGTTCCGGTTCAGGCACGGAACGATGAAACACAAAGTCAGGCGAATCGATGAACCAGCGCGGGGCGCCTTCCGTCGGCGCTCCGACTAATGGTCCGGAATGCCCGGCATCTTCCGGCTGCCCGTTGATTGCGGCGGCACGTTCGCTTTTCGGATCGAGGGCGAATGCAGCATTCGTCAGCGACGTCGCGAGCACTGCGACGGCCTCGGTAAGATTTTCGCCTTGCTGCGAGTCCATGGCGAAGAGCGCAGCCCGCGATAAGCCGTTATCGTCGGCAGTGTCCGCAGTATTGCCTTCAATTGGCTCGACGGGCGCTGGCGAGGGCGCGATCGCCACAACGGTGGCCGCCGTGACGGACGGCGCTTCGCCCGAAGCTCGGCCGGCAAGAGATGATCGAATGAGCGTGTCGACCCGGCCGGCGAGATCGCGCAGCAGCTCAGTCACTTTGCGCCCAGACTTTGCAGGAGTGGCGCAGGCATCGGAAATCTCGCGCGCGGCAGCGTCTAGGGCATCGCATAGCGCAGGATCGACCGCGCGCTCGCGCAGACCGAACGCGAGGTCCTGGATGCGTTCCAGCGCGGTAGTGACAGCAGACGCCGGCGCCTCCGCCGCCGCGATCGCAGCCCTCGCCTGCTCGATGGTCGCGGCGACGCCGGTAAGATCACGCCACAATGCGACGGAGTATTGCGGCACTACATCGCCGCGAACCGCCGCTTCGATCCGCGCGATCGCGGCGAGGACCAAATGGGTTTCGGCGTGCCGGTTACGATTGCCGTATTCGGTCAAAAACCAGCGGCCGCGCTCGGTTGCGGTGACCGCCGCATAAACGGCATCGTACTCTGCTTCCTGCGGCGAGCCGGCCGCAACGGCCGACACCACCAATGGATCCTCGACCATGGCAATCCCTGGTCCAATTGAAGAGCATAACGGCGAAATTCACGCAATCGTCATGGTTATAAGTCTGCCCAAGATACCCACAGGTTCAGGACCGCCATCCCCGTTAGCCCCACAATGCGGGCTCCGCCGGATAGGCAATACTGCCTACATAGCGCAGACCATCCGGGCGATCTTTGGCAAGCAGGAGCGGCCCGTCGAGGTCGACCACGCTGGCTTGCTGCGCCACCAGCATGGCGGGCGCCATCGCCAGCGACGTCGCCACCATGCAGCCGACCATGATGGCAAAGCCACGCCGCTCGGCCGCCGCGGCGAGCGCGAGTGCCTCGGTGAGCCCGCCGGTCTTGTCGAGCTTGATATTGATCGCGTCGTATTTTCCGGCGAGTGCGTCAAGCGATGCGCGATCGTGAACGCTTTCGTCTGCACAGACCGGGATAGGCCGTTCGATGCGCGCCAGCACAGCGTCGCTGCCTTCGGGCAGCGGCTGCTCAATCAGCGTGACGCCAGCCGCGGCGCAGGCGGCGAAATTTTGCTCGAGATTGTCCGCGCTCCAGCCCTCGTTGGCATCGACGATCAGTTCCGCCTTCGGCGCAGCGCGCCGCACCGCGGCGATCCGAGCACCGTCATCGCCGCCGCCGAGCTTCACTTTGAGCAAGGGACGTGTCGCCGCGCGTTCCGCGGCTTCCGCCATTACCGCAGGCCGCGCGAGCGAAATCGTGTAGGCGGTGACGAGCGGTTTCGGCGCCAGCACGCCCGCCAATTCGTGCGCGCGGCGGCCGGCTTGTTTAGCGGCTAAATCCCAAAACGCGCAATCGAGCGCATTGCGGGCCGCGCCCGCGGGTAGCGCGNNGCCTTGGTCGAGGCCTTGCCGCAGCGCCTCAATCGCGGCGACGACGCCCTGTGGCGTTTCTCCGTAGCGGGCATAGGGAACGGCTTCGCCGCGGCCGCGATGAAGGCCATCGCGCAGTTCGACCACGACCACCACGGCTTCGGTCTTGCTGCCGCGGCTGATGGTGAAGGCGGCGGCGAGCGGCCAGCGCTCTATTGTCGCGGAGAGCTCCATGTACGGAGCAAGTATGGCCGCAGTCGGGTACTGCGCTCAAGAGCCGATCATCGATGGCCGGTTGCGACGCTGAGCCGCTCACGCCGCGATTTCGGCGTCCTCATCGACCGCGGCGTCCTGCTCGTCTTCGTCGTCCGGCAGCGGCGGCAACACCTCATCGCGATCGGCCCACCTGATGATCTCAAAACTGCCGTCATCGTGCTCGGCAAGCGCCGTGCAGCTCTCCACCCAGTCGCCGCAATTCATGTAGCGAATACCGAACGTGTCGTGCATCACGGCGTGATGGATGTGCCCGCAGATGACGCCGTCGACTTGATAACGCCGGGCTTCGGCGGCGAGCGTCTCCTCGAAAGCACCGATATAGTTGACCGCATTCTTGACTTTATGCTTCGCCCATTGCGACAGCGACCAGTAGGAAAAGCCGAGACGACGCCGGATGGCGTTGAAATAGCGATTGATCAAGATGGCGAGGTCGTAGGCCGTATCGCCCAACAATGCCAGCCAGCGCGCGTGCTTGACCACCATGTCGAATACGTCACCGTGCACGATGAGATAGCGGCGGCCGTCGGCGGCTTTATGGACGGCCGTCTCCACCACTTCGATGCCGCCGAAATGGGTGCCGTAATAGTCGCGCAAGAATTCGTCGTGATTGCCCGGCAGATAGATGATGCGCGAGCCCTTGCGGCCCTTGCGCAGCAGTTTTTGGACGACGTCGTTGTGATCCTGCGGCCAGTACCAGCCGGACTTCAATTGCCAGCCGTCGACGATATCGCCGACCAGGTAAATGGTGTCGGCATCATTATAGCGCAGGAAACTGAGCAGTTGGTCGGCTTGGCAGCCGCGCGCACCGAGATGCACATCGGAGATAAAGAGAGTACGGAACTTCCTTGCGCCGTGCTCGAACGTCACCGAGTTTGATCTCACGTCTGATTCGATTCCGGTTCTTTGTTTAAATGTATTCCATTGCAGGACCATGACAGCAATTATTAACGGGCCGTATCATCGTACGGCGTTTGGAGTCACAGCGCTGTCATGGCGGAAAGCTAATCGTCCGCGCAATGACAGCGCCGATTCTCGCCACCGCGACATTTTGCTTCGCCGTCACCGCGATTCAGGTCGGCAGCATTCTGATCGCGATTTGCCGCTTCCGCCGCAAGCCACGAGGCGGCCCGCTCGCGAGCTACCCCCCGGTCAGCTTGGTGCGCCCGCTATGCGGCATAGACAATTATGCAATCGATACGCTGCGTTCGACGTTCGAGCTCGACTATCCGCATTACGAAATTCTGTTCTGCGTCGCGTCCGCAAAAGATCCCGTTTTGCCGCTGGTCGAAGGCTTGATGGCGGAGTACTCAGGCGTCAGCGCCAAAGTGCTGATCGGCGACGAGCGCGTCAGCCCGAATCCCAAGCTCAATAATGTACTCAAGGGCTGGCGCATCGCAGGCCATCAATGGATCATCATCGCCGACAGCAATGTGCTGATGACGCGCGACTATATTCAGCGGCTGTTTGCAAGCTGGCGCCCGGACACCGGTCTTGTCGCCTCGCCGCCGATCGGCTGCCGGCCGCTGGGGATCTGGGCGGAACTCGAATGCGCGTTCCTCAACAC
>PLTE01000280.1 GCA_003164375.1 Hyphomicrobiales bacterium | reverse complement strand
CGGTCATAGTGCCGGAGGGCATGATGCCCGAGCCGCCCGGGAACGGGGTGTATGGCCCCGCCGCGGGCACCGCACTCGCCCCACCGCCGGGGAGTACCCCCCTCGACGGCGTCCGAAGCTTGGGCGAGATGGTTGGGTATGTAATTTTTGTGGGGACCGATGTCAAGGGATTTGTCGTAATAATAGTGACCAGCCGCAACTCGGCTGGAGCGCAGCGCAATTCAGGCCGCGCTCGCTTGAATCATCTCCGGACCGATGCCTTCAACCGGCAAAGCCAGACAACCGGCATTTCCGAGGTTACCCCATAAACGGACATGCCGCGGACAGGCCAAGATCGACGCGATTGACCCACAACGGTGTTTTGGTCACCGCCAATTACCGCACTGCGAAATGCCTACTCGATCACCTCGTCGGCGAGTGCGATTAATTTGTCCGGTATTGCGAGACCGAGCGTTTTTGCCGTCTTGCGATTAATCACTAGCTCGAACTTCGTCGGCTGCATGACTGGTAGATCGATTGGCCTTTCGCCCTTTAGGATTCGCCCGACATAGATGGCCGCTTCGCGGTAGGAGTTTGCCAAGCTGGCACCATAGCTGATCAGCCCACCAGCAACGGCGTATTCGCGATAGGTATAAATCGCAGGCACGGCATATCGGGCAGCGAGCGCCACGATCGTATCGCGCCTACTCTCGAAGAAGGGCTCACCCATCACCACAAGTCCACCAGCACCAATCGTTCCCAGAGCCGCGAAAGCGTCATCGAGCCCGCGCTCTGTGCTGGCATTGAGGACATGCACCTGAACTCCGAGAGCCGTCGCCGCCGTCGCCGCCTCCTTTACGTAAATTTCGGCGGTCGGATTTGTGGGATTAACGAGATACGCAATCACGGCAGCCTTTGGCACCATCTCCTTGAGCAGTTCGACGGTTTTTCCCCCAAGGCCTGCTGTAAACATGCTCATGCCCGTGACGTTACCGCCCGGCCTATTGAAGCTGGCGACAAGTCCAAGACGGTCCGGATCATTGACTGCCGAGAAAACGATGGGGATCGTCGACGTCGCGGCCTTCGCGGCAAGTGCCGACGGCGGTCCACCCGCCGCGAGCAATACCGCGACTCGCAGACTGACGAGTTCAGTCGCTAACCCAGGCAATCGATCGTAAGCTCCTTCGGCCCACCGAAAGGCGATTGCAACGTTCTGTCCCTCGACAAAGCCTGTTTGTTGCAGCCCTTGTCGAAATGCGGCGACCACGCCCTCAGACTCGCTTGGCGATCGACTACTCAGGAAGCCGATCACCGGCGTCGTCGGCTGCTGCGCCCGGGCCGCGAGCGGCCACGCTACGGCCGTACTACCGAGCCTGGATATGAATTGCCGTCGTCCGATGCCGATTGCCATTGATCATCCGATGAGGGTCATTGCTCGCCGCAAGAATATCACGGCCCAATCGGTAGGTCTGGCCCGAGCGGCGGGCTTCCCTATTGCGGCGGTCTGGTCGCTAACCGGGCTAAAGCGGAAGTCCGAACTCGCGCCCAAAATCACGTGAATGACCCGTATGCGACATCGGCCACCCGAATTTACCGTGATGCACAACGAAGTTTTCGCTGGTAGGCTGTAATCCTCGCGAGGGGCGACCTATGAGACGGCGAGAGTTCATCATTTTGCTCAGCGGTGCAGCGGCGTTGCCGATGAGGTCACCGCGCAGCGCGCGTGCGCAACAGGGCGAGCGGGTGCGGCGTCTCGCTATCCTTGAGGGCACCGCCGAGACCGCGGCGAATAAGGCCAACATTGCCAGCTTCATGGCCAGGCTTGACGAGTTAGGCTGGAAGAATGGTCGCAACATCCGTACCGACTTGCGCTGGTGGACCGCGCCGCTCGATCAGATGCGCGTTGTCATCGCGGAGATGCTCGCGGCATCGCCTGACATAATCCTGGTCGATACCAATCTTGCGCTCACGACACTCAAGCCGATGGTTCTGAACGTGCCGGTGGTGTTCATGGGCGTTGGCGATCCGGTTGGCTCCGGTTTCGTTGCTAGTATTGCCCATCCGGGTGGCAATATCACCGGATTCTCCAGCTATGACGGACCAATGGGCGGCAAATGGCTCGAAGTGCTGAAAGAGACAGCGCCGTCCGTGACCCGTATGATGACGCTGCTTTATCCCGAGACAGAGACTCATCAGGCGTTCTGGCGTTCAATCGAAGATGCCGCACCACGCTTCGGAGTCGAGGCAACCGCTGGAGCTGTTCACGATGCCACCGAGATCGAACGGGTCATATCGTCATTCGGCGGCAAGCCGAATAGCGGACTTATTGTCCTGCCGCACGCCGTCACGGCAGCAAACCGCGGGCTTATCGTTGATTTGGGACTGCGCTATCGCTTGCCCTCGGTGCATGGTACCGCGGGGTCCGCCGCCGACGGCGGCCTCGTCTACTATGGCATCGATTTCGGCGACAGCTACCGCCACGCGGCCGAATATGTCGATCGCATCCTGCGCGGCGAGAAGCCGGCAGACCTCCCGGTCCAATTGCCGACGAAGTTTAAGCTCATATTCAATCTGAAAACTGCGACGGCGATCGGTATTACAATTCCACCATCAATGCTCGTGCGCGCCGACGAGGTTATAGAATAGGCATTGTTTGTTGCGCTGCATTAAGACGCGATTGGCCCTAAATAACTCCGCCGACTGTCCGCATTCGTGTCTGTTATCGGGTGTACAGCTGCCGCGCCAGTCAGTGGCCGGCGCGGCAGTTCATGACCCAAAGCGGACATGTGAGACTTGATTTGATGCCGCGCAAAGGGGCGAGCCCATTTCGCTAGCCCCAATTCCTGCTGTAATCTGCGCAACTGCGGGCCAACGTTCGTGTGGTCCCGGGCTGGGGGAGACAATGCGACGCCGTGATTTCATCAAAATCATTCCCGGGTTGGTCGCCGCATACCCGTTGCCCGCCCGCGCGCAGCAACTCAAGCGCCGCATTGGCGTGGTGATCGCGCGGCTTGAAAGCGATCCTGTCGCGCAAGCCGAAATTGCCGCCTTGTTGGATAATCTGCGGCAACTCGGCTGGACCGAGGGCAATATCCAGATCGAGTATCGTTTTCCGGGAAGCGACATCGAGCGCATCCGTGCAGATGTCACCGAGATTGTAGGACTGCACCCCGAAGTGATCGTCGCCCATTCCACTCCAGTCAATCTTGCGCTTAAGCGCGTGAACCCGACAATTCCGGTAGTTTTCGTGAATGTCACCGATCCTATGGGCAGTGGGCTGGTCGACAATCTGGCACGTCCAAAGAACAACATCACAGGTTTTTCCAATTATGATTCTGAACTGGCCATCGGCGACAAGTGGGTCGAGACCCTAAAGGCGATCGATCGACGCATTGAGCGCGTTGCTACCGTGTTTAATCCGCAAACGGCGCCCTACGCTCAAGTGTTTCTTCGCTCCATTGAAGCAACACAAAAGTTGTTCACAGTCACGACGGTGGCCATGCCGATTCACGACGTTGTTGAGATCGAACACGCCATTCCGAACTTTGCGTCTACGCCGAACGGCGGTCTCATCGTGGTGCCAGACGCCTTTGCCCTAAACAATCGTAAGTCGATCATTTCGCTTGCGGCGAAATACCATGTTCCGGCAATCTATCCGTTCAAATTATTCGTAACCTCGGGCGGTCTCGTTTCATACGGCGTCGACGACATTGATATTTTTCGACGGGCCGCTTCATATGTCGATCTCATCCTTAACGGCAAAAAGCCGTCCGATCTTCCGGTTCAGCAACCGATCAAATATGAACTAACTATCAATTCAACGACCGCCAAAGCGCTCGGCCTCACCATTCCAGACAAGCTGCTCGCCCTCGCCGACGCGGTGATCGAGTAGCGATTTTTGCTGCAGCGCACTTTGTTCGCTTTCTGGCCCGTAACGCCGCTTCTCGGCTATGCAACAATACGTCGGCTACCGGGGGCGTAGCGGACTCTGGCAAGTCGCCCGCCCGGATCAGGTCCGGCAATGACGAGTGAAAGGGCTTGCGTCCGAGGGCAGGCGCCACGTCGCTGTCATGGCCGGACTCGTTCCGGCCATCCACGACTTCTGTTTCACGACGGCATGAAAGCAGAGCGTAATGCGTGAAGCTCGGCGTCGCGGGCGGTGAGACCGATCCGGGATTGCGCTACGCTCCATCTGGGGCGTGCGCTACCGGATTAAGCCGCGGCATGACGATGGAGCGCAGGCAGCGCGGATTAACGGAGGGTGAAACTTTTTTTCCGCGCTGCGCGGCGGTGGATTACGCTTCGTTAGCCAGCCGCACAGCTTACCGCATCCCGCGATACCGATTCGGCGCGCAATCGTGCGTGCAATCCGGCAAGACGATTGACACTCTCGTACCGAGGCATATCTTTGTTGCAACGGCACATCGATGCCGGCCGCCATGACTACGTGCTTGCCATGACGACGCCGCGTTAAAGCGGTCGGCTGCAGTGGGAGCGGTCCATGCGCAACGAACAACAACAAGAAGCGATCAAGGTCACCATCGTCAAATTGACCGGCGATCAATGGGTGATCAGGCCTTCCGACAAAAGCGAGATGGGACCGTATCGCAGCTCGCTGTTGGCCTTGCAGGTGGCGGCCACCGAAGTGCTGGTGGCGCGCAAACATGGCCACACGGCCAATATGTTCGTGCAAGACGATTACGAAGACACGCATCTGTGTCCGCTCATCGACAACGCGCAGGGCACGGACCGTTGTATTGCCTGCGAAAAGTCATGGGTGACGACGCGCCATCCGCTTCCGCCGCGATGTCCGCTCTATGAGGCGTTTCGCCGTCAGTGAAGTCGGCGGTGCCGTTGTCGCCGGGGCAGGCCCGGGCATGAACGGAGAGCTGGCTTGCCGGCGAAAATTTACCCATCAGCTTCAATGTGATATGAATCCGCTCCGGAGGGCGCCAAAAGAGCGCCTCCGTAAGAGCCGCCAAGGAACGCAGATGAACCTCAACGCGCTAGGTTATTTCGGCATCCGCACCAAGAATCTCGAGGATTGGGCGACGTACGCCACGCGTTTCCTCGGCATGCAACTTGTCGACAAGAGCCGCGGTTCGCTCGCCTTCCGCATGGACGATCGCAAGCAGCGGCTGGTGGTGCACAGCGACGACGGCGAGGGGCCGTCGTTCTACGGCTGGGAGGCGGCCGATGCCGCGGCGCTCGATCAGCTTGCGGCGCATCTGGAGAAATCCGGCGTCAAATTCGCGCGCGGCTCCCGGGCGCTTGCGGACGAGCGGCGCGTCGCCGACCTGATCGTGTTTTCCGATCCGATCGGCAACCGGCTCGAAGTCTTTCACGGCCCCGAGGTGACGACGGAGCCGTTTAAGCCGGGCCGCTCGATTTCGGGCTTTCGCACCGGCCCGCTCGGCATGGGGCACGCCGTGCTCACCGCGGAGCGGCTCGACGACGTGCTGCCGTTTTATACCGAGATCCTCAACTTCAAGCCGAGCGATTACATCCTCAAGCCGTTCAAGGCCTATTTCTTCCACATCAATGCGCGCCACCATAGCTTGGCCTTCATCGACACCGGCAAGAACGGCATCCATCACATGATGTTCGAGGTCTGCTATCTCGACGATGTCGGGCAGGCTTACGATCTGGCTTTGCGCAAGCCGGAGATGATCGGCACCACGCTCGGCCGCCATGTCAACGATCACGTCACCTCGTTTTATTCTTATTCGCCGTCGCAGTTCCTGGTCGAATACGGCTGGGGCGGCCGCTCGATCGATCCCGCAAATTGGACGCCGCATGAGCGCACCGAAGGCCCGAGCCTGTGGGGCCACGACCGCATGTGGCTGACGGAAGAAGGCCGCGAGGAAGCGCGCAGCTTACGGGTGAGCGCGGCGGAAGCCGGCGGCCGCGAGCCGCTCAATGTGATGGACGGCAATTATCTGCGCGCCGCCGACGTCTGCCCGTGGTGGAATGCGCAGATACCGCGTGCCCATGTGACTAACGCCCATTTGCCGAACGCCCATTTGCCGAACGCCCATGTGCCGAACGCGCATGTGCCGGCGCGCAAGACCGGGTAAAGCGCGCAAGCATGGGCAGACGCTTTCTCCCATTGGCAGTTGCGACAAACACCGTCGCAGTCATCTTGGCCGCAATCCTGTTGCAAGCCGCGTGTGGCGTCGCGCAGGCGCAAGACGACACCCTCGATTGCGCGGCGTTCTTCAAGAACCCCGACGGGTCATGGACCGCGCGGCAGGCGGTCTATATTCCCGGGACCAACCGTGTGAGCCGGATCGGCGGCGTGTTTCGTCCCGGCGTGCCGACCTTCGGCGTCGACGTAGTGGCGACGCTCGACAAAGCCTGCCCTAACCCGGCGACGCCGGCGCCGGCGGCAACTGCGGTGCAGCAGCCGTTCGTGTCGCTCGCTAGATTTGCCGACGCCAACGGCAATATCGACGTCGTGCGCCTGACCTGCGGGGATATTGCCGATACATCGAACGAAGAAACCGACTTGTTGATGGCCTGGTACCGCTCCGCGCCAAGTGTTGCGGGCAAGAAACGCCTGGTCAATCTGGCGGGCTTGCGATCTGCGGTGCAGACAGTGGTCGGTTATTGCAAAGCCAACCGCGCGATCAATCTGGTCCAGGTGATGGACCATTTCTTGAAGTAGGTCGGGGGAGGCGGGTCCGCAGGTTTACGTCATCCGACGGTCATGGGTTTGCGCGCAAGCTGGTTGAGGTTTAAGCCGTTAACAACGCAGCCTGCATGAAACGCGAGAGCGCCATATCGAAACCGGTCATGCCGCAGTCTAAAACAGCCACCCGCCGCAGATCCGAAACGGTCCGTCCGGCCGGCGCCGCCAACAAAACGAAGGCAGCGCCTGATTTCGTCACTACGGCCGCGGCTGTCGGCGTGATCGCCGCCGGTGTCGCCTTGCTTGATGTGGCTCTGATCCCTGGCCTGGTGATCGGCGGCACCGCCGTACTGGCGCCGCGCTACGCCTCGAAATATTGGCCAAAACTGCGCCGCGGTCTGCAGCCGCTGATGGACGCGACCGTCCGCCGGCAAAGCGAGCCCGCCGCGCCCCGGCCGGCGCCGGGCGTCAAGCCGCCGCTCGCCGTCCCCGCCAAATTCGCGATCAAACAGGCGGTAGCCAAGACCATCACCTTCCGCGTCATCGTCACAACGCTCGACTTCACCTCGAACTACGTGGTGCTCGGCGAACTCGGCACGTCGGCTGGCCTCTCGGCCTTCGGCTTCGTCGTCGCTCCCTTGCTTTATCTCGCCCACGAAGCTGGCTGGAATTATTTCGGTCCGCCGGCCGAGGGCACGGTCGAGGTAGCAGGCTTTGGGATCAGCAGGGCATTGGCCAAGACCGTCACCTTCCGGGTCATCGCCACGACGATGGATTTCACCACGCTCTATGTGGTGGTCGGCGATCTCCCCACCGCGTTGGGGCTGGCGGCCTTCGGCTTCGTGGTCGGCCCGTTTGTTTATTACGGCCACGAATGGCTGTGGGATCGTTACGGCTCGGGCCAAGCGCCCATCATGGATTTGCCGGCGTCGCCACAGCTCCTGCCGGCGCCGGGGTGACGCCAAACCGATACCAGCCATGACCGGATGAATTCGCGTCACTGGGCTTCGTGGCACGCCGCACGTGCACCAGGGGTTGCAGCGCGGCTACATAAACAACGCGTAAAATTATTTCCAGGTACATAAATTTCCTATAAACAGGCATTGTGGCGGGCGACGGACCGTCATCGGCGCACGTCTGTCCCGGCGCGGGCACCGCAATCAGGCACGGCGTCTTGTCTCCAAGGGGGGCGGCGTGTCGACGGGGAGGAAACAAAGGAAAATCAAATGAATAGACTATTATTGGCCGCGGCCGCATTGGCGCTCGCCGTAACGACCGGTCCGGCAATGCTGGGTCAGGCCCAGGCGGCGCCCGCCGCCAAGGCCGCGGAATGCTCCAACGCCGCCCGGATGAACGACGCCTCCTGGCAGGAGCACTACCATTGCTGGAATAATGGACAGGCGACGGCCCCGACGGTCCCGGTGGCAGCAAAGCCGGCGCCGAGCACCAAGAGCCCGGAGTGCTCCAATACCGCCCGGATGAACGACGCTTCCTGGCAGGAGCACTATCACTGCTGGAAATAAATCGCCCGGGGGCGATGGCGCGCTGCCGGCAGTCCGTCGGAACAACAAGCCGACAGGCTGCCGCAGCCGCGATACTCGGAAAGGGGCGCGTTCTAACGCGCCCCTTTTCTCATAATCCGCACGCTTAATTTGCCGCGCGTTGCATCGCGCTCCTGCCGGTGCGCCGCATCGCGCTCCAGGTGCCGTAACAGGTATTGCCGCCGGCGCTCCAGCGGCCGCCGCCGACCGTGCCGCGCAGCCGGCCATAGCCGGTCGCGCTCTGGCCGCCGCGGCTCACGGTGACGGCGATGGCGCCGTTCGACACCACGACGCCGGAGATTTGATAATTGAAATCATTGTCGGCCTGGAGCACCTGGCCGCCGACGATCCGCGCTGGATAGCGGTAGCTCGGATCGCAAGGGCCGGCTTCGGTCTGGATCGACACGCTCCACAGCCCGTCATAGGCGTGCAATGGCGCGTAGCGCCGCGTCGCCGCATCCGACGGACTCGCAGCGATGGCCGTCAGCAGCGCCGCAATCGTCATGGCCGTTCCAACTGTGCGCAATGTCCTCATCTGTCCGCTCCCGGTTTCGGATCGTTGGCTTGAGGTTGATCACTGTCGTTCGATTGAGTGGATGGGGGCTGACCGGGATATGGCGGCGGCGCGCTGGCAAACGGCGTTGCGCTCCTGCCCTGGTCGAAGCCTACGCTGAACAATGCGCCCATATATTGCGGATCGAACGGACCGCGGCTCGGCGCGCTGAAGCTTGCCGGAATGGCGGCGACGTTAAAACCCGTGCCGCTGTTCTTGGCCGCGACATAAATCCGATCAAGCATCAAGCGCAGATCGACATTGACGGCCATGCCGACGGCCTGGGTGAGGATCGAGGGCGTCGTGGGTTGCACAACCGCGAAGTCCGACTGCAGTCCGCTGTTGACCACGATGTAAAGCTGCGTCGCCGGAATCCGGTAGCCGCTGGTGCTCGCCGTCAAGCCGAGCGGCGCGACGAAGAACTGGCCGCCGACGCCGCCGTCGGCGTGCATCTCGGAAAACTTCTTGCCGTTCGACTCAACCGCGATCAGCACCGGCGGAAAGGCGCCGGGAACGCTGCCCGACGCCAACAGCACGCTGCGGAACAGATTGGGCGCCGCGTCGCCGCCATCGTCAACGGCATGCACGGCGATGGCGCCCATGTTCCAGACCACCGAGCGTTGGGCATCGAGGTCGGTGGTGATCACGAACAACCGCCGGCCGCGGCGATGCTCGGCGGCGATGTCGGCGAGCAAAGCCGGCGTGATCTGTTTGGCGATCAGGTCTTTGAGCGGCCAGGAATCGACGAAGCTCTCGCCGGTCGAGCCGACCTCGAAAACGTCGGCCGCCGAGATTTGCGTATAAGCGGCCTTTAAGGCGTCGTCGTAACGCGAGCCGGCAAAGGCGAATGGCGCCATCAGCGCGCCGGTGGAGACGCCGGTGACGACGGAATAGGCCGGGCGGTTGCCGGCGGCGCTCAAGCCGTTGAGCAAGCCCGCGCCGAACGCGCCGTCGGATCCGCCGGTCGAGAGGATGAGCCACGGGCCCGGCTGCGACGGCAGTGCGCGATTGAAGTCCGCAGTCGAATCGGCCCAGAAGCGCGCATCCGGCATGCTGGGAATGGCGGCGGCTTCGTCTTCGGCGGCGGTAAAGGGTGTGCGCGCCGGTAATTGATGCTGCTGCGCGGCAGCTGCGGAAGGTGGCGGCGGCGCCTTTTTGGCGTGTGCGGCACGCCGGGGCCCATCGGCGCCGCCCGAATTTTGGGCATGCGCCGTCGCCGCTGCAAAGGGACCGGACGGCAACAAAACCGGCGCCGCCAAAATAGCGGCCAGTGTGACTGCCGCGACGGCACAAGCGATCAATCGGGGCGGTCGGCGCGGATGCTTGTTCATTATGAACTTGGTGTCCCGAAGTCAGCGGAAGGTTCGCATCCGATTGCGTTCCCGGATTAAGTCCGGGACAGGCTCCTGGTTTCGCGCGCGACCGATAACAGGAAAATATGACGGGCCGGCACGGACTTCAATTGGACGACACGGCTCCGTTATGGTGCCGCGGCGGTATGCCTTAAGCATGTCGCGCTGCAACGAATCGCGCGCCCTCGACGAGAATAGCCGCCGCGCTGCCGAATTGCGCGAGCGCTGCTTCGGCCTCCGCGACAAGTTGTTGCAGCCGCGCTTTGGCGCCCGCGGTGCCGAGCACGCTGACCATGGTGGCCTTGCCGGCGGCGGCGTCCTTGC
>PLTE01000015.1:1071-2566 GCA_003164375.1 Hyphomicrobiales bacterium | reverse complement strand
TCACGCCGGCGGTCGGGCTCGCCTCGCGCCCCGTTCTCTCCCGCGCCTCCATCACCAGCATATGATTGATGGTCGCGAAAAGGCCGCTGCGCGACCAATCGTAGAAATAGCTCTGCACGGTCGAATAGGGCGGAAAATCCTTCGGCAGTTGGCGCCACTGACAACCCGTCGATGCCATGTACAAGATCGCGTTCATCACCCTGCGCAGGTCGGTCGTTCGCGGCCGCCCGATCGGCGAGGACGGCGGCATCCGCGGCCCGATCAGCCTCCACTCCGCATCCGTCAGGTCGCTTGCGTAACGCAAATCTTCCCGCACATAGTGCGGGCGAGTGATTTCGGTCCAGGCCATCGTGATCTCCAGCGAATCTCGCAAATCCGATGGAATCACAACCTCCTGAAATCACTCACTTCTTTTTCAGTCAGGCTCTTAGCAAGCGCCGTGTGCAGCAGCTGGTCCAAGAGTCAGCACGCGTAAATCGTGTCACTCGAGACATCGCGGCGTTTATTGTCGCAGGTGACAATGGCGTTAGTTATGATCGATATGCGTCCGCGGAGCAGATGGCAAGCTTGCGCGGCGTTCCCACTCACATGCCCGTAGCGACGATAGTCAATCCACGCCCGGTCCGACCACCTGCAAAGGCTTCGGTTAGAACAAGAACAATAAAAACGACCAAAAACAATTCCCTCTTCGTTGTGCACGGTCGGGATACCCAGCTAAACGAAGACATGTTCGCCTTACTACGATCTATTGGGCTTAACCCGATGGAGTGGAGCCAAGCTGTAAGCGCGGCGAAGGGAGCCAATCCGAATGTTACGGACATCGTGAAAGGGGCACTGCAAAAAGTTCAAGGGGTGATTGTACTATTTTCTCCCGATGAGGAAGCCAGACTAAAGTCACAATTCCGCGGGCCGAAAGACGGAAAATCACTTGAAGGCCAAGCCCGACCTAACGTCATATTTGAAGCGGGCATCGCTCTCGGTGCTCACCATGAAAAAACGCTACTCGTTGAAGTCGGCGACGTTCGAAAAATCAGCGACATCGCGGGAATGCACATCCTTCATTTGAACAATAAGCCTACCAGCCGCAAAGAATTGGCGCAGCGTTTAAAGGATAAACTGAAATTTAAGGTCGACACTACCGGGAATTCTTGGCTCACCGTCGGTAACTTCGATCGGTGACAGCGCATTTAATACCGCCGCATCGGCGGCTTCCGCTTCGTTCCACTCACGCCACATAATCCCTCACGCCGGCGCGCTCGCAGTCTTACGTCTCGATCTTGCTCAACACCTCCTGCATTTTCTCCAACACCTCGCGGGTCTTCTCCGCGTAGAACGCGTTCACCACATCGCTGATCGCCTGCGCCTTCGGATCGAGCGGATTGATACCCGCGGCCACCAGGCGGGAGTGCAGCTCCTTGAGCACTTCGTCTTTCTCGAACGTCTCGCCTCCGGTTCCCGCCAGATCGCGTAGGATGGGTGGAGCGGAAGCGATACC
>PLTE01000015.1:0-1004 GCA_003164375.1 Hyphomicrobiales bacterium | reverse complement strand
CTGGCCAACGGCGTGATGACGCTCAATCACACCGAGACGCCGGTTGCAGCGCGCGGCCGCGGCATCGCTTCACGGCTGGTCGCAGGCGCGCTCGACGAGGTGCGCCGCCGCGGCCTTAAGATCGTGCCGCGCTGCCCCTTCGTGAGCGCCTTTCTCGCCAAGCATCCGGACTATCGCGATCTCGTTGCGTAAGGCGAGGAGCCGAGTTACCACGCCCTAGATCTACGAGGCAAAACCACATTCGTCACCACCGGGCTTGACCCGNNTGCCGGATCAAGTCCGGCAATGACGAAACGTGGGGCGGCTTTCGCTTAGCGACTGCACCAACATCCCCCCCTTCGCCAACAGCCATGCAAACTTCGCGGGGGAAGAATCTTCTCCGCATTATTGCGTCCGTAGAATGGATCGGTAGTAATGGCCCCCAATGGCAGGGAAGACACCCATCGTCGGCGTCATCGGCTCGGCGCATCTGGCCGACGGCAAATTCGCCGCCCAGCGGGTCGGCGAGCGCAATCTGCGCGCGGTGGCGCGGATGGGCGCCCTGCCCTTGATCTTCGCCGGCTCGCCGGAGTTCACCGATATCGGTGCGCTGCTTGACGTCGTCGACGGCATTCTGCTCACCGGCGGACGGGCCAATGTGCATCCGCGCCGCTTCGGGCTTAAGGCCGATCCCGCCTACGAACCTTACGACGAGGAGCGCGACGCCTTGGCGCTGCCGCTGATCGCGGCCTGCATCGAACGCGGCGTGCCGCTGTTCGGCATTTGCCGCGGCATTCAGGAGATCAACGTGGCGTTCGGCGGCTCGCTGCATCCGGAGATCCGCGATTTGCCCGGCCGCATGAACCACCGCGCGCCGCGGCAGGAAAACGGCGACTTCCATTCCGACCCCGAGCGCCTTTACGCCAACAGCCACGACGTCCGCCTTATCCCGGGCGGCGTGTTCGCAAAACTCCTCGGCGCCGAGACCATCCATGTCAATTCGCTGCACGGCCAGGGCATCCTCG
>PLTE01000157.1:2953-3796 GCA_003164375.1 Hyphomicrobiales bacterium | reverse complement strand
GGCGCCCGCGGTGCTCAACGCCTATTTCGCGGCTACCGGCAAACGCATCCGTTCGGTGCCGCTGCTGGACCAGAACATCACCTTCGCCTGACCTGTCGCGCGGCGGCCTCGACGGCCGCCGCGCCTTTTTTCGGAACAAGTGCTCATGAATGCGCGGCGCCCGGTGACGCGGAGAAACGTCGTTCGCGGCGGCGCGGCGGCGGCGACCTTATTGGGTTTGCCGCGATTATCTCGCGCCCAACTGGCCGCGCGCGTCGTCGTGATCGGCGGCGGTTTCGGCGGCGCGACCTGCGCGCGCGCGTTGCGGCGGATCGCCCCCAATCTTCAGGTGACACTGATCGAGCCGAACCGGATTTTCACCGCCTGCCCGTTCAGCAACGAAGTGATCGCTGGGTTGCGGCCGCTCGAGGCCCAGCAATTCGGCTATGACCGGATCGCCGCCGAAGGCGTCACCGTGATCGCGCAGGCGGCGGTGGCGGTCGACCCGCACCAGCGCGTGGTCGGTCTCGCCGGCGGCGCCTCGCTCGGTTACGACCGCCTGGTGCTTTCACCCGGCATCGACCTGCGCTTCGACGCGCTGACGGGCTACGATGAGGCGGCGGCGGCAAGGATGCCGCATGCCTGGAAGGCGGGCGAGCAGACCGCGCTGTTGCGCCATCTGCTCGAAGCCATGGACGATGGCGGGCTGGTGGTGATGGCGGTGCCGGCGAGCCCGTCGCGCTGTCCGCCGGCGCCCTATGAGCGCGCCAGCCTGATCGCGCATTATCTGAAGGCGCGAAAACCCCGATCGAAGATCCTGATTCTCGATGCCAAGGACGCCTTCCCGCAACAGCGCCTGTTCGA
>PLTE01000157.1:0-2920 GCA_003164375.1 Hyphomicrobiales bacterium | reverse complement strand
GGCACCGTCGACAACACCGGCTGGTGCCCGATCGATCCCGTGAGTTTTGCCTCGAAACTGGTGCCCGACATTCATGTCATCGGCGATGCCGGCTTCGGCGGCACCATCCCGAAATCCGCCTCCGCGGCGAGCGCGCAAGGAAAGGCCTGCGCCGAGGCGGTCGTGAAGCTGATGGCGGGCCAGCCGCCGGACGCCCCAAAACTCACCGGCGTCTGCTACAACACGGTCGCGCCCGGCTACGCCTTCTCGCAGTCGGGGGTGTATCAGGCCAGGGAGGGCCAGTTCGCCGAGGCCGAAGCGCTTGCCACAAGCCCGGTCGATGCGCCGCGCGAGTTGCGGGCGCGCGAGGCCATCGATGCGCAATCCTGGTTCAAGACGGTCACGGTGGATGCCTTTGGCTAGGTCGGGAAAATCAGGAACGCGCGCCTGGTTAGCGGCGGTCGCCTTCGCCCTGCCCTTGGCCGCGAACGCGCAAGGCTTTCTTCCCTATGCCGTGGTCGGCGACGCGATACCGCAATCGCTGACGGGCCATCCGGGCGATGCGGCGCGCGGACGCGCGCTGGTGCTGGAGCGCAGTTCGACCTGCATCCTCTGCCACTCGGGACCGTTTCCGGAAACCCGGTTCCAGGGCGATCTCGCGCCCAGCCTGGCCGGCGCCGGCAATCGCTGGTCGCAAGGCCAGCTGCGGCTGCGGCTGGTCGATGCTCCCCGCCTCAATGCCGCAACCATCATGCCGTCTTATTACCGGATCGACGGGCTGGTGCGGCTCGGCCCGGTCTGGCGCGACAAGCCGATCCTGTCGGCGGAACAAATCGAGGATATCGTGGCCTATCTTGCAGGCTTGCGCGAATAGGAAGGCAGCCACCGCGATGCACGACCAAGCCACGCGCCGACAATTTTTGGGCCTCGCCGGCGGCGCCGCCGCGCTCGGCGCGGTGCCCGCGGTGACGCTGCGGCCCGCGGAAGCGACCCCCGCGATGCTCGCGGCTGCAATCCGCAACGTCGTCGGCGGCGCCGTGGTGCGCACCGGCAAGGTCAAACTCGACGTGCCGCCGCTGGTCGAGAACGGCAACACCGTGCCGATGACCGTCAGTGTCGCAAGCCCGATGACGGCGGACGACCACGTCAAGAGCATCCACGTCTTCAACGAAAAGAACCCGCAGCCGAACATCGGCAATTTCCGTCTCGGCCCCCGGTCCGGCCGCGCGCAGATCTCGACCCGGATCCGGCTTGCCGACACTCAGAAGATCGTCGCCATCGCGCAGCTGTCCGACGGCTCGTTCTGGTCCGCCAGCGTCGACGTCGTGGTGACGCTGGCCGCCTGCACCGAAGAGGTGCTGTGATGGCAGCAGCCCTGATCAACGTTCCCAAACGCGCCAAAGCCGGCGAAATCATCGAGATCAAGACGCTGATGTCGCATATCATGGAGACCGGTTATCGCCGCACTGCCACCGGCGAGGTCATTCCGCGCGACATCATCACGAGCTTTTCCTGCCGCTACAACGGGGTCGAGATTTTCCACGCCTACCTGTTTCCGGCGATCGCCGCCAATCCCTTCATCACTTTCTTCACCGTCGCCACCGAGAGCGGCAAGTTCGATTTCGAATGGATCGGCGACGAGGGATTTTCCGAAACCGCGTCAGCCTCGATCGCGGTCGAATGATGTGGGCTCGAACCATCGTCGCTGTGATGCTGCTGCTCGCGACCTGCGCCGGTCGCGCCGCCGGAATTCCGCAAAGTCAGCGCCGCTCCGGCTTCAGCTTCATGACGCCGGACACGCAGGCGATGCAGAATGAGGATACCGCCAATCCCGGCATGCTCTGGGTGCTCGACGGCGAAGCGTTGTGGAATAGCAACGCCGGCTCTTCGGGCAAGGCCTGCGCCGATTGCCACGGCGAGGCCCGCGCCAGCATGAAGGGCGTTGCCGCCCGTTATCCTGCCTTCGACAAGGCGCTGGGGCGTCCCGTCAATCTGGAGCAGCGCATCGACCTGTGCCGCAGCCAAAATCAACAGGCGCCGCCGTTCGCCTATGAAAGCCGGGTGTTAATAAGCGTTCAAAGTTGACCCCTCCACGGCTAGCTGGATCAATAGCTTAGCGTGCCGATCGGCGTCGGGACCCCACGCCGATTCACAGTCAGATGACAATAGAGGGACTTTGACGCTGAAAGATTGTCAGCAACGTTCAGTGCGGGATGCCTACCCCGGCGTAAAACGTCTTAGCCCACGATGGTCGGTTTGATGGCCGTTTTCGCCAAAAGCCACCACGTATCAACAAGACCCAATGAGACCAAAGAAATACCAACACGTACCAATGAGCCCCAACGATAGGCCAACAGAAGGCCAAGTAATTTTCTTGTCACACCCCACGCACTGAAGATGCCAAACCAAGCCCAGGTCGTGAGAGGGGCTGCAATACAAGCGAATGAAGCCCAGCATGAGCGCCGTCGTAATTCTGGTCACGACGGCACTGCGGCCGTCAAGGCCGCGCCGGCGGCGTGCCGCTTCGCGGTCCATGAGCCTTGACCGTCGCGCGCCCTCGCGAAATTGGCTCGGCATGCGCCCACGGATCGTCGTCGCCGCCGGCGAGAGCGGGATATGCCGCTTGTCCTGATGTAGGAGGCGACGAGCGCAAGCTCCGGTGAGGCACGGCTGTGGTGTATTGCCGCTATTGTAACCAATATGCTGCAGTCTGCAAATGCAGCCTCTCTCACTAGCTACTAACCAGTTCATAAGTATCTTCATGTTTCAAGCGGCGTAGCGAGTCTCCGGGGCTTGGAAGAAGCTGCGGATTCGGTCGGGACGCTTCTGCAAGAAACGAAGCCTGCCGCGGACGGCGCGACGCAGATCTTCTGGCCGATCATAACGGGATCGGCCGACGGCATTGTTCTTCACGTCGTTCCAGACAAGATCGTCGGGAATC
>PLTE01000021.1 GCA_003164375.1 Hyphomicrobiales bacterium | reverse complement strand
GCAGCCGCACCACCGCCTCGATCACACCACCGGCGCGCACCGCAGCCTGGCGTGTCCTGCAACAGCTGTTCCGCGAGGCCGCGCTTTCTCTCAACGCCGGCCCCGATGATCTCGTGGCGCGCGACGGGCGGATTTACGTCCGCGACGATCAAAGCCGCGGCATGAGTTTCCGCGACGTTGCCGCTCGGCTGCGCACCGATCGCATCAGTGCGGTGGCGTCGCGCGCCGACGACTATGACCNNAAGTGGCGGTCGACACCGAAACCGGCGTCGTGCGCGTCGAGCGCATCGTCGCGGTGCAGGACTGCGGCCGGCCGATGAATCCGCGGCAAATCGAGAGCCAAGTCCAAGGCGGCGTGCTGATGGGGCTGTCCTACGCGCTCTACGAAGACCGCATCCTCGACGCACAAACCGGACGCATGCTCAATCCGAATCTCGAGCAATACAAGGTCGCCGGCCCGCGCGAGACGCCTGAGATCGACGTCATCATTCTTGAGAACTATCAAGGCCAGAGCGCGACCGACGCCTATGGCATCGCCGAACCGGCCAACATCGCCACCGCTCCGGCCATCGCCAACGCCGTCTACAACGCCATCGGCGTTCGCGTCTGCAGCCTGCCGATGACGCCGGCCGTGGTGCTTGCCGCGCTCGGCAAAGTGCCGTTCAGGAGCTGAAGCCATGAACCGCTTCGCCGTCGCGTCTCCCCGAACCATTACCGAGGCCGCGGTCGCAATGTCTACGACCGTCGCGAGCGCGATGACGCTCGCCACCGGCACCGCCGAACCAGGCGATGCCGCGATCGTAAAGGCGGGCGGCATCGATCTCCTCGACCTGTTGAAAGAAGGACTGTTGCGGCCTGCGAGAGTCGTCAATCTTGCCGACGTGCCCGGTCTCGCCGACGTCACCGAGGAAAAAGACGGAGGATTGCGGATCGGACCGATGGTGACACTGGCGGCGCTCGCCGCTCATCGCCTGGTGCATGAGCGGTATCCGGCACTCGCCGAAGCGCTCTCCAGCGCGGCGAGCCCGCAAATCCGCAATGTCGCAACACTGGGCGGCAATCTGTTGCAGCGTCCGCGCTGCTGGTACTTCCGCTCCAACGCGTATCATTGCTTACGCAAAGGCGGCGGTCATTGCTTTGCGGTCGCGGGCGCCAACCAGTACCACGCGATTTTCAACAATATGGCCTGCGCCATTGTCCACCCCTCGACCGCGGCCTTGGTGCTGGTAGCCTTGGGCGCGAACATCGAAATCGCCAATGCGGCAGGCACCGCGCGCCGACTCGCGCTGGAGGATTTCTTTGTTCCGCCCGAGCGCGACTTGCAGCGCGAAAACGACTTGCAACCGCATGAAATCGTCACCGCCATCCGTCTGCCGAAACCGTCGGCGAGCCTGCACATGGCGCATCTCAAGCAAGCCGAGAAAGACTCGTTCGATTGGCCTCTCGCAGATGTCGCAGTCGCGCTTGAGCTCAGCGCCGGCGGCGCCTGTACCCGCGCCGCGATCGTTCTCGGCGCCGCGGCCGCCGTGCCTTATAGGGCAAAGACGGCCGAAGGCCTGCTAACCGGCAAACGGATCGACGAAAAACTCGCCGCCGAGGCCGCCCACGCCGCCGGGCTGCATTTGCGCTCCGATCTGCCGCCGGCGATGACCGGGGAGGATTTCGGCTGGATGCTGCAAACCTGTCCGGGCGCCTATGTCTGGATCGGCAACGGGCCGGGCGCCGATCTGCACAATGACGGCTACGATTTCAACGACGCGATTTTGCCCGCCGCCGCAACCTACCTTGCCTCAGTTGCTCGCCGCGCCCTCGCCGAAGGGTGAGCCTCGCAGGGCGGCGAGCAACTGCGCCGGAATGGTCGCGGGCCGGGCTTGCGTGAAGACCGCCAGACGCCTCCGTTCGGCCGACAACGCGGTCTGCAACGTGCCCTCCAGCACCGGACGTGCGGGCGCGTCGTGCAGTCCGGCGGCGTCTCGCACGAGGTAATCCGTCCAGCTTTCATGGCGAATTCGGCCATTGGGCAGCATCGCCACCCGCTCCAGCGCCAGATGGACGCGGTCGGGCCGCATGGCGAGGCGGGTGACGAAGCTGGCGCGGCCGCGTTGCCAGAACAGCCGCTCCAGCGCCAGCACGCCGCCATCGGAGGCGATCAAGGCGAGCAGATTCTGCGTCGCATCGCCCGCATCCCAGCCAAAACGCAGCGCGAAGACCGGACCGGCGCGCAACGGCAGTTTGGCAAGCAGATCGGCGCGCAACGCCGGGCAGGATAGCCGCGCCCCGCTCGGCAGGGTCAGAACCGCCTCATGCGCCGCATCGCCCGGATGCAGCGTGGGACGCAGCGGTGCGTCGGCCAAAAGCAGACCGGAGGCGAAGGCGAGAAACAGCCGGCGACGAAGCATGCGCCGAAGAGTAGGAGCGTCCGGTTAAGTCCGGGTAAACAGCGCGATCCCCGCGGCAGTGCCGGCGAGGCAGATCAGCATCGAGCCCGTCACATAGGCCGCCGCCCAGAGATAGGCGCCTTCGCGCAGCAGCAGGAAGGTTTGCAGGCTGAAGGAAGAGAAGGTGGTGAAGCCGCCGCAGATGCCGACCATGACGAAGATACGCAGGTTGGCGCTGGCCGGCATCG
>PLTE01000339.1 GCA_003164375.1 Hyphomicrobiales bacterium | reverse complement strand
GCGCCGTAGCCGCGCGGATAATGCGGCGCCGGCTGCTTCCAGGAGGCTTGCCGGCGCAAAAGCTCCTCGTCGCTGACATGCAGGTGGATTTTGCGAGCGGCAACGTCGATCTCGATTTCGTCGTCGGTCTGCACGAACGCCAGCGGCCCGCCGACGAAACTTTCCGGCGCCACATGCAGGATGCAGNNCGTAGCTGGTGCCGCTCATGCGCGCGTCGGAAATGCGCAGCATGTCGCGCACGCCGGCTTTGAGAAGTTTTTTCGGTATAGGCAATTGACCCCATTCCGGCATGCCGGGTCCGCCCTTCGGGCCGCCGTTCTTGAGCACCAGCACATGGTCGGGCGTGACATCGAGATCGTCGCGTTCGACCTCGCGCGCCATATGGTCGTAATTCTCGAACGCGATCGCCTTGCCACGGTGACGCAGGAAACGCTGGTCGGCCGCCGCCGGCTTCATCACGCAGCCGCGCGGCGCGAGATTGCCGGTGAGCACGGCAGTGGCGCCCTCGGCATACAGCGGTTCCTTCAGCGAATGAATGACATCGGGCAGATACACCTTGCTGCCGGCAATCCCCTCACCCAGCGAATGTCCGGTGACGGTGAGGCAGGACAGATCGAGCAGCTCCTTCATCTCGCTCATCAGCGCGCGCAGGCCGCCGGCATAGAAGAAATCCTCCATCAGATATTTGCCGGACGGCGTGATATTGGCGATCACCGGCACTTGCCGCGAAATCGCGTCGAAACGCGCCATGTCGAGCGGCACGCCGACGCGGCGCGCCATGGCGATGACGTGGATGATGGCGTTGGTCGAACCGCCGAGCGCCATGTGCACGCGGATGGCGTTGTCGAAGGCCGCAGGCGTCAAGATTTTTTGCGGCGTCAAATTCTCCCACACCATGTCGATGGCGCGGCGGCCCGCGGCGGCGCACATGCGTGGATGATTGGCGTCGACCGCGGGAATCGACGACGCGCCCGGCAAAGTCAAACCGAGCGCCTCGGTGATCGCCATCATGGTGGCGGCGGTGCCCATCACCATGCAGGTGCCGAACGAGCGCGAAATGCCGCTCTCGATCTCGTTCCATTCGTCGTCGCCGATGCGGCCGGCGCGTTTTTCGTCCCAGTATTTCCAGGCGTCGGAGCCCGAGCCGAGCGTATGGCCGCGCCAATTGCCGCGCAGCATGGGACCTGCCGGCACATAGATCGCAGGAATCCCCATCGAGATCGCGCCCATGATCAGGCCGGGCGTGGTCTTGTCGCAGCCGCCCATCAGCACCGCGCCGTCGATCGGATGGCTGCGCAACAGCTCCTCGCATTCCATGGCGAGGAAATTGCGGTAGAGCATGGTCGAGGGCTTTACCATCGGCTCGGCAAGCGACATCGCCGGCAATTCGATGGGAAAGCCGCCGGCCTGATAGACGCCGCGCTTTACGTCCTCGGCGCGATCGCGCAGATGGCCGTGGCAGGCATTGATGTCGCTCCAGGTATTGATGATGCCGATCACCGGCTTGCCGACCCAGTCGGCGCGGTCATAGCCGATCTGGCGCAGCCGCGAACGATGGCCGAACGAGCGCAGATCGTTCTTGCCGAACCACCGATAGCTGCGCAATTCCTCGGGCGTTTTTTTCTTTGTCATGATTTTCTTTGCCGGGCGAGCCCGATTACTCCGCGGCGGCGCCGGTGGCTTTGACGACGGGGGCCCATTTGGCGGTTTCACTGGCGACGAGCTTGCCGAAATCCTCCGGTGTCCCGGGGATCAGTTCGCCGCCGAGCTCGGCGAGCTTTGCCTTCATCGCGGGGTCGGCGAGCGCTTCGTTCACCGTCTTGTTCAGCTTGTCGATCGCCGAGCGCGGCGTGCCGGCCGGCGCGGTGAGGCCGAAAAACGCCACCGCTTCGTAGCCCTTCACGGTTTCGCCGACGCTCGGGACGTCGGGCAACGCCGGATTGCGGTCAGCCGTGGTGACGCCGAGCGCGCGCAAGCGGCCGGCGCGAATATAGGCAATCGACGATGGCAGATTGTCGAACATCACCTGGACCTGGCCGCCCATCATGTCGGTCAGCGCCGGGGCCGCGCCGCGATACGGCACGTGAATGAGATCGACGCCGGTCATCATCATGAACAAGGCGCCGGACAGATGCACCGAGGTGCCGATGCCGGACGACGCCAAGTTGACCTTGCCGGGATTGGCCTTGGCATAGGCAATGAATTCGGCCACGGTTTTCGCCGGCACGTTCGGATTGACCTCCATGACGTTGGGCACACGGATAATGCCGGCGACCGGCGCCATGTCGGCGATGAAGTTGAAGGACAGATTCTTATAGAGCGTGG
Organism: Hyphomicrobiales bacterium; assembly: GCA_003164375.1. Classification (GTDB taxonomy): domain Bacteria; phylum Pseudomonadota; class Alphaproteobacteria; order Rhizobiales; family Xanthobacteraceae; genus BOG-931. The sequence continues at coordinate 1,324 of PLTE01000339.1, read as the reverse complement.
CGTTGATCGCATTGGCGGGATTGGCCAGGAACAGCGTGTAGCCGTCAGGCGCCGAGCGGACGGCAATTTCGGTCGCGAGATTGTTGCCGGCGCCGGGCTTGTTTTCGATCACGAACTGTTGCTGCAGATGCTCGGACAGATATTGGCCTATGATGCGCGCGCAGATATCGACCGTTCCGCCGGGCGGATAGCCAACGTACAAGCGGACTGGGTGATTGGGATAATCGTCGGCGGCGCGTGCCGCGCCGCTCGCACCCGCCGCGACCACGCATGCAATAACGATGACGGCGAAGCCCCGTAATAAGTGCTGCATCCTGTTCCCCCATTTTCGTCGTATTCTTCTTGGTGCCGATGCCAAGCCTACGCGGCATCGGTGACGCGGCACAAGGGCATGGGAAAGCCGCCGCGCGCGGCGTTGAGCGGCCGTTGTCCCCGCTTGCCGGGAGCCGCGCGGGCCGATAGTTTCGCGGCCTCCCGAGGACCGCAAGAACATTGCCGAGGATATCGCCATGATTGATCTTTATGCGCTGACCAGCCCCAACGTGCAGAAAATCTACATTATGCTCGAAGAGACCAAGCTGCCTTACAAGGAGCATTTCATCGACGTCTGGAAGGGCGAGCAGTACAATCCGGATTTTATCAAGATCAATCCGAACTCGAAAATTCCCGCGATCGTCGATCACGAAGGCCCGGGCGGCAAGCCCTATACCGTCGTCGAGTCCGGCGCGATCTTGATGTACCTCGCCGAGAAATCGGGAAAGTTCTTGCCCACGGACACGGTGAAGAAATACGACGTGCTGCAATGGATGATGGTCCAGATGACGGGCGTCGGCCCGGCGTTCGGCCAGTTTTTTCATTTCAAGATGTTCGCGCCGAAGGACGGCAGCTCCTACGCGTTCGAGCGCTTTCAGACCGAAGTGAAGCGGCTTTACGAGGTGCTGGAGAAACGCCTCGGGGAAACGCCCTATCTCGGCGGCGACGACTATTCGATCGCCGACATCGCCACCTTCCCCTGGACGCGCGTGCACGACATGCACGGCGTGAAGTGGGAGGATCATCCAAACCTCGGGCGCTGGTTCAAGGCGATCGACGAACGGCCGGCGGTCAAGGCCGCGCTCGCCAAAGTCGCCGCCATCAAATCGAACCGCGACACCGCGACCGAAGACCAGAAGGACCGCTTCTTCAACCGCGGTAAATACGCCAGGGCGTGAGTTAACGCGCGGCCCCCCTCCCCCACTATCGTGGGGCGGATGAGCGCTCCCGTCCTCGCGCCACGCTTTTCGCGCGCGAACTGAAAAGACCCCCGTTACGTTCAGCGCGAAAC
>PLTE01000422.1 GCA_003164375.1 Hyphomicrobiales bacterium | reverse complement strand
AGGCGTCCTTGGTGAGCGAGGTTCGACGGCATGTAACCATATGGGGGACGCCTGTCAAGGGCTATGCTACATTAAATGTGATAGGCGTCTCCCGTCATCCTGAGGCCCTCGGTGCGTAGCGCCGAGCCTCGAAGGAGATCGGCCCCGGCACCTCGGCCGCACCCTTCGAGGCCCGCCTTCGGCGGGCACCTCAGGGTGACGGATCGGACGCGCAGGCATATATTCTATCGGGGGCTCCAGGTTGCATTGACGGAAGCATCGCCATGAAGATCAAAGTCGTAGTGCACGACGCGGAGGAAGGCGGCTTTTGGGCCGAGGTCCCCGCCATTCCGGGCTGCGCCACCCAAGGCGAAACGATGGACGAGCTCATCCGCAACCTGCACGAGGCGATCGAAGGCTGCCTCGCGGTGGACTGAGCCGTCGCTCTTAAAGGACAATGAGCCCCATGCTCCAGCAGCGTTATGTCACTCTGGGCTTGGTTGCGCTCGTTCTGATCATGAACCTGCTTGGCTTAAGTTTTACGATCAATCGAAATACGCTGGCAAAACGGCGGTTAGCTGAGAACGCTCAGCCGCAGCGCGCGCTCGAGCACGCTCCTTACTGAGCGCCTAAGCGACCCGTCGAATCTCAAAATTCGTGCCGTTCTTGGTCGTGACGTGGCCCCTTCCCCGTCATGGCCGGACACACGGGTCCCGCGTTCCGCCCGCCCGACTGCAAGCTTGTTCCGGCCATCCACGTCTTTTTGGGCGGCTTCGCCGATTCGCGGCGTACCGCGAGCCGGAGAGGTCCGGCCAGATTGATCAAGCCCCCGTTAATGGTAGTGAAAGGGCGACTTTGCAATCTCCCCGAATACCGCTAATCCGAGTCTGGGGCGTTTGGGGAAATTGAAATTGCCGGAAAAGACCCTCGCGAGTGCCGTCTCAACCTACGGCGCCAGCATCAAATCCAAGCTGGCGAATATCGCTATTTCCGGGGCGCCGGAAGATCAGCTGCGCGGTCCGCTTGAATCGCTCATTCGCGAATTGGCCGAAATTGAGGGCTTGCCTGCCGGCGCCATTGGGCTTGTCGGCGAGACCACGCTTTCTGAGCTGAAGACCCGTCCGGATTTCGCGGTCACCGTGAAGAACGCTTTGGTGGGGTTCATCGAAGTCAAGGCGCCGGGCAAGGGCGCCGACCCGCGTCGCTTCGACGATCCGCACGATAAGGAACAGTGAAACAAACTGAGGTCGCTGCCGAATTTGCTCTATACCGACGGCGGCTCTTTCAGCTTGTGGCGCGATGGGAAACTTGAAGGCAGCGTCGTCCATCTTGAAGGCGATGTCGCGAGTTCGGGTGCGAAGCTTGCGGCGCCCGGATCGTTGCTGCCGCTTATCAGCGATTTTCTCAGTTGGAGTCCCATTCCGCCAAAGTCCGCGAAGGAGCTTGCCGAGATCAGCGCTCGACTCTGCCGACTGTTGCGCGATGAAGTCATCGAACAGATGGCGCTCGATAGTCCCGCCCTGACCGGTCTCGCGAAAGATTGGCGCAAACTCCTGTTCCCGCAGGCAGACAATGCACAATTCGCGGACGGCTATGCGCAAGCGGTGACGTTTGGACTTCTGGTCGCGCGGGCGCGGGATATCTCACTGTCGGGCGGGACCGAAAAGGCGGCGCAGGAATTGCGCAAGTCCAATTCGCTGATTGGAACCGCGCTCCGCCTGCTGACGGACGATTCTTCAAATCAAGAAGCGCTCAAGACATCGCTCGGCACGCTGACGCGGGTTCTCAATGAGGTCAATTGGCACACGATCAGCAAGGATAAGCCCGAGGCCTGGCTCTATTTCTACGAGGATTTTCTGGAAGTCTACGACAATACTTTGCGCAAGCGGACGGGTTCTTATTACACGCCGCCTGAAGTCGTGCGAGCGATGGTGAACCTCGTCGACGAGGCGCTGCGCGGACCGCTCTTCGAACGGCCAGCCGGTTTCGCCGCCGCCGACGTGGTTGTAGCAGACCCTGCGGTCGGCACCGGTACGTTCCTTCTCGGTGTCCTTCGGCGCATCGCCTCAACGGTGGAGGAGGACCAAGGGTCCGGCGCGGTGCGCGGCGCGATAGAGGCCGCAGCCAAACGCGTGATAGGGTTTGAAATCCAGTTCGGCCCGTTTGCAGTTGCGCAGCTTCGGTTGATTGCCGAACTACAAGCGCTGATGAAGAAGCCCCCATTGCCGGAACTGCGCCTATTCATCACCGACACGCTCGGCAATCCCTTCATCGAGGAAGAGACGCTTGGACAACTATATGAGCCGATCGCGAAATCACGGCGGGACGCCAACCAAGTCAAAAAGGAACAGCGGATCACCGTGGTCATCGGCAATCCGCCGTACAAGAATCAAGCGGCCGGACAGGGTGCCTGGATTGAGAATGGCAGCGTTGGACGCGTCGCGCCGATGAATCGTTGGATGCCTCCGCCGGGGTGGGGGGTGAGCGCTCATGCTCATCATCTCAAAAACCTCTATGTTTATTTCTGGCGGTGGGCGACGCTGCAAGTATTTGGCTCGGGATGGCACGAGGCAACCGGCGAACCTGAACACGACCGATACGGGATCGTCTGTTTCATAACGGTTGCCGGTTTCCTGAACGGCCCGGGTTTTCAAAAAATGCGTGAGGATTTGCGTCGCGATTCAAACGACATCTGGGTCGTCGATTGCTCACCGGAAGGCCATCAGCCCGACGTACCGACGCGCGTCTTCCAAGGTGTCCAGCAACCAGTGTGTATTGTCCTTGCTGCAAGGGCAGCGAATAAAAGCCGAGATGTGCCCGGGCGCGTCCGATACGTGGCGCTGCCAAAGGGCAAACGCGAGAAGAAATTTGAAGTCTTGGCGAAGCTTTCACTCGCCAATCAAAATTGGTTGGATGGCGCCTCAGGTTGGCGCGACCCGTTTCTTCCGGAGCAAACAGGCGCGTGGGCAAGCTTTCCCCCTCTCGCGGAGGTGTTTGTATGGTCTGGTCCTGGCGTAAAGACGCACCGGACGTGGGTTATCTCACCCGATATCCAAACTTTGGAAAATCGATGGAAGACTCTGCAACGAGAGAAGGATCCGGTAAAGAAAGAAATGCTCTACCACCCGGATCCGGGCGAAGGGAAGGCTCGCGCCCGTTATGTCGGCAAGACGGTGACTGAGGAGCTAGGAGCATATCCAACTCGTCGGACCAGCGTCAGCGATGACAAAGAACCGGTCGTCAGTCCGGTAAGGTATGCTTTTCGATCGTTCGATCGCCAATGGCTACCGCCAGATATTCGTCTTTTGACCAGACCCCGACCGCAGCTGTGGTCCAAATTGTCGGACCGGCAAATATTCTTGACCGCACCAGAGGACCTATCGCCGACCGGAGGACCTCCTTTCACGATTACCGCTCTTATTCCTGACCAACATCACTACCATGGTCGTGGTGGGCGCGCGTACCCGCTCTGGCTCGACAGTGCTGCAAAGCAGCCGAATATCAAGCCCGCGCTACTCAGGCACCTCGCCGTAGTATTTGGCCATGCGGTTAAGGCAGAGGACGTTATAGCCTACATTGCTGCCATCTCAGCGCATCCATCTTTCACGGCGCGCTTTAAAGCGGACCTCATTCGTCCGGGCTTGCGCATTCCCTTGACCGCGGATGCTAAGCTGTTCGCTGAAGCTGTAACGCTCGGTTCCGAAGTGATTTGGCTGCATTGCTACGGTGAACGCTTTGTCGATCCGACGGCGGATCGTCCAAAGCACGCGCCGCGTCTGCCGAAGGAAATCGCCCCTACGATTCCCGCCGGTGGCGTGATCCCGTCAGCGCCTGAGCCATTGCCCGATACGATGGACTACGATCCCGCAACGCATCGATTGAAAGTCGGCAAGGGCTATATCGAAAACGTTACGCCGGAAATGTGGACCTATGAAGTCTCCGGCGTGCAGGTGCTCCGGCATTGGTTCAGTTATCGCCGGCGCGATCGCAGCCGCCCCATCATCGGCGACCGCCGGCCACCGTCACCACTCGATTCCATTCAGCCGGCGCATTGGCTGCCCGAATACACGACCGATTTGCTGGATTTGCTCAATGTGCTCGGCCGGCTCATCGCTCTGGAACCGAAGCAAGCCGATCTTTTGAACCGCATCTGCGGCGGACCGCTGCGTAGCGCCGACGAACTCCGCGATGCCGGCGCGCTCGCGTCGCCCGACGAGAAAACCGCCGCCGCGAAAGGCAAAAGCAAAAGCAAGGCCTAAAGGGAAGGCCCGTGGGCTGCGGGGAAAACTCGGACGCCATACTCGCGTCGGCCGGCAAGATCGCGCATGATTCAGCTGATTCGACCAGTGAACCGTGCAAAATATGGCCCCCTCCCGTCAAGGCGACCTTTTCGGCAACGACGAACAGGATGAACTGTTCGACGATCAGCCGACGCCTGTCTACCGCGCCGATCCCGACCAAGTTCGCGAAGACTTGTACAAGATTCTTGCCGAGGCGCGAGCGGCGCAGACGATGCCGTGGGAGCCGAGGCGCGTCACGCTCTACCGCACCATCTTTCCGCAGATGACCAATTGGCTGCCGGACGAGGAAGGCGCGCAATTGCGCTTTGAATTCGAAACGGAATTGGCACGGCTTCAAGCCGCGTGATTTTTCTCCCGGTTTTTCCGCCGCTCCATCCAGGCTCCCGCGTTCGCAAAATCGCTACGGCGCGGCGAGCCGGCGTCGTTCGCCCTGCCCCACCCCGGCGCCCTTGCGGCCGGTCCCCCTGCATGGGGAGGGTTGGTCACGCCGCCTTTGATCGCGGGACACTACGGGGCATACCAGAGCTCGATGCGTCCCGGCGCCGTGCTGCGCCGCGCGGTCTCGGCGGGCGTTGGCCTATAGACTTTGGCGATGAACGGCGGCTGGTGGCGGCGCAGGAAGTGTTCGATGACCGGTAGGCTTGTGACGAAGGCGCGGGCGAGGTCCGGAAAGGGCGCGGCGCCGACGATCACCAGCAAGGCGACGCCGTGCCGCGTGACGGCATCGCGTTCGTTGGGTTTATAGCGGATGCGGCGATCATGGGTGAGCGCGATCCAGCCGCGCCTGCCGACCGTCTCCAGCCAGATTTCATCGGCAGTGTCCGGGGCGAAGTGATCGCCGTGTCGCTCGACTGTCAGGCCGCCGGATTTTAGACTCTCGGGAAATCGCTTGCCGAGATCGCGATCGGTGAAATAGACAAAGCTCAAGCCGCCCGCTCATAGAGGATCGCCTGCTCGATTTCCGATCGGCCAAGATCGTAATCGGCGGCGACATCTTCGACGCTTTCTCCGGCATCGATGCGCTCGGCAATGGCGGAGGTGGATATGCTGTTGCGCACCACCACCGGCCTGCCGAAGGCGATGCGCGGATCGATGACGATCGGGTGCTCCGCGCGCGGCGCGGCAGCCGACACAAATGGATAAAGCCGTACTGGAAGCTTGGACGAGTCCCATTCGACGCGTTTCAAATGCTCGTCGAAGAGCTGGCGCATCGCGAGCTGACCGGACGCCGTGAGCTCGATCAATTCGCCGTAGCGCTCGAGGAACACCTTGCCGGCGCCTGTGCACAGCTCCCGCCGCAGCAAAAGACGATCGATGCCGAGGCTCTTCTCCGCAAAAGCAAGCGCGCTACGCAGCGCCTTGACCGGCACGCCATGCTCGGTGCGCAGCGAACGGAGCACATGCGCCTCGATCAGGTTAGCGAAGGAAAGCAAGGGCGGGCGCGGCGAGGCCAGCCGGATCAGTGGCGGGAATTGGCCGCTGCCGTCGGCCGTCGGGTATTGCCGGCCGAGCAGCCATGAGCGCAAGGTCGCCTGAGGCAGCCGCAAATAGCGGGCAGCTTCGGCAAACGTGTAGGCAGCGAGGTCGCGACTGTTGGCGGCGGGTTTTCTTGTCGGTTTGCTAGGGCTGACGCTCATCTTGGCATTATAGCGGAACGGCGGCAGATTCGGAACATGGCCAGCCTGCACCCCCCAGGGGCGGATGAAAGGCTACTCCGTCTCCGCTCCCACCAATCTCCGCACGATAAAATTCCGCAGCGCGGCGGCAAGGCCGCAGAGGAGCGCGAAGGCGAGCGTTGCGCCTGTGAGCTCGCGGGCGATCAAGCCGAGCGTGTGCGGCTCGCTCCAGGGGGCGAGGAGTTTGAAGGCTGCGGCGACGAAGCCGATGGCGGCGCCGTAGAGGGTGGCGCGGGCGGTGTTCCAGGGGTGGGTGTTTTGGGGGCGCATGATTATCGTCATGTCTCCCGGCTAAACACTTGACCCGGGCATCCACGTCTTATTTTGCCGCGCTGAGTTTAAAGACGTGGGTGGCCGGAACAAGTCCGGCCATGACGGCCGAGTAAACGGTGAGTTCAGTGCCCGGCGCCTGCGCCGGCTGGCGCTTGCGGGCGTTTCATCAGGATGCCGCAAGCGGCGAGCGCGACGAAGAGAACGGTGAGCATCAGGAACACGTCGGCATAGCTCATGACTTCGGCTTGCAGGCGCACCATGTGGGTCAGCGCCGCGAGCGCCTGGGCCTTGGCGTCGGAGCCCGGAAAACGCGTGGCGAGGTTTGAGAGCGTTTCGCCTGCCGCGATGTTGGCCGGATTGACCGCCTCGTGCAGGCGCTGCAAATGCAGATCGAGCCGGTCGTTGAACCAGGTGTTGATGGCAGCAAGCCCAATCGCGCCACCAAGGTTGCGCATCAGATTGAACAGGCCGGAGGCGTTCTTCACCCGTTCGGGCGGCAGCGTGCCGAGCGCGGTGTTGGTCACCGGGATGATCGCCAGCATCAGGCCCACGCCGCGGAAGATCTGCGGCCACAGCAATTCCCAGAAATCCCAGTCCGAAGTGAGGTAGCTCATCTGCCAGGTGCCGACGGCGAAGAAGAGAAAGCCCGCGATGAGCACAAAGCGCGGATCGGTTTTTTCGACCAGGCGGCCGGCGAGCGGGGCCGTGAGAAACATCACCAGGCCCGAGACGAACATGCATTCGCCGATCATCAGCGCGTTATAGCCGCGTATCTGCGCGAGATAGACCGGATAGAGATAAGTCAGCCCGTAAAGCCCGATGCCGAGCACGAAGGAGAACAGCGAGCCAACGGCGAAATTCCTGTTGGCGAAAGCGCGCAGGTCGACGATCGGGGCGCGCGCGGTGAGCACGCGGAGAAAGAACACGACTGCCGAGAGGCCTGAGACGATGGCGACGGCAAAGATGGTGTCGTCGTCGAACCATTCGTAGCGCGGGCCCTCCTCCAGCACATATTCGAGCGCGCCGAGAAAGCCCGCCATGCTGATCAAGCCCCACCAGTCGAAGTTTTGCAGGAGCGCGTAGTCGGGCTCGTCGAAATCGATCAGGACCACGGTCGCCAAGGTGACGGCGATGCCGGGCAGCACATTGATGAAGAACAGCCAGTGCCAGGAATAGGCGTCGGTGAGATAGCCGCCGACGGTCGGCCCAATGGTCGGCGCCAGGGTTGCGATCAGGCCGACGATCGGGGCGACGAGTTTTTGCCGCGGGCCCTGGAAGATCAGGTAGGCCGAGGCGAATACGGTGGGCACCATGCCGCCGCCGATAAAGCCCTGAATCGCGCGCCACAGGATCATGCTGCCGATCGAGGACGCGGTGCCGCACATGATGCTGGCGAGCGTGAAGCCGGCCGCGGAGGTGGCGAACAGAATGCGGGTGCCGAGCGCGCGCGACAGGAAGCCGGACAAAGGGATCGCGATCACTTCGGCGATCAGATA
>PLTE01000271.1 GCA_003164375.1 Hyphomicrobiales bacterium | reverse complement strand
CGGCGATCCGCCCACCGCGGAGAGCGTGGTACGCTCAGCTTTACATCCAAGTCCTTATCGCGGTGGTCGCCGGCATCCTGCTCGGCGCTCTTTATCCGTCGGCCGGCCAAAGCGTGAAGCCGCTCGGCGACGCCTTGATCAAGATGATCAGGATGATGATCGCGCCGATCGTGTTCTGCACCGTCGTGCACGGCATCGCCAGCGTCCAGGATATGCGCAAGATCGGCCGCATCGGCGTCAAGGCGCTGATTTATTTCGAGGCCGTGACGACGCTCGCGCTCGTCGTCGGCCTCATTGTCATCAATCTATGGCATCCTGGCACCGGCATGAATGTCGACCCGGCTTCCCTCGATCCCAAGCTGGTCGAAGGATACATCACCCGGGCGCACGACCAGAGCGCCATAGGCTTCCTGCTCAACATTATTCCGGACACCATCGTCGGAGCGTTTGCCGCGGGCGACATGCTGCAAGTGCTGTTCTTCGCCATCCTGTTCGCGATCGCGCTGCACATGTTCGGCAAACGGGGGGAGTTCGTTCTTCGCTTCATCAACGACGTTTCCGGCATTCTCTTCCAACTTCTCGACATCATCATGAAGGTCGCGCCGCTGGGCGCCTTCGGCGCCATGGCCTTCGCGGTCGGCAAATTCGGGCTGGGAACGGTGCTGTCGCTCGCGCAATTCATGGCGACGTTCTACACCACCTGTCTGCTTTTCATTTTCATCGTGCTCGGCCTGATCGCCCGTCTGGCGGGGTTCAGAATTCTCGCCCTCATTCGCTATCTGAAGGAAGAACTGCTGCTGGTCTTCGGCTTCTCCACCTCCGAACCGGTTCTGCCGCGATTCATCGCCAAGATGGAGCACCTCGGCTGCAGCGAGTCGGTGGTGGGCCTGGTGATCCCCACCGGTTACTCGTTCAACCTCGACGGCACCTGCATCTATTTGACGATGGCTTTGGTCTTCCTGGCGCAGGCGACCAACACGCACCTGACGCTATGGCAACAAATCGGCATTCTTTTCGTTCTGCTGCTCACCTCGAAGGGCGCCGCCGCGGTAACCGGAAGCGGCTTCATCATTCTTGCCGCGACGCTATCCTCGGTCGGACACATCCCGGTCGCGAGCATTGCCCTGATCCTCGGCATCGATCGCTTCATGTCGCAGGCGCGGGCGTTGACGAACTTCATCGGCACGGGCGTGGCGACGATCGTCGTGGCCAAGTGGGAAGGCGAGATCGACGTCGCGCGAATGCATGAGCAGTTCGCCCATCCGACCGAGCCGCAATTGGCCTCGGTGGCACTCAAGGCATAACCGACCCAGTAGCGCGAATATCGCGAGCAGACGCCCCGGCCGGTGGCCCGCGATTCAATCGCGCGCCGACGAGTGACCGGTCGCAACCGCCGCGACTTCGGCGGGATTTTCGGGCGCCACATTGCCACGCCAGACCACGTGCAGGTCCGGCCGCACCAAGATCAAATCAGAGCCGTAAATATCGCGCGCAATCGGGTCCGGCACGTCGAGCACCGTGACTGGCGCGCCGTGAGCGCGGATCGCGCGTTTAAGTCCGCTCGCATCCGCGCGGCTGCCGCCGAGCCTGAGGATGGCGTAGCCATCGGGAATGCGGTCCTGCATCGGCGTGCCGTCGTCGAGCCAGACATGCGGCAGTCGCGCGCCGGGCCAGGTGGTCGGCCGATAGTCGCGAAACAGATGCTCGGGGCCGCCCGGCACATTGCAGATGACGGGCGAGTCGACATAACGGTAGCCGAGCTCTGCGCCGATCATCTCATTGCTCTTGCGCTGTTCGACGTCGGCCACGGCGCTGAGCTGGTGACGGGTTTCCGCGCCCGCCGCAGAATCGTCGCGAATATTCGGCCGCCACATGCCGCGCCATTTGCGCCGGCCGAGCGTCGCATAGCGCGACGCACCGACATTGCGATCGCCGATCTGGCGGCGCTCGATCTCATAGGATTTCAAGAGCTGCGGCCCGCCCCAGCCGGCGAGCGCGGCCGCGAGCTTCCAGGACAGATCGATGGCGTCACCGACGCCGGAATTCATGCCGAGCCCGCCGGTCGGAATGACCAGATGCACCGCGTCGCCGGCGAGGAAGACACGACCTTTGCCGTAACGATCGGCGAGCAGAAGATTCTGCCGCCACGGCGCGCAGGACAGCATCTCATATTTGACGGGAACGCCGACGGTGCGTTCGAACGCCGCTTTCATGTCTTCGTCGCTGTCGACCATCGAGTGCAGCGTCCAGTGCTTGGTCGAATCCTGCATGATCAAGAATGTCGCCTTGTCGTCGGCCACGTGATAGTGCCGGCCCCTGCCGGGGCCCAAGCGAGAAGCTTCCCCGATCGGCAAGCGGTCGAACAATTCGTCGCACCGAAACAGCGCCTGGCGCAGCGCCAACAGATTGCCTTCGCCCGAGAGCGCGATGCCGAGCTCCCGGCGCACCGCGCTCGTGCCGCCGTCGCAGCCGACGAGATAGGCGGCGCGGATGTCCTGCGTGCCGCCGCCGGCCGTGCGCACGCGCGCGGTGACGCCGTCGGCATCCTGCTGTAGCGACAGGAACTCACAGCCGAAACGCACCGTCACGGCTGGAATTGTCTCGACAATCGACTTTAACAGCGGTTCAAGCGTGTATTGCGAAATCAGCTGATAGGGCTCGAGCGGCAGCGTGCCGTCATTGGTCGCCCGCGTCTTCGCCTGCGCTTGCGTGACCGACGGATACGACAGATGCAACAGCGGCGGCTCGTTGAGCGCGAGAATGATATAGACGTCCATCGGGCAATCCGACCGCAGGCCGGCACCGCGGATGTTCTGCGCAAGCCCCATGCGGCGGTAGATTTCCATGGTCCGCGCGTTGATGCGCTCCATCTTCGGCAGAAACGCCGGGCGCTCCTTTTGCTCGATGATGGTGCATCGCACCCCGCGTTTGCCGAGATCGATGGCGAGCGTAAGGCCGGTCGGGCCCGCGCCCACGATAAGAACGTCATTGTTGTTCATTCTGCTTCTGCGGTCGGCTGCAATGCCGATCGTTTTTTCCAATCAGGAGGGAGGCAGTGCCGCCTCGAGCTCCTTGAACGGTTGATAGGCGGCATCGGCACACTGCGGCGGCGTAGCATCGACAAATTGCGTCATCTGGCCGTAGAGATAAATCGCAATTTTGGTGTTGAGCATGGCGTGGCCGTTGAACTGCAGGCACACCGTGTAATGTTGACTGTCGCCGATCGGCTTGAGCACCGGTTGAGAAATCAGGGCGCCGTGGAAGTCCGCCCGCCCGGTTAATGACTGTCTGAGGAAGGCGACCAGCTGGGTGCGGTAGTCGGCCGGGAAAGCGTTGGCATCGACCGGCACGGGCGGTGCCTTCTTCGTCCCACCGAAGTCGCTGCAGCCGACAGCCGTAATCGCCAGCGCTACCAGCGCCGCCGCTACGCCTGTTCGGTAATTGTCCCTTCCCGGACCCACCTGGACCGATCCATCCCGCGTTGCGCTATTCATACATTATACCAAATGGTGCGCGGCGGAACATGCGCGGGTCAGCGCAGGTTTGCCGAGGCCACATATCTGCGGCCGCTGCCTTCAGTCCTGCGGCGCCGGGCCGCACCACCCCGGCAGATAATTTGCGTCCGTGCTCTTGGCCAGTTCCAGCGCCGCGACGACGGCGCGGTCGAAGTCGCGTTGGACGGTCCTTCGCTTCATGCGCCGGCGCAGAAAATCCGCCCAGAGAAATTCGGAAAACGGCGTCGTGTCCTTGGCGAAGCCGCCGGCGCGGCGCAACTCGCCCGCCAACGAGCGGAACGGATCGTCGACGAGTTCGGTCATGGATTTGGGAATGTCGCTGTAGTGGCGGCGAACACCCTTGGCGTCGAACGGATGCATCCAGGAACGATTGTCCATGACGGTCCAGAATGCGTCGATATCGAGCCTGCTCAAATTGGCGATGACGGTCACGGCCACGTTGGCGACCCCCTCGTCGTGCAACGCGAGCGAAAGGTGATGATGATCGATGACGTAGTTGCGCTGTTTCGGGCCGAGGATCACCGGAATCATGTGCCTGCCGAGAAATTTTCCGCCTTTCTTCTTTTCGGTCTCGCGCCAGAGCTTGCGCTTGGCCATGACCTCACGCATGCCGACGGTAATCTGGGTCGGCCGAAGATCGGCAATGGCAACGGTGGTCAGAACGGGTTCGCGAACCATGTTCGCCTCCTTAATCAAATGCCGCCAACCGGCCATAACGGCATAAGGCGCGAGGCAAAATCAAGCCGCCCGGCGCTCGCGTTGCGCCGGGCGGATATTCGTTTTCGGCTCGGGGCGGCCACTCAATGCGCGAGCGGATCGGGCCGGACCTGGATGTGAACGGCGATCGGGGTCATGCCCTTGCCGCCTTCCTTGAGCCAAGGCGTGCGGTCGCCTTCGGACGACCACAGCCCCCTACCCTTCCAACCGGCCTTCGCATCGTCGATGCGGGCATCTAACCCCTTGGCATAAAAACCGATCGGATAGGGAATACGGAGCATGACCATTTTGCCGTCGACCAACGCGGCGAAGCCGTCGTTCTCGTTGGCTGTCGAGATCGGCACGTCATCGCCTAGTCCCACAGCATTGTGCTGATCGACCCAGGCGTAGTAGCTCGCCTCGGCACTATTGTCGCCGATACCTTGGAAGCCGGGCCCCGGATATTTGTAGAATGCCCAACCCTCCGGACAGTGATCGCCGGTAGCCGCCGGGCCATTAAGCGGCCCCTTGCACTTCGTGCGATCGAAGCTGCCCAGGTGGCCGCTGGCGAGCGACACCCAAACCACGCCCTTGGAGTCGATATCGCCGCCGCGTGGGCCGAACCCAGGCATTGGCACGTAGTACACCTCGGACAGCTTAGAGGCCGTTTCGAAAAAGGT
>PLTE01000412.1 GCA_003164375.1 Hyphomicrobiales bacterium | reverse complement strand
TTGAGCGTGTCGAAAATGGTCTCGATCAACAGCGTATCGACGCCGCCGTCGAGGAGGCCCCGCACTTGCTCGGTATAGGCGATGCGCAGCTCGTCGAAACTGGTGGCGCGGAAGCCGGGATTGGACACGTCCGGCGAGATCGAAGCGGTGCGATTGGTCGGGCCAAGGGCGCCGGCGACGAAGCGCTCGCGGCCGTCCTCGTCCTGCGCGGCCTGCGCCGCTTCGCGCGCCAGCCGCGCGCCTTCGGCATTGAGTTCATAGGCGATCTCGGCCATGGCGTAATCGGCTTGCGCGATCGCAGTCGAGGAAAACGTATTGGTCGAGACGATGTCGGCGCCGGCGCGGAAATATTCGAGATGGATCGCGCGAATGGCGTCCGGCTGCGTAAGATTGAGCAAATCGTTGTTGCCGCGCACTTCGCGGTTCCAGGCATCGAACCGCGCGCCGCGGAACTCTTCTTCATCAAGCTTGAGCGCCTGGATCATGGTGCCCATGGCGCCGTCGAGCACCAGGATGCGTTCGGCCGCCAAGCGGCGCAGCGCGATTTCGGAGTTGGAACGGGTCACAGACTTGCTCATGGTTTTTATGCGCGCTCTTTTGCCGGTTCGGCATCAGCGCTTGGTGTCGCCGCATGCTGCGGCCGCAGCCCGAGCAAGTGACAGATGGCGTAGACCAGATCGGCACGGTTCATGGTGTAGAAGTGGAAGTCGGCGACGCCGTGATCGACGAGGTCGATCACCTGTTCGGCGGCGACCGTGGCCGCGATCAGCTTGCGCGTCGCCGGATCGTCGTCGAGTCCGTCGAAACGCTCGGCGAGCCAGGCCGGCACCGAGGCGCCGGTGCGCGCGGCGAAATTTTTGGTCTGCTTGAAATTCTGCACCGGAAGTAGGCCGGGCACGATTGGGATATCGATGCCGGCCGAGCGCACGCGGTCGAGATAACGGAAATAAAGTGAGTTATCGAAGAAGAACTGGGTCATCGCCCGCGTCGCGCCGGCATCGACCTTCTTCTTGAGCATGTCGATGTCGGCTTCCACCGAAGGGCTGTCGGGATGCTTTTCCGGATAGGCGCCGACCGACACTTCGATGTCGGGGAGGCCCTCTAAGTCGACCAGGCGCTTGATGCCCGCCGTCAGATCGGCGGCATTTTCGTAGCCGCCCGGATGCGGCGCATAGCGTTCGCCGACGCCGCCGATCGGATCGCCGCGCAGCGCCACGATGTGGCGGACGCCGGCTTGCGCGTAAGCCGCGATCACCGCATCGACGTCGGCGCGGCTTGAGCCGACGCAAGTCAGATGCGCCGCCGGCGTCAGCGCGGTTTCGCCGAGAATGCGCTTGACGGTCGCATGGGTGCGCTCGCGGGTCGAGCCGCCGGCGCCGTAGGTCACCGAGACGAAATTTGGCCCAAGCGGCGCCAGGCGAGCGATCGATTCCCAGAGCGATTGCTCCATCTCCGCGGTTTTCGGCGGAAAGAACTCGAACGAGACATGCAGGCGCTGCCGGGCGCCGGCGGTCACGAAGCGGCTCGCACGCGGCGCGTTCATCACGCCACCTCGCGCGTTGCCGGCTGCGCCAACACGATGCGCGGATCGCGCGCCAGCCACAGCGCCACCGCGATCTGGCCCTCCGGCCCGGGCGGAAAAGTCTCTTGCCGCAGCACGTCGAGGCCTGCCGCCTCGAGCCATTGCGCCACCGTCTCGGGCGCGAAACCGAGCCGGCGATGGGCGTGCTCCTCGCGTAGGAATTCGAGATCATGAGGCGCAAAGTCGACGACCAGCAACCGCCCGCCCGGCCGCAGCACGCGGGCGGCCTCGCGGATGGCGCGCGCGCTGTCGTCGAGAAAGTGCAACACCTGGTGGATGATGACGACGTCGAAACTGTCGCGCGGCAGCGCGAGGTCGTAGATGTCGCCTTGGCGCACGCTGCAATGCTTGAGGCCTGAGCGATCAAGCCGCGCCCGCGCCAGCGCCAGCATATCGAGCGACAGATCGAGCCCAAGCCCGCGCTCGATATCGCCTGAGAACAGTTCCAGCATCCGCCCGGTGCCGGTGCCGAGATCGAGCAACGCCCGGATCGGCTTGTCGGCCAGGGCGACGCGGATCGCGTCTTCAACCGCGGCATCGGCGACGTGCAGCTTGCGGATGCGGTCCCATTCCGCGGCGTGGCGGCGGAAATAATTCTGCGCCGCGGCGGCGCGCGCGGCGCGCACCGTCGCAAGCCGCTCGCGGTCGCGGACGATGACGGGGTCGTCGGGATCGAGCCGCGCCAGAAGCGTGCGCGCAATGTCGGCGCCAGAGCGCTCGCGCAGGCGGAAGAACGCCCAGGAGCCTTCGCGGAAGCGCTCGACGAGGCCGGCTTCGGCCAATAGCCGCAGGTGCCGCGACAGCCTTGGCTGCGACTGGCGCAAAATTTCGGTGAGGTCGGAGACCGTCAGTTCGGCCTCCGCCAGCAGCACCAGAATGCGCAGCCTGGTCGCTTCGCCGGCAGATTTCAGCGTTGCGGTCAGTCCGGCGAAACTCAGAAGTTCGTTGGTCATTGCACGATCGTCAGGGGCCTGGTTCTTTAAGGTATCTTACGAGGCGATATAAAGATATCTTTATGTCATTAAATAGGGTTGTGCAAGAAAATTGGGACATCGCCCATGAACGCAACAAGTCCGCCCCGTGGGCGCATAAGCCCTGGCGGCTGCCCGGGTCCCATGCCAATTTCGGCCCATGGGTGAAACAGCCAAATCCGGCAAATCGGCGCCGAATGCGCCGCAAGATGCGCAATCCGGCGACGACGCTTACGGCCTGCGCGAGGGCGAGATCGCGGTCGAACTGCCGACAGAATTCGACGCCTCACTCTATTATATCGGCCGCATCCACACGCCATGGCGGCGGCGTGAAGACTGCCCGAAGAACGCCCGCGGCTCGGACGCCGCCTGCACCGTCGAGCTCGATCCGCGCTGGGTCGCGGGCCTCACGGGCCTCGAAACAGTCAGCCATGTGGTGCTGCTCTATTGGATGGACCAGGCGCGGCGCGACCTCGTGCTGCAGTCGCCGCGGCATTACGCCGAGCATCGCGGCACGTTTGCATTGCGTTCGCCGGCGCGGCCCAATCCGATCGCGGTCTCGGTGGCGCGGCTCGTCCGCATCGAAGGCAACACGCTCACCGTCGTCGGGCTCGACTGCCTCGACAACACGCCGCTTCTCGACATCAAGCCCTATTTCGCCTCGACCGATTCCGTGCCGGACGCGCAAGTGGGATGGCATGCGGGGCGGGGGAGCTGAATATTTGGCCGTCATTGCGAGGAGCCAACGGGCCCGCGCGAAGTCGCGCGGCCCGATGACAGGCTCCGCGACGAAGCAATCCAGCTTCCTCGCTCCGAGCTGGATTGCTTCGCTTCGCTCGCAATGACGAGCATTTGCCGTCCTACGCGCTCACCATCCGGTTCCAGGCATCGAGCCCCGCGATCTTGTAGGCCTCGGCCAGCGTCGGATAGTTGAAAGTGTTCTCGATGAAATAATCGATGGTGCCTTTGAGATTGAGCACCGCCTGGCCGATATGAATGAGCTCGGTGGCGCCTTCGCCGACGATGTGCACGCCGAGAAGCCGCCGCGTTTTGGTCGAGAAGATCATCTTCATCATGCCGCTTGAGAGCCCCATGATGTGGCCGCGCGAGG